>NZ_BAABHS010000108.1:0-546 GCF_039542225.1 Yinghuangia aomiensis | reverse complement strand
CCGGATCGAGAGGTCTGGCCTGCCACTCGGTCAGGCCTTGGACGACGCGGTCGGTGATCGCGGAGATGGTCGTCTTGGACACGTCGGTGCCGTAGGTGTCGGCGAGGTGCGCGGCGATCTCGCCGTGGGTGAGGCCCTTCGCCGACAGCGACAGCACCAGGTCGTCCACCCCCGACAGGCGCCGGACGTGCTTGGGCACGATCGCCGGCGCGAAGGTCCCCTCCCGGTCCCTCGGGACCGCAACCGACACCGGCCCCACCTCCGTCGCCACCGTCTTCGCGCGGCGCCCGTTGCGGGAGTTCCCGCCGTCCCGGCCCTCGACCGCGTGTTTCGCATAGCCGAGGTGGTCGTCTATCTCACCCTCCAGGGCCGCCTCCAGCACCAGCTTCGTCAGCTGCTGCAACAGGCTCCCCGCCCCGGTCAGCGCGAGGCCCTCCGCGCGGGCCCGGTCCGTCAGCCGGCGCACCAGCTGCGCGTCCAACTCGTCCGCGGCCCACACCTCGGTAGGCTCAACCGGAACCGGTAACCCACCCTGCTCGCTCGGGT
>NZ_BAABHS010000107.1:0-564 GCF_039542225.1 Yinghuangia aomiensis | reverse complement strand
GACGCAGACGATCTCGCGCTGCGAGCGCCCGTCGAACAGGCGCGCCTTGGCGGCGAAGTAGTCCTCCATGTCGGCGTGGAAGTCGAGGTGCTCGGCCGAGAGGTTGGTGAAGGCGCCGACCGCGAACCGTGTCCCCGCGACACGGCCCAGCGCGAGGGCGTGGCTGGAGACCTCCATGGCGACGTGGGTCGCGCCGTCGTCGGCCATCCGGGCGAGCAGGGCCTGCAGGCCGGGGGCCTCGGGCGTCGTGAAGGCGCTGGGCAGGCACGCCCCATCCTCCGCTGGCGAGTGCGGAATAACGCCGGTTGGGAAAGCAGACGGAGACAGGCCGGCGTTTTGGCGCCTGGCACGACAGGCTTGGCTTTGCGTCAATCGGTGCGAACGGCTTGAGAGGTGACGCAGGCTAACTCAACAAACGCGGCCCTGCGTGCGAGGCGGTGACGGGTCGGGCTCGCTCCCCTGCCATGAGGATCCTCGCCGACGACCGGGAGGCGTACGCGGCGAGCCGGGGCACCTACTTCGACATCACCGCCGAGCCGCCGGGCCAGGTGGCGGGCACCTACC
>NZ_BAABHS010000106.1:0-794 GCF_039542225.1 Yinghuangia aomiensis | reverse complement strand
GGGTGTGTCAAGTAGATGGTGTAAACGGGTAGTTGATGTTGGTTGTTAGTGGGTGGTGCGGATGAGGCGGCCTTCGAAGGTGATTTCGAAGGCGTTGAGGGCGGGCTTCCAGCGTTTGGCCCAGCGGGCTTTGGCGGTGCCGGTCGGGTCGAGCGCTATGAGCGCGAGGTAGAGGCACTTCAGCGCGGCGGCGTCGCTGGGGAAGTGGCCGCGGGCGCGGACCGCGCGCCGCAGGCGGGCATTGACGGACTCGATGGCGTTGGTGGTGCAGATGATCGTGCGGATCTCCGCGTCGAGCGCGAGGAACGGCACGAATTCGGCCCAGGCGGCCTCCCACAGCCGCACGATCGCCGGGTACTTCTTGCCCCAGGCCTCGGTGAACTCCACGAACCGTTCCAGCGCGGCCTCTTCCGACGGCGCCGTGTAGACGGGTTTGAGGGCGCGGGCGATCTTGTCCCAGTCCTGCCGGCCCGCGTAGCGGAACGAGTTTCGCAGCAGGTGGATGATGCAGGTCTGCACGATCGCCTGCGGCCAGACCGTGTTGATCGCGTCGGGCAGGCCCTTGAGGCCGTCGCAGACGACGATGCAGGTGTCGGCGACACCGCGGTTCTTCAGCTCGGACAGCACCCGCAGCCAGTACTTGGCGCCTTCCGCACCGTCGCCGGCCCACATCCCGAGGATCTCCCGCTCGCCGTCGACGGTGACCGCGAGCGCGAGGTAGATGGCGCGGTTGGCGACCTGGCCGTCGCGGATCTTCACGTGGATCGCGTCGATGAACACCACCGGATAGACCG
>NZ_BAABHS010000105.1:0-848 GCF_039542225.1 Yinghuangia aomiensis | reverse complement strand
AGACGTCATCTCATTTGGTGAGTCTGCGATAGCAAATGAGGGTGCAGGCGATGGCGGTGAAGGCGAGGAAGTGTTCGGGCTTGCGTTCGTAGCGGCGGTGCAGGCGGCGGCAGCCGGCGAGCCATGACATGGTGCGTTCGATGGTCCAGCGGTGGCGTCCGAGTCGGGCGGAGGATTCGACGCCTTTGCGGGCGATGCGGTGCCGGATGCCGCGCTTGCTCAGCCAACGGCGCAGGTGGCGGTAGTCGTAGCCCTTGTCGGCGTGGAGTTTGGCGGGCCGCCTGCGGCGTGGGCCGCGGCGGGAGCGGATCGGCGGAATGCCGAGGACGAGCGGTTCGAGGGCCTGGCTGTCGTGGAGGTTCGCCCCGGAGATGCCGATCGACAGGGGCAGACCGGTCCGTTCGGTGATCAGGTGGATCTTCGAGCCCTTCTTGCCTCGATCCACAGGATTCGGACCTGTCAGGTCCCCCCTTTCATCGCCCGCATGTTCACCGAGTCGATCGCGCATCGCGACCAGTCCAACTCCCCACGGGCGCCGAGCTCGTCAAGGACGAGGCGGTAGAGCTTCGCCCACACCCGCGCCTTGGTCCACTCGGTGAACCGGCGGTGCGCTGTCGGCCCGGACGGGCCGAACACGGGCGGCAGCTGATGCCACGTACAGCCCGTCGTCGCCACGAACACGATCGCGGCCAGGACCTCCCGGTCGCCATGCCGCCGCCGACCACCGCCCTGCGGGCGGACCGGAGCGGGAGGAACCACCCGCTCGAACAGCTCGTACAACTCGTCCGGCACCAAACGCTCAACCATCGACACCAGCCCAGGCTACCGAGCCAAATGAGATGACGTCT
>NZ_BAABHS010000104.1:0-864 GCF_039542225.1 Yinghuangia aomiensis | reverse complement strand
GCCGCATCTGCCGATCGGTGACTATGGCCCGTATCCCGAGCGGCTGCGGCAGCAGTTCGAGGGGGTGGTCTGGAAGTTCCGGACGGGCTCGCAGTGGCGGGAGATGCCACGGGAGTTCGGTGCCTGGTCGACCGTGTCCAACCGCTTCCGGCAGTGGCGGGACGCCGGCGTCTTCGAGGCCCTGCTGGAAGCGTTGATCGCGGAGGCCGCGCGACGGGGCGAGGTGGACTTGTCGCTGGTCAGCGTGGACTCCACGACCGCCCGGGCCCACCACGACGCCGCCGGGATGCACCTCGACGAGGAGGTCGTGGCCGCCTTGGAGAAGGCCGCGGCCGAGGAGGAGAAGGCCCGGGAAAAGGGGGCGGCTCGGAAGAACAAGTCGGACGGGACACCCCAGACGACCCGGAACACGACGAACGACGACGCGTCCGACGCCGGCGCAAGCTCCGCCTGAAGGCCGCCCTGCTCGGCCGCTCCAGGGGCGGGCAGACCAGCAAGGTCCACCTCGCCGCCGACCGCAGGTGCCGCCCGCTGGCGTTCGTCCTGACCGCCGGACAGGCCGCCGACAGCCCGCAGTTCATCCCCGTGCTGAAGAAGATCCGCGTGCGCGGGACTGCGGGCCGTCCCCGCACCCGGCCGGACGCGGTCGCCGGGGACAAGGCCTACTCCTCCCGCGGAAACCGCTCCTACCTGCGCAGACGCGGGATCAAGGCCGTGATCCCGGAGAAGAAGGACCAGGCCGCCAACCGGAGGAAGAAGGGTTCCAGAGGCGGCAGGCCCGTCACCCACGACACCGACCTCTACAAGGAGCGCAACACCGTCGAGCGCCTGATCAACCGATTGAAGGCGTGGCGGGGCATCGCG
>NZ_BAABHS010000103.1:0-867 GCF_039542225.1 Yinghuangia aomiensis | reverse complement strand
AGACCGTGTCCTATGTGGTGTGGCTGCGGAGTCGTTTGAAGCAGATGAGTGCTGCGGCGAGGGTGGTGAAGGCGAGGAAGAGGTCGGATCTGCGTTCGTAGCGGATGGTGAGGCGGCGGTAACCGGTCAGCCAGGACATGGTGCGTTCGATGACCCAGCGGTGTCGGCCGAGTCGTCCGGAGGTGTCGACGCCTTTGCGGGCGATCCGCACGCCGATCCGCCTGCCGCGCAGCCAGCGTCGCAGCGGAGGGTTGTCGTAGGCCTTGTCCGCATGCATTTTTCCGGGTTTCCACGGTCGTCCGCGGTGCGGGTCGTGCTTGGCCAGGAGCGCTTCGACCAGCGGCTTCAGGCCGTTACTGTCATGGCAGTTGCCAGCTGAGACACCGACGACGAGCGGCAGTCCGGCCCGGTCGGACAGGACGTGCAGCTTGGAGCCCGGCTTGGCGCGGTCGACGGGGCTCGGACCTGTGAGTCCGCCCCCTTTTTCGCGCGGACGTGCGCGGTGTCGACCAGGACCCGCGACAAGTCCACCAGCCCGGCGTCCGCAAGGAGTTCGCGCAGCCTGCGGTGCAGCCGACCCCACAACCCGGCGTCCGACCAGATCGTGAATCGCCGGTGCACGGTCGACTTCGACGCCCCGAAACACGGCGGCAGATGCCGCCACGCACACCCGGTCGTCAACACGAACACGATCGCGGCGAACACCGCCTCGTCGTCGATATTCGCCGTCCCGCCGCCCTGCGGACGCACCTTCGCCGGCGGCAGCAACGGCTCCACGATCTCCCACAACCCGTCAGGAACGATCCAGCCCCACCCCGAACTCCCCATGACACATCAACGACCACGTAGCCACATAGGACACGGTCT
>NZ_BAABHS010000102.1:0-891 GCF_039542225.1 Yinghuangia aomiensis | reverse complement strand
CTAGATGAATGAGTCCAAGGGGTCTCGTCACGGTTAGTGGTCGTAGGCGGTCAGTGATCGTTTGACCGGTTGCCCTGTCTTGTCGTTGTGCCAGATCGCCGCGGTCAGCGCGAGGACGCGGCTGAGAACACGGGCGACGACTCCGGCAGGGCTTTTCCCGCCGTGTCGTTCCAGGTCGAGCTGGCCTTTGAAGGTCTGGTTGATCGACTCGATGACCTGCCGGAGCGGTTTGAACAGGTGTGCTCCGGCCCGTTCGGGTTCGCCCTTGCGGGCCGGACGCAGCAGAACGAGGTGACGCTCGGTGAGGTCGTGTTCGAAAGCGCGGCCGTAGTAGTGCTTGTCGCCGATGATCGTCTGGCCGGGATGCCCGGCGACGACGTCGGGCGCGTGGTCGAGCATGTCGCGCAGGGTCTCGCGTTCGTCGGCCTTGGCGCCGGTGAGGGCGAACAGGACCGGCAGGCCGCCGAGGGTGCAGACCAGGTGGAGTCGCAGGCCCCAGAAGTACCGGGAATGCGACGCGCAGTAGCCGTACTGGGCCCAGCCGGCCAGGTCCGAGCGTTTCGCGGTCTCCCGCGAGCAGCCGCAGCCGACCGGGGTGGAGTCGACCAGCCACACGTCGTCGCTCCACAGCGTCGTGTCGGTCGCCAGAACGCGGATCATGTGGGTGAACAGCGACGATGCCGCCCGCAGCCGCTTGCCGTAGCCGGACTGCCGCGGCACGTACGGGAACAGGCCGCGGAAGTCCTTGTCGACCCTGCGGATCCAGCGCCGCTCGGACGTGTAGCCGAGCAGCGCCGACATGACCGCCAGTGTGAGGAGTTCGGCGTCACTGAGCGTGGGTGCGATCCCGACTCTCGGGCGCGGCGGCGCCAGTTCCGGCGAAGCCTTCAG
>NZ_BAABHS010000101.1:0-914 GCF_039542225.1 Yinghuangia aomiensis | reverse complement strand
CTGAGGCCGAACACCAGCTGGTCGCAGCCGACTTCCTGGTACTGCGCGACCTGCTCGCAGACCTCTTCCGGGGTGCCGCAGAGCAGGAAGCCGCCCGCGATGAGCTGGTCGAGCAGCTCGTCGCCGCCGAGCGAGGACAGGTCGGTCGGCGGGACCGGCCAGGTGATGCCGTCCGTCGACTTCGGCATGGTGTCGTGGTACAGGTTCACCAGCGTGACGAGGTAGCCCGCCTGGCCCTTGAGCGCGATCTCGCGGGCGCGCTTGCGGTCGCTCAGGCAGATGACGCCGTTCGTCATCATGACGTTGTTGTTCTGGTAGTCGCCGAGGATCTCGACCGGGTTCGCGGCGGCTTCCTTGTAGGCCTCGATGCGGCCCTTCAGGTTGTAGATCGGCTCGAAGTTGAACGCGATCGCGCCGATGCCGAGGCCGCCCGCCTTGGCGAACGAGCCCGGGTTGCCGCACGCCATCCAGATCGGCGGGTGCGAGTGGCCGTACGGCTTCGGCAGGATGTTGTGCGGCGTGGGCACGGTGAAGTGCTCGCCGTGGAAGGAGTAGTCGAACTGCTCCCACATCCGGACGACCTCGCGCGAGACCTCGTCCCACTCGGCCTTGGTCGAGTTGCTGTCCATGATGTTGAACGAGGCGACCTCGTGGCTGCCCGCGCCGCGGCCGGTGCCCCACTCGAAGCGGCCCTCGGTGATGTGGTCGAGCATCGCGGCGCGCTCCGCGAAGCGGACCGGGTGCTCCTTGCGCGGCGACAGGCTGTTGATGCCGGTGCCGAGGTGGATGCGCTCGGTGCGGGCGGCGACGTAACCCATCGCGACCTCGGGGGCCGACAGGTGGCTGTACTCGGTCAGCGCGTGGTGCTCGCCGAACCAGGCGTACTTCCAGTTGTGCTTGTCCGCCTTGATCAC
>NZ_BAABHS010000100.1:0-959 GCF_039542225.1 Yinghuangia aomiensis | reverse complement strand
TACGTCGCGGGCACCGACGACAACGGCGTCGAAGCCGTCGCCTACGCCTTCGCCCCGCGCTCCTGAGCCTCCGCCACCCCGCAGAAAGGAATCTCCGCATGGCTTCGGAGCACGTGTGGATCATCGGCGCCTCGATGACGCGTTTCGCGCGCCACGACGGCCTCGACTCCGTCGACCTGGCCGCCGACGCGGCCCTGGCCGCGCTCGCCGACTCCGGCACCGCGATCGGCGACATGGACATCCTCGCCGCCGGCTCGCTGTTCAACGCCGCGGCCGGGCTCGGCCAGCAGATCCAGAAGCAGATCGGCCAGACCGGCATCCCCGTCTACAACGTCGCCAACGCGTGCGCGACCGGTGCGACCGCGCTGCGCACCGTGCACCTGTCGATCCTGGCCGGCGAATCCGACCTCGGCCTCGCCGTCGGTGTCGAGAAGACCTCCGGCATGGGCCTGCTCGGTCCGGGCGGGCGTCCGGCCGGCGCGAAGAACGAGTACGCGCCGACGGGGCGCGACGGTCACGTGATGCCGACCGAAGGCATCCTCGGCTCGCAGACGATGCCGAGCGTGTTCGCGCAGGCCGGCATGGCGTACCTGCACGCCAACCCGCAGGCCTCCGTGGAGCACTTCTACAAGATCAGCGAGAAGAACCACGCGCACTCGGAGCTGAACCCGCTCGCCCAGTACCGCAAGCGGTTCTCGCTCGACGAGATCAAGGCCGCGCCGATGATCTCGTACCCGAACACGTCGCTGATGTGTTCGGCGAACACCGACGGCGCCGCGGCGGTCGTGCTGTGCTCGGCGAAGAAGCTCGCCACGCTGCCGCCGGCGGTGCGCGAACGGGCGGTGAAGATCTCCGCGTCGGTCATGACGTCGGACCCGTACGTGCCGGGCGGCCTCGTGCAGCCGGACGTGTCGACGTGCACCCGCAACGCCGCCGCGGCGGCGTACGAGAAGGCCGGC
>NZ_BAABHS010000099.1:0-979 GCF_039542225.1 Yinghuangia aomiensis | reverse complement strand
CTAGACGAGTCTTTCCGAATGCCTGCGGGCATGGAGCGAGGGTGTCCAGGATCCGTTTGTGACGACAGACCTCGACACCCTCGCGATCGCACTGTACGTGAAACTCGACGACGACTGGGCGGACTTGGCCCGGCTGCCGGGGCGGCCGCCCAGGCTCAGTCACGCTGAGTTGCTGTGCCTGGCCGTGATGCAGGCGATGCTCGGCTTCCACGAGGAGGCCCGCTGGCTGCGGTATGCCCGGAAGAACCTGCGCCACCTGTTCCCGTTCCTGCCGCAGGATCCCGGCTACAACAAGCGGTTGCGGGCCGCTCTCCCGCAGATCAAGCGGGTGATCCGTATGCTCGGCCGGGACACCGACTGGTGGGACGACAGCGTGTGGATCACCGATTCCACGCCGGTGCCGTGCGGGATGTCCCGGCCGACGGTCAAGCGCTCCGAGCTGGCCGGCTGGGCGAAGTACGGCTACTGCGCGTCGCATTCGCGGTTCTTCTGGGGCTTGCGGCTCTATCTGGTGTGCACCCCGTCCGGGCTGCCGGTGCTGTGGGCCCTTGCCGACCCGAAGCTCGACGAGCGCGAGGTGCTCGGCGCGATGCTGGAAGTCGACGCCGAACTCGTCGCCGAACGGCCCGGCCTGCTGCTGATCGCCGACAAGGGCTTCGCGTCCAGGCCCTTCGAACGGTCACTGTCCGAACAGGGGATCACGCTCCTGCGACCGTCCTTCAAACGCGAGGCGAAACGGCCCGGCGAGCCGATGCTGAAGAAGGTCCGCCAGCTGATCGAGTCGGTCAACGACACCTTCAAAGGCCAGCTCGGCCTGGAACAGCACGGCGGACGCACCGTCGACGGCGTCAGTGTCCGCGTGGCTCAGCGAGTCCTCGCACTGACCGCCGCGGTGTGGCACAACTTCCACACCGGCCAGGCGGTCAGCCGCTCACTGACCGCCTACGACCACTGAACGTGTTCGGAAAGACTCGTCTAG
>NZ_BAABHS010000098.1:0-1073 GCF_039542225.1 Yinghuangia aomiensis | reverse complement strand
TCACGATGCTCGAAGAGCACCTCGCGGTGCCGTTCACCACCGAGGTACTCGGCGTCCCGGTCGTCGTCAGGAAAGTCGACGTCGGCGTGGACGGCGGCATCGTCGCGGTGTGCGTGGCGGGTCGGCACCGCCAGAGGGTCGGACTGCTGGATCTGCCGCTACCCGACCCGCTGCCCGACGGGGCTGAATGGATCGCGGCACACCGGCACTGGACAGGCTGAACATCGGCAGGGACACACGTGAGCGAATACCAGTACTACGAGTTCGTCGCGGTCGACCGACCTTTGGACGACGAGGAGTTCGCCGCGGTGCGGGCGCTGTCCACTCGGGCGCGGATGAGCCGCACGCACTTCGTCAACGACTACCAGTGGGGTGACTTCAAGGGGAACCCGCGCACCCTGGTGGAGCGCTACTACGACGCCCACCTGTACTTCGCGAACTGGGGCACCCGGCACCTGATGCTGAAGCTCCCCGCGAACCTGCTCGACCCGGAAACCGCTGCGCGCTACGAGGTCGCACCCCTGGCCGAGGCCTCGAAACACAAGGGCAACGTGGTCCTGTCGTTCACCAGCGAGGACGAGAACGCCGAGTGGGACGACGACCTGGAAGGCGCCCTGTCGGGGCTCGTCGGTGTACGGGCTGAACTCGCCGCCGGTGACCTGCGTCCGCTCTACCTGGCCTGGCTCGCCGGCATCGGCACCTGGGAACGCGACGAGGACACGTTCGACGACGCATTCGACGGCGTCCCCGAACCCCCGCTCCCCGCCGGGCTGTCCACCCTCACCAGCCCCCAGCGCGCCCTCGCCGACTTCCTGCGCCTGGACCGCGACCTGCTCGCGGTCGCCGCCGACGCCGGCCCGGCCCGGGCGGACGCCCCCGCCACCGGTCCCGGCCTGCGAGACCGGATCGCCGCACTGCCCGATGCCGAGAGGAACGCTTACCTGCTGCGCGTCGCCGAGGGCCACGACGCCCACGTGCGTACCGAGATCCTGCGGCGCTTCCACACGCCGGACTCACCCGCGCAGAGCAGGCGTACCGTCGCCGAACTCCTGGACGCCGCAGCCGAACGCCGC
>NZ_BAABHS010000097.1:0-1079 GCF_039542225.1 Yinghuangia aomiensis | reverse complement strand
CGGTTACCGCCGCCTCACCATCCGCTACGAACGCAGATCCGACCTCTTCCTCGCCTTCACCACCCTCGCCGCAGCACTCATCTGCTTCAAACGACTCCGCAGCCACACCACATAGGACACGGTCTTACTCCACCGTCGGCGCTGGCATACGAGCCGATGATCCGACCCGGCAGCGGAGCCATCGAGCCTGTCGTGCAGGCGTCTTCAGCGCCTGCCACCAGTGTGGAGCCCGGAAACGGCTCACGCTGTCACGGTGCACGACAACACCCATACCTCAGCGCTGGCTTGGCTTCTGCAAGCACTCCAGCGTCTGGCAGCTTCGGTTCACGGAGTCCGGTCTGTCGGCCGAGGGATTGTTGTGATCAGCGTGATAATTTACCCGTCAGTATGTCTTGAGCCTTGCACGCGGGGATTGCTCCGACGGTCTCGCAAACGCGGCCATGGCCGTTTCTCGTCGGCCCCGTACCGCGTTGGGCCCGCCAACGGCACGCGACGAGAGTCGCGTGCCGTTAGGGCACATGCTGGCGCAGCAACAGTTTCGCCCGAGAATTTGGCGAGTTGTTCCGCTGGCGGTCCTGTTGTCCAGAACGCGCGCCGACGTCCGTCGTCGGTGCCGGACCCAGCGGCGTGCGGTTAGCGTCGCTGTAACCATCGGTGGCCGGGATACGTCTTTGCGGAACGCCCGATGCCGACGTCCGCGATCAGCAACGGCCGTGCCATCTCCGCAATGTGTGCGACTTGGACCCTCAATGAACCATGGGGTCGAGGCATCCACGACAGCCTCGCATTCGTGGCCACAGACCCAGGCGGGTTCGGGTTATCGGACGGCAAACCCGGCGTCGGTGTTTCCTCCGGTGCGCCTGCGCCATCGCACCCGGCTTCATCTACCGAGGGCGCAAGTGAGCCAATTGTGATCGTCACCCGACCCTTGTGCACCGGGAAGCGAGGCGTTTTAGACCGTGTCCTATGTGGCTACGTGGTCGTTGATGTGTCATGGGGAGTTCGGGGTGGGGCTGGATCGTTCCTGACGGGTTGTGGGAGATCGTGGAGCCGTTGCTGCCGCCGGCGAAGGTGCGTCC
>NZ_BAABHS010000096.1:0-1086 GCF_039542225.1 Yinghuangia aomiensis | reverse complement strand
TCGCAGGTGCCACTCGGCGCCCCGGAACTGGCGGACCCGCCCGTGGTGTCGGCGGGCAAGAACAACCGGGCGCTCATCACCGAGGCATTCGGGCCCACGCCGGTGCAGAAGTTCAAGCACGCGCCGCACCCGCTGCGGCGCAGCGTGCTCGCCGAGATCGAGGTGCGGTTCGCCGACGTCCAGGCGGCCACGGCGGCCCAGCGTTTCCGCAGCCCCGGGGACATCGCGATCACGTCGTCGCTGCACCACAGCTACGCGTTCCTCAGCGGGCGCTCGGTGCCCGGCGAGATCGAGTTCGCGTACGCGGACCTCGCCGCCCGGCACACGCCCCGCCGGCTGCAGCGCTTCCTGGAGCAGCGGTCGCTGGACGCGTTCTGCCTCAACGACACGGAGTCCGAAGTGGCTTCCGTCGAGCAGCAGATGGCTCTGCTGAAGTGGTTCCTGGAGGCGTACTTCCCGACGCCCGCGCCCTGGGAGCGCTGAACGGCGCGGGACCCCGCACAGCACACCACGCACCGAAAAACGCGCCGCCGGACGCCGCGGCAGTCCGCGGCGCCCGGCGGCGCGTCCATGTCAGCGCTCGACCCGCCCGTTCCGGACCGTGCCGGTCTCGAACTGGCTGGCCGTCGGGAAGTACTCGGTGAGGAACGTGTCGATGATCCGCGACTGCTCCTCGGCCGGGACGTCGCCGTCGTGGTAGTCGTTCAGGCAGAACACGTCGTGGATGCGGGCCGAGAGCAGGCGCGTGAGCTTGGTCTGCTGCTCGCGGAGGCCGACGTTGATGAAGCCGCAGGAGATCGGCGCGGGCACCGAGCGTCCGGTGAGGTACGCGTAGTAGTGGTGCAGCGACGACGCGATCGACACGTCCGTGTGGCTGCGCAGCGGGGCGTGCGCGGTGCGGTCCACGACCTCGGGGAACTCGGCCTCCAGCTCCGCGAGCACCGAACGCCGCAGCGGGTGCGGCGTGTGCAGGAACGCGTTGGCGATGGTCTTGCCGAACCGCTCCAGGATCAGCGCCCGGTTGTTCTTCGCCGAGCTGATGTTGAACTCGTCGTCCGGCGCGATGTCGGTCAGCGGGACCGTGGT
>NZ_BAABHS010000095.1:0-1099 GCF_039542225.1 Yinghuangia aomiensis | reverse complement strand
TAGGGCCTGTTCTGGGTTCGGATCACGGTCGTGTGGGGAGGCTGCGGAGCCAGATCATGGCGCCGCGTAGGTGGAGTCCGGCGAGGTAGCTGTCGGGGGTTTTGTCGGTTCGGAAGGCTATGCCGCGCCAGTCCTTCATGCGGTTGATGCAGCGTTCGGCGGTGTTGCGCTGCTTGTAGAGCTCGGGGTCGTGGCTGACCGGGCGGCCGCCGTGTCGGCCTTTGCGTTTGCGGTTGGCGGCCTGGTCGGCCTTCTCCGGGATCACCGCTTTGATGCCGCGTCGGCGCAGGTAGGCGCGGTTGGCGCGGGAGGAGTACGCCTTGTCGCCGGCCGCTGCGTCCGGCCGGGTGCGCGGGCGGCCGACGGACCCTCGGACCTTGATCTTGTCCATGACCGGGACGAACTGCGGGCTGTCGGCGGCCTGTCCGGGGGTCAGCACGATGGACAGCGGGCGGCACCGCCGGTCGGCGGCGAGGTGGACCTTGCTGGTCAGCCCGCCACGGGATCGGCCCAGGCCGGCTGCCTTCAGCCGGGCTTTGCGACGCCGGCGTTCCGCCCGCCGCTGTTCCCGCTCGGGGTCGGCCGGTTCCTCGGGCGGCTCGGCAACGGCGTCCTTTCGTCCCTTTCGCGGAGCCCCTTTTCCTCGGTCGCGGCTTTCGTCAGGTCGTCCAGGAGCGCGGGGTCCAGAGCCATCCCGGCAGCGTGGTGGTGCGCGCGTGCGGTGGTCGAGTCGACGCTGACCAGGCCGAGGTCGACGTCGCCGCGGGCCGCGGCCTCCGCGATCATCGCGTCCATAACGGACTGGAAGATCCCCGCGCGGGCCCACATCCGGAACCGGTCGTAGACCGTCGACCAGGAACCGTAGCGATCCGGGACGTCCCGCCACGGGCTGTTGGTCCTGAACCGCCACATCACCGCGTTGAAGTAGCTCCGCAGGTCAGGGATCGGTCCGGACACCCCCAGAGGCAGGTGCGGCTCGACCAACTCCCACTCGCCATCCGACAGATCACCCCGGGTCATGCCGTCCGGTCTACCGCATTCCCCCGGCCGCCGAGGCCGGAATGACCCGATCGTGATCCGAACTCAGAACAGGCCCTAG
>NZ_BAABHS010000094.1:0-1134 GCF_039542225.1 Yinghuangia aomiensis | reverse complement strand
CGGTGGCAGAGCCGGTCAAGGTCCGCAGACTGACCGAGGACGAGGGTCGCAGGCTGCAACGCATCGTGCGACGCGGGACCACGAGCGCGGTGCGGTTCCGCAGGGCGATGATCGTGCTGGCCTCGGCCGGCGGGAACACGGTCCCGGTGATCGCCCGGCTGGTCCAGGCGGACGAGGACACCGTCCGCGACGTGGTCCACCGGTTCAACGAGACCGGGATGGCCAGCCTGGACCCTCGGTGGGCGGGAGGCCGTCCCCGCCTGCTCAACCATGACGACGAGGACTTCGTCGCCCAGACGGCCGCCACCCGCCCGACCGCCCTCGGCCAGCCGTTCACCCGCTGGTCGATCCGCAAACTCGCCGCCTACCTCCGCAAGGTCCACGACCGCGTCATACGCCTCGGCCGCGAGGCGTTACGCACCCTGCTGGCCCGCCGCGGGATCACCTTCCAGCGCACCAAGACCTGGAAGGAATCCAACGACCCCGACTACGACACCAAGCTCGACCGCATCGAACACGTCCTGGAACGGTTCCCGGACCGGGTGTTCGCCTTCGACGAATTCGGGCCGCTCGGCATCCGACCGACCGCCGGATCCGGCTGGGCGCCGAAAGGCCGGCCCGACCGCCTGCCGGCGACCTACCACCGCACCCACGGCGTCACCTACTTCCACGGCTGCTACTCGGTCGGCGACGACACCCTCTGGGGCGTCAACCACCGCCGCAAGGGCATCGACCACACCTGGGCCGCACTGCGCTCGATCCGCAAGGCCCGTCCGGACGGCGCCCCGATCTACGTGATCCTGGACAACCTGTCCGCCCACAAGAACTGGCGCATCCGCCGATGGGCCCGCCGCAACCGCGTCGAGTTGTGCTTCACACCGACCTACACGTCCTGGGCGAACCCGATCGAAGCGCACTTCGGACCGCTGCGGCAGTTCACCATCGCGAACTCCAACCACCCGAACCACACCGCCCAGACCCGCGCGCTGCACGCCTACCTGCGCTGGCGCAACACCCACACCCGCGACCCCGACCTCCTCGCCGCCCAACGCCGCGAACGAGCCCGTGTCCGCAGCGAAAAGGGCGTCCGCTACGGCGGACGCCCCCTCACCCAAGCAGCCTGACCACCCCGGC
>NZ_BAABHS010000093.1:0-1168 GCF_039542225.1 Yinghuangia aomiensis | reverse complement strand
AGCGAGGCTTGTCGACGGCGGCGGTGGTAAGTCCTCTCGATCCAAGTCACGATCGCGGTCCGCAGTTCCTGGCGAGTGGTCCACGATCGGCGGTCGAGGACGTTCTTCTGCAACAGGCTGAAGAACGACTCCATGGCGGCGTTGTCGCCTGCCGCCCCGACTCTCCCTATCGATCCGACCATTCGGTGACGCTCGAGCGCACGGACGAATTTCCGTGACCGGAACTGAGATCCGCGGTCGCTGTGCAGGACGCAGCCGGCAACGCCCTCGCGGCGGGCGACTGCGTTGTCCAGGGCGGCGACGGCAAGTTGGGACTTCATCCGCGCGTCAATCGAGTAGCCCACGATCCTCCTGCTGAAGGCGTCCTTGACCGCGCAGAGATACAACTTCCCTT
Source organism: Yinghuangia aomiensis (assembly GCF_039542225.1). NCBI lineage: Bacteria > Bacillati > Actinomycetota > Actinomycetes > Kitasatosporales > Streptomycetaceae > Yinghuangia > Yinghuangia aomiensis. The sequence goes on along the minus strand of NZ_BAABHS010000093.1, from coordinate 774 downwards.
CGGTTGTGGGATGTTCGGTGATGTCGGTCAGCCACAGTTTGTTCGGGCCGTTCGCGGTGAAGTCGCGCCGGACGAGATCGTCGTGGACCGGCGGGCCGGCCTTCTTGCCTCCGCCGCGTTTCTTGCCGAACACGCTCCACCAGCGGTTGTCCCGGCAGATCCGCCACGCGGTCCGGTCCGCCATGACCGATCCCGCGCGGCGGGCCTCGTCGGCCAGGAGGCGGTAGCCGAACTCGGGATCCTCGCGATGGGCGTCGAACAACACGTTCGCGCGGTGGGCCTCGTCCAGCACAGCATCGGCCACCGGCTGGTCCAGCCAGCGGTAGTAGGGCTGCCTGGCGAGCTTGAGGACCCGGCACGTGACCGCGACGGGGACCCCGTCTCCGGCCAGCTCCTTCACGAGCGGGTAGATCCTTTTCCCGGCAGGTTCGCCTGCGACAGGTAGGCCGCGGCCCGGCGCAACACCTCGTTCTCCTGTTCCAGCAGCCTGATCCGCCGGCGCGCGGCTTGTAGTTCCTCGTTCTCCGTGGCGGTCGTCCCGGGCTGGACACCATCGTCGATATCAGCACGACGCATCCACTTCGACAGCGTCACCGCGTGGACACCGAAATCGGCAGCCACCTGCTCCAGCGTCACCTTCGGACCGCGGTTCCTAGCGACCCGCACGACATCTTCGCGGAACTCATCCGGATAGGGCTTCGGCACAACGACATCCTTCCCACCTACCCCACAGGGCAAGCCAGTTCAGATGTCACCCGATCGTGCATCAGACCC
>NZ_BAABHS010000092.1:0-1236 GCF_039542225.1 Yinghuangia aomiensis | reverse complement strand
GGGCGGATTCCATCAGTGGTTGCGAATCACCTGGTGAATGGGCCTGCGAGGCATTCTCGCATGGCCTCGGCTGGGGTCCTGTCGCCGAGGACGATGCGGGGACGGCGGTTGAGCTGGCGGGCGACTTCGCTGAGGTCGCGTGCCGTGTGGGCGGACAGGTCGGTGCCCTTGGGAAAGTACTGTCGCAGCAGGCCGTTCGTGTTCTCGTTCGTGCCGCGCTGCCAGGGTGAGTGCGGGTCGCAGAAGTAGATGCGGAAGCCGGTCAATGCCTCGATGTCTTCGTGCAGGGTCAGCTCGCGGCCCTGGTCCCAGGTCAGCGTCCGCCGTAGTTGGGGCGGGATATGCATGGTTTGCGTGATGAGTGCGTTGCGGACCTGTGGCGCCTTCCAGCCGCGCGGCAGGTGGATCAGGTGAACGTAGCGGGTCGTGCGCTCGACGAGGGTGCCGATCGCGGAGCCCTGGCCGCGGCCGATGATCAGGTCTCCCTCCCAATGGCCGGGCACGGTCCGGTCGTTGGCCTCGATCGGCCGCTGGTGGATGAGCGTCATGTTCTTGATCTTGTTCAGTGTGGGAACGCCGCGGCGCTGCTTCTTGCGGCGGGTGCGACCGGTGCGGAGTTTGGCCTTCCGACGGCCGAGGAGGCCGGCGAACAGCGCCCGGTAGATCGTCTCCGGGCAGGCCCGCATCGTCGCGTCGTGGCTGTGCTCACGGGCCAGGTGGCGCGCGATCTGCTGCGGCGACCACCTGTCGGTGAGCTTCTCGCGCACCAGCGTCCGCAGCGGTTCGCTGGCGCGGATCTTCTCCTGCTTGGGGCGGTGGCGCCGCAGCAGGGACTGGTTGTGGGCCCACCAAGGGTGGTAGCTGCCATCAGGTTTCGCGTTGCGTTTGATCTCGCGGTAGACGGTCTGAAAGCTCTTTCCGACGGCCGCAGCGATCTCCTTGACGGCCTGCTTGGCCTGCAGCCCGTCGGCGATCGCGATGCGGTCCTCCTGGGTGAGGAAACGCGGTGCTATCGGGCCGGGGTCGGGGACGATCATGCTTCCAGCTTCGATGAACCAGTTCGATCCGCAGCTGGCGGACACCCCGACCACCCGGGCGGCCGCCGCACCCTTGTATCCCTCACGCAACAGCTCGAAGTACCGCTTCTTCACTGCGGTCGGCATCTTGTTGGGGGCGTACCTGGGCATCCGAACGCTCTCCTTCCAGTGCGTTCGCAACCACCGATAGAACTCAAGC
>NZ_BAABHS010000091.1:0-1321 GCF_039542225.1 Yinghuangia aomiensis | reverse complement strand
TGAACCGTTCCGGGATTGGTGGAGGCTCTATGCGTTGACTCCAGCCGCCGGTTGGGGCTGGTGTTGAGCGTAGTAGTTGGTCTCGTGTTCGTGGGGCGGGATGTCTCCGATTGCGGTGTGGATGCGTCGGTTGTTGAACCAGTCGACCCATTCCGCGGTGGCGAGTTCGACGTCGGCGAGGCCATGCCAGGGCTTGCGGGGTTTGATCAGCTCCGTTTTGTAGAGACCGATCTGGGATTCCATGAGCGCGTTGTCCAAGGCGTCGCCGACGGTGCCGATCGAGGCGTCGATGCCGGCGTCGATCAGGTGCGCGGTGAACGCGAAGGACGTGTATTGGCTGCCCGCGTCCGAGTGATGAACCAGCCCCGGGTCGACGGGAGTTCCGGCGCGGTCGCGACGCCACAAGGCCATGTCGAGTGCATCGAGGACAAGCTTGGCCCGCTTGCTGGTGGCGGCGGACCAGCCCACGATCACCCGGGAGAACACGTCCACGACGAACGCGACGTAGACGATCCCTGACCAGGTGGCGACATAGGTGAAGTCCGCGACCCATCGCTCGTTCGGCCGGGATGCGGTGAAGTCGCGTTGCAGCAGGTCGGCGGCCCGGTCATGGGCGTCGTCCCGGACCGTGGTGCGGATCTTCTTCCCTCGCCGGGCGCCCTCCAGGCCCAGGTCGCGCATCAGCCGTGCGACGGTGCAGCGGGCCACCGGTATGCCCTCGCGATGGAGTTGCCGCCAGACTTTCCGGACGCCGTAGACGCTGAAGTTGTCCGTGTGGACGCGGTTGATCTGCGTCTTCAGCTCGGTGTCGCGGACCGACCGGGCGCTGGGGCTACGGCTTTTCGCCGCGTAGTAGGTGCTCGTCGCGATCTTCAGTCCGTGGCTGGTCAGGACTCGGCAGATCGGCTCGACTCCGAACACCTCGCGGTGAGCGTCGATGAACGCTACGAGCGCTTCGACGGCCGGTCGAGCTCGGCCGCGAAGAAAGCCGAAGCCGCCTTGAGGATCTCGTTCGCCCGCCGCAGTTCGGCGTTTTCCGCCTTCAAGCGCTTGATCTCTGCGGCCTCGTCCGAGGTCACTCCCGGACGCCGGCCGGCATCGACCTCGGCCTTGCGGACCCAAGTCCGCACCGTCTCAGCGGCACCGATGCCCAGCTTCGCGGCGACCGCCTTCATCGCGGCCCACTCCGTCGGGTAGTTGGGGCGAACCTCCGCGACCATGCGCACCGCACGCTCACGAAGCTCAGCAGGGTAGGGGGACGGACGCGCCATGACTCGATCCTCTCAGGGAATCGAGCCTCCATCAGACCCGGAGCGGTTCA
>NZ_BAABHS010000090.1:0-1324 GCF_039542225.1 Yinghuangia aomiensis | reverse complement strand
TGAAGCTCCTATAGATCGTCAAGTGGTCTGTAGGAGCGGTGGTTGGGTGGTTGGCTGGCGGGTCAGGTGCTTGTAGATCTCGCGGGCGATGAAGCGTTTGAGGCAACGCAGGATGTCTTTCTTGGACAGTCCTTCGGCGGTGCGTCGGGCGACGTAGTCCTTGGTGCGGGTGTCGTAGCGCATGCGGACCAGGGCGATGGTGTGCAGCGCGTTGTTGGCCTGGCGGTCCCCGCCGCGGTTGAGGCGGTGTCGGTGGGTGCGGCCCGAGCTGGCCGGGATCGGGGCGGCAGCACACAAGTGCGCGAAGGATGCCTCGGAGGTGAGCCGGTCCGGGTTGTCGCCCGCGGTGATCAGGAGCTGGGCGGCGGTCTCGGTGCCGACGCCGTGCAGCGCGAGCAGTCCGGGTGCGGCCGCTGCGACCAGCGGCCGTAGTTCGGCGTCCGCGTCGGCGATCTCCCGGGTGAGGTATTGGTGGCGCCGGGCCAGGCGCCGCAGCGCGGTCCGGACCGCGCAGGCCGGGTCGGCGGTGTCCGTGCGGGGACGGGACCGGGCGAGCTGCCTGACCAGCTCGGCGGTGGACAGTCCGCGCAGCCGCTCGCGGACCTCGCCGGGCGCGGTGACGATCAGTGTGCGGATCTGGTTGATCGTCTGGGTGCGGGACTTGACCGCCGAGCGGCGGACCACCCGCAGCGAGCGGACGGCCTCGACGATCCCGTCGCGGGTCTTGGGCGTTCCGGCCGCGCGGCCGGACAGCACGGCGGTCGCAGCCGCGTAGGCGTCGACCGGGTCGGACTTGCCGTTCGCCCGGCGGGCCCGCCTGTCGGGGCGGTCCACGTCGACCACGGTGACCTGGTCCGCCCGCAGGAACCGGGCGAGTTCGGCGCCGTAGGCGCCGGTGCCTTCGACGCCCACGGCAAGCAGTTCGCCGTGCGAGCGCAGCCAGTGAAGCAGCCGGCGGTAGCCGTCGGGGGTGGTGGGGAACGCCTCGGTGGCCAGGTGCCGGCCGACCGTGTCGACGACCGCGGCCTGGTGGAAGTCGGTGTGGGTGTCGACGCCGCCGATCACCGCTATCGCGTCTGCCATGCTGGGAGCTGCTGTCCTTCCGTGCGACGCATGAGGGATCGCACGGGCCGGTCGGGCGGCAGGACAAGACTGTGATGGGACCTTTGGCCGGGCTCCTATGAAGTCACAGGCGCCCGACCGGCCACGTGCATGACGGCACCGCTCGGTAGGCCGACGATTCAACCGCAGGACAGCCGCAGCGTCAGTCAGCTGGGGAGTCAGACCCCCCGAGCGGCGCCATCCACATCCTCACAGTCAGCTG
>NZ_BAABHS010000089.1:0-1408 GCF_039542225.1 Yinghuangia aomiensis | reverse complement strand
GGTCATGTCCCTTGAGGTGGTGTAGCTGATCAGTCGGTGGTGCCGGTGGTGAGGGCTGCAGTGTCGGGATAGAGGCTGTTCATGCTGTCGCTGGAGAGGTAGCGGCGGGGGAAGGCGATCCATTCATCGTGGAGTTCGGCGAGGACGGCGGTGGTCAGCCGGGTGACGGCGTCGGTGTTCGGGAAGACCTGGACGACGTCGGAGCGGCGTTTGATCTCGCGGTTCAGGCGTTCGAGGGGGTTGGTCGACTGGATCTTCTTCCAGTGCTGGTGGGGGAAGTCCGCGAACGCTGTCAGGTCGTCCTTGGCGTCGAGGAGCATGTCCTTGACCTTGGGGAACTGTCGGCCGAGCATGTCCGCGACTTGGTCGAGTTGGGTGCGGACCGCGTCGGCGCTGGGTTGGGCGAAGATGGTGCGGATGGTCGCGGCGACCATTTCCGCGGCGCCTTTGGGGATGACGGCGAAGACGTTGCGGACGAAGTGGACGCGGCAGCGCTGCCAGGCGGCTCCGATCATCACGGTGCGGACGGCTTTGACCAGGCCGGCATGGCTGTCGGACAGGACCAGGCGGACGCCGGTCAGGCCGCGTTCGCGCAACGAGCGCAGGAACTGCGTCCAGAAGGCCTCGGTCTCGCTGTCGCCGACCATGACGCCGAGGACCTCGCGGCCGCCGTCCTGGGTGACGCCGGTGGCGATGACCACGGCCTGGGAGACGATCCGGTGGTCGACGCGGGCTTTGACGTAGGTGGCGTCGAGGTAGAGGTAGGGGAACCGGGTGTGGTCCAGCGGCCTGGTCCGGAACGCTTCGAGGTGTTCGTCGAGGTCGGCGCAGATCCTTGAGACCTCGCTCTTGGAGATGCCGGTGTCCGAGCCGAGGGCCCGGACCAGGTCGTCGACCGAACGGGTGGACACCCCGTGGACGTAGGCCTCCATGACGACCGCGTAGAGGGCCTGGTCGATGCGGCGGCGGCGCTCGAGCAGGCTGGGGAAGAAGCTCCCGGCCCGCAGTTTCGGGATCGCGAGTTCCAGGTCGCCGGCTGGCGTGGTCAGCGTCTTGTCGCGGTGGCCGTTGCGGTATCCGGTGCGGGCCTCGGTGCGTTCGCCCCACTCGGCGCCGATCTGCGCGGCGGCTTCGGCCTCGATCAGCTCCTGCAGCATCCGCTCGGCGACACTGCGGACGAGTTCAAGACCGTCTGCCGAACGTAGTGACTCCAGCAGGCGGAGTAGGTCATGCTGGGACAAGGCCATCGTGCACCCCCAAGGTCGAACTGCCCGTTCACCTCGGAGAGTTGCACGGTGGCCCGCCCCGTTTTCAAGGGCGCGTCCACCGGCAGACGGCGCACACACCGGCACACGACCGGCGCGCATCCCCGCCAACATCAGCTACACCACTCAGCGGGACGCCATCC
>NZ_BAABHS010000088.1:0-1444 GCF_039542225.1 Yinghuangia aomiensis | reverse complement strand
CCACCTCCTAATGATGTTGTCAAGCCGCTGCTGTGACCGGGAGTCCGCGTTGGAAGCACTGTCCGTCGCGAATCAGCGCCCACAGGACGTTGACTCTCCGGCGAGCCAGGGCCAGGACAGCCTGGGTGTGCCGTTTGCCCTCGGCGCGCTTGCGCTCGTAGAAGCGGCGGGACTCGTCACAGCTGCGGATGCTGATCAGCGCGGAGGTGTAGAAGACACGCTGCAGGCCGCGGTGGTAACGCCGTGGCCTGTGGAGATTGCCGCTGATGTTGCCGGAGTCGCGGGGCACTGGGGCGACGCCGGCGAAGCTGGCGAGGCGGTCGGCGCTGCCGAAGCGGCTCATGTCGCCACCGGTGGCGGCGAGGAACTCGGCACCCAGCAAAGGCCCGATGCCGGGCATGCTGGCGATCAGTTCGGCGAGGTCATGGTCGCGAAACCGGGCCGCAATGAGCTTGTCGATCCCGGCGATCTGCTCGTTGAGGCCCATCACCTCCCTGGCCAGGGTGTGGACCACCTGCGCGATGATCTTTTCCCCGGGGACGGCCGAGTGCTGGCGGTCGGCCGCTTCCACCGCGGCCTGGGCGAGCTCTGCTGCGCTGCGGACATTGCGGTTGCGCAGCCAGGTCTCCAGACGCCTTCGGCCTGTGCGGCGCAGGGCGGCCGGGGTCTGGTAGCCGGTCAGCAGGACCAGCGGGCCGACGTTCCCCAGGTCGAGACTCCGCTCCAACGCCGGGAACATGCTGGTGAGTTGGCCGCGCAGCCGGTTGATCCGGCGGGTGCGGTCGGCGCTGAGGTCGGCCCGGCGGTTGGTAAGGATCCGCAGCTCGGCGGTGAGTTCTTCGTCCGGGTGGATGACGGCCAGGTCGCGGCGCATGCGGGCCTGGTCGGCGATCACGGTGGCGTCCTTGGCGTCGGTCTTCCCGGTGCCGCGGTAGCCGGCCGAAGCGCGGTTGACCGCCAAGCCGGGTATGTAGACGAGCCGCTGGCCGTGGTTGAGCAGGGTGTTGATCCACAGGGCGGCCATGCCGTCGGCGACGTCGACAGCCCAGACCACGTCCTCGTCGAGGGCGAGGACGTCGGCGAGCAGGGCCGCCAGTTCCGGTTCGTCGTTCAGCACCCGACGCGAGAGCAGCTTCCGGCCCTCGGCATCGAGGACCACGCAGTGATGGTGGGTCTTGCCGATGTCCGTGCCCGCCCAGATCTGGGCCACCTGTTCCTCCGGTCGTTCGTGCGTGCTCATGCTCCGGACGACCTCGCCAGCGTGGTCCTACCCAGCGATGCACCCGAGGGGCCCGCATCTCCTAATCAGCGGTCAGGTCGTCGTGAGACGCCGGGCGGCCAGGTGGAGCGAACCATCGAGTGCAACCCCCTGAAAGCCATACCCGGCGTCTCCGGGCCTCTGGACCCTACGACAGCCCGTCTGACCCACGACCAACGTAGGACC
>NZ_BAABHS010000087.1:0-1500 GCF_039542225.1 Yinghuangia aomiensis | reverse complement strand
TCCATACCTTTCTTCGTGGGTTGTTTCTGATCATTCGTAAGATCGGGACGCCCGGGGGTCCGGGTATGGCTGGCATGGGTGAGCCGATGTCGTGGCTGAAAGGGATTGGCCGCCCGGTGCCCCGCGACGACCCGACCGCTCATTGGGATGCGCGAAGAAGATCGCTTGTATGGACACGTCGGCGCGGTCGTCTGCTGGGTGTGAACTCGCACGCTGACAGGGGAGGAACGGGTGCCCGAACTGTGGGCCGGGACGGACGCGGGCAAGGCCGAGCACCACTGCACGGTGATCGACGCCGACGGCAGGACGGTGCTGTCGCGCCGCGTGGCGAACGACGAAGGCGCGCTGCTGCAGCTCCTGCGCGATGTCCTGGAGGCTGCCGGCGAGGGCCCGGTGACGTGGGCGGTGGATCTGAACGCGGGCGGTGCCGCGCTGTGGATCGCCGTGCTCGTCAGCCACGGGCAACGGCTCTTCTACATCCCCGGCCGCACCGTCCACCACGCGTCCGGCGCCTACCGCGGAAGCGGGAAGACGGACGCGAAGGACGCCTTCGTCATCGCCGACCAAGCCCGCATGCGCCGGGACTTGCAGCCGTTGCAGGAGACCGGCGAGATCGCGGTGGACCTGAAGATCCTCACCGCACGCCGCATGGACCTCTCGGCCGACCGGACCCGGGCGATCAACCGGCTCCGCACCCAGGTCCTGGAGTACTTCCCCGCGTTGGAGCGGGCGTTCGACTACAGCACGTCCAAGACCGCGCTGATCCTGCTGGCCAAGTACCAGACCCCTGCCGCGTTGCGCAGGGTCGGCCGGGCCCGCCTGGCGGCCTGGCTGAAGAACCACGGAGTCCGGGTCGGCAACCACGCCAGGAGCGCCGCAGACAGCGCCGTCACCGCGGCCGAGGCCCAGTTCACCGTCGTCCCCGGGGAGAAGACCTGCGCGAAGATGGTCCACACCCTGGCGAGGGAGGTGATGGCCCTCGACCAGGAGATCGCCGAGCTCGAAGGCTTGATCGAGGGCCGGTTTCACGAGCATCCCGACGCCGCGGTGATCACGTCCATGCCCGGCGTCGGCGTCATACTCGGCGCCGAGTTCATCGCCGCGACCGGCGGCGACATGGCCGCGTTCGGCACCCCCGACCGGCTGGCCGGAGTGGCCGGCCTCGCGCCTGTCCCCCGCGACTCCGGGAAAGTCAGCGGCAACCTGCGCAGGCCGCGCCGCTACAGCAGGCGGCTCCTGCGCATGTTCTACCTTGCCGCCCAGGCCGCCACCGTCCACTGCCTTGAGTCGAAGACGTTCTACCGGCGCAAACGCGCAGAGGGAAAGAGCCACAAGCAGGCCGTCCTCGCTCTCGCCCGACGCCGCCTCAACGTCCTCTGGGCACTCATACGCGACCAGCGAACCTTCCACACAGACACTCGCAAGCTCGCTCTCGCAGCGGCATGACGCGATCACACGACGCCGTCCCAGCGACTTGACTTCGTCATTGGGAATCCCTTT
>NZ_BAABHS010000086.1:0-1554 GCF_039542225.1 Yinghuangia aomiensis | reverse complement strand
CCGTCGGTGATGGGGTTGTTGGAGGAGCGGGAGATCGCTGCCCGGGTTCGGGTGGAGGAGCTTCGGGCGGAGGCGGACCGGGTCGGGGTCGCGTTGCGGGAGGCCGAGGCGGTGCTGGAACGGCGGGTCATCGCGGTCGCGGAACTCGCCGAGGCGTTGGGCGGGCCGGAGCCGGATGCGCCTGCGGGCGGTGGGGAGCCTGCGGTGGTGGAGGCCAAGTCGGTGGTGGCGGGTTCGGTCGTGCCGCGTCGGGGTGGGCAGTCGTCGGTGGAGGTGCTCGCGCCGGACTACCGGCGGATCGTGGGGCTGGTCGAGCAGGCGGACGCGGCGGGGCTGCGGGTGAAGGATCTTGCCCGGGGGCTGGGGTTGGAGTTGGTGCCGGGGAAGGTGGAGGGGGTGCGGTCGAAGGCGAAGCGGCTGGTGGCGCGGGGGTGGCTGGCCGAGCCGGTGCCGGGGGTGTTCACGCTGCCGCAGCCGGCTGCGGGAGGCGGGGGTGTGCCGCGGCCGTCCGGCGGGCCAGGCGGCGGGTCATGAGCATGGTCATCGACCAGTGGACGAGGGCTTCGCTGCTGCTGGGGAGGGTTTCGTAGTCGCGGGCGAGGCGGCGTGAGCGCATCAGCCAGCCGAACGTCCGCTCCACCACCCACCGGCGCGGCAGCACCTGGAAGCCGCGTGCGCCGTCGGGACGCTTGACCACGGTCAGGGCGATGCCGCAGTGCTCGGCGGCCCAGTCGACCAAAGGTCCGGTGTAGGAGCCGTCGGCCCAGACCAGGACGACCCGGCGGTGCCGGACGGCGAGTTCGCGCAGCAGGACGTGGGCGGCGGCGCGGTCGGTGACGTCCGCGCCGGTGACCAGCACCACCAGCAGCAGGCCGAGCGTGTCGACGACGATATGCCGTTTGCGGCCGTTGACGAGCTTGCCGCCGTCGAAGCCGCGGCTGTCGGCGTGGACCGAGGACGCGGCCTTGACCGACTGCGCGTCGACGATCGCCGCGGTCGGCTCGCCGTCGCGGCCAGCGGCCTGCCGACACCGCGCCCGCAGCCGGTCGTGCAACTCGTGCACCAGCCCGCGGTCGCGCCACCGGGCGAAGAACGCATAGACCCGGTCCCACGGCGGGAAGTCCGCGGGCATCGCCCGCCATTTGATCCCGTTGTCGACCAGATACCGGACCGCGTCGATCATCTGCCGGTGGCAGTAGCACTCGGGCTGCCCACCGCGGCCTTCCAGCCACGCCGGCACCGGCAGCACCGCGCGGACCACCGCCCACTCCGCGTCCGTCATGTCCGACGGATACATGCGCACCCGGTGAGGCTGCCCGTCCGCGTTCCCGTGCACGTGTGCGAGGCAATCACACCTGCGGGGGAACGAACTGGACTCGCCCGCCGCAACCGCGTACAACCGTGGCAACAGGGCCTCCTGGGATCACTCGATTGGCTTCGACACCACCGAGATTCCAAGAGGCCCTGCTTTCATGCGCGTACGGCTCAGACTTCACCCCATCGGGAAACCAAGTCCTATAACCCGACGCCAAGTTCGGTACGACCACAGCTTCT
>NZ_BAABHS010000085.1:0-2022 GCF_039542225.1 Yinghuangia aomiensis | reverse complement strand
CGACCGGCCACGTGCATGACGGCACCGCTCGGTAGGCCGACGATTCAACCGCAGGACAGCCGCAGCGTCAGTCAGCTGGGGAGTCAGACCCCCCGAGCGGCGCCATCCACATCCTCACAGTCAGCTGCGAATCGCCATCGGAGAACGTCGAGGCGACGCGGCGCTGCGGCGAAGTCCTGGCGCGCATCGTCGCCCGTACCGTGGGCGCCGCCCGCGAGATCGTCTTCCGAGGCGACCGCGAACACTACGTGTGGCGCTTCGGCGCCGGCCCCACCCGCGTCCTCCTGATCGGGCACGTGGACACGGTGTGGCCGCTGGGCACGCTGGAACGATGGCCGTTCGCCGTCGAGGGCGACCGCGCGACCGGACCGGGTTGCTTCGATATGAAGGCCGGCCTCATACAGGCGATCCACGCCGTCTCGCTGCTCCCGGACCGGGACGGCGTCGCTCTCCTGGTCACCAGCGACGAAGAGCTCGGCTCACCGACATCGCGCGAGTGGATCGAAGAGCAAGCCGCCGGTGCGCGGGCCGCGTTCGTGATGGAAGCCAGCGCCGCGGGCGCGCTCAAGACCGAGCGCAAGGGCGTCTCGATTTATCAGGTGACCGCACTCGGGCGGGCCGCCCACGCCGGCCTCGAGCCGGAGAAGGGTGTGAATGCCGCCGTGGAACTGGCTCACCAAACGCTCGCGGTGCTGGACTTGGCGGACCCGGGCGCGGGCACGACGGTCACTGCGACGATCGTTCACGGTGGGACGACGAACAACACCGTTCCGAGCAGCGCGGTCCTCGATGTGGATGTCCGAGCCGCTACCGTTGCCGAGCAGAAGCGTGTCGACCGGGCGTTTCGCCGCCTCCAGCCGGTACTGCACGGTGCCACGCTGGAGGTGGTCGGCGGCCCCAACCGGCCCCCCTTGGAAGCAGCGATGTCCGGGGACCTGTTCGACCGTGCCGCCAAGCTGACCAAGCAGCTCGGGCTGCCCGAGCCACGTGCGGTAGCCGTCGGCGGAGGCTCGGACGGCAACTTCACCGCAGCTGTCGGCGTACCGACCCTCGACGGTCTCGGTGCGGTGGGCGACCATGCGCATGCCGAGGGCGAGTACGTCCTGGTTTCCGCGATGCCCGAACGGGCCGCCCTGCTGGCCGCCGTTGTCCGGGACGTGCTCGACGAGGACGACCGGTCCTAGCGGGTCGTCCGCGACGACAACCCCGAGGGCCGGTTTTCAGTCGCGCAGACCACAACATTGCGCCCGCACTACGCCAAGGTGTCATCACCGCAAAGACCCGATGACCGCGATGCCGCGGGCCCGGGCAGCTCCATCGCCGATGTCACGCCCACGAGGCCGAAGCGTCGGAAACACGTGGCATCGCGGCCATCCACCCAGGCTTTGCCGCCTCGGGTGACCGTTGACTGAGAAGAGTTGTCGTCGTGAAGATCCAAGGTTTCGAACTACGCCGTGTCGCGATGCCGTTGAAGTCGCCGTTCCAGACTTCGTTCGGCACGCAGCACACCCGTGAACTCGTCCTCCTCCGTGTCGAAACCGCCGACGGCGACGGCTGGGGTGAATGCGTCGCCATGGAAGACCCGCTGTACTCCACGGAGTTCAACGACTCGGTCGAGCTGGTGCTGCGCAACTTCCTCATCCCGGCGCTGCTCGCGGAGCCGGACGTCACCGCCGGCCGCGTGGCCCACCTCCGCGCAGATCTCGGAGAAGTTCGACGGCTTGGTCGTACTCGCGCTGCTTCTTGGCTGCGATGCACGCGACGACGCGTAGCCACGTGCCCTCGGGGTCGGCGGCGAGGGTGGTGAGGTACTGCTCGCGGTCTCGGGCGGCATTCTCGGCGCGGCGCTGCTCGGCGGCGGCGCGCTCGCGGCAGCGGGCCTCGTCGCGGTGGTGGCGGCGTTCGGCTGCGGCGTCCAGGAGTTCGGCGACGGTACGCCTGCTCTGCGCGGGTGAGTCCGGCGTGTGGAAGCGCCGCAGGATCTCGGTACGCACGTGGGCGTCGTGGCCCTCGGCGACGCGC
>NZ_BAABHS010000084.1:0-2120 GCF_039542225.1 Yinghuangia aomiensis | reverse complement strand
TCAGCTTGTCGTTTAACCTTGGGGTTGCTCTTTAGCAGCAAGTGGCTTGGCTTGTCTGGGTTTTCGTTGATCCCGGTGATGTGGGCGGCCTTCGCCTGATCCTGTGCTTCGACCGAGAAGACACGTGGGATCGGGGCGAAGGCCGTGGAATCGAGTGTGCCGCGCGCTGCGGAGCGCGGGGATGCGTTCGCGGAACTGTCACACTTCCGGCGCGAACTGCATGCCTGCCTGACGCGCCGTGCGGACGCGTTGTTCGAGCTGGCGGACGCGGTGCTGTGTGCGGACGGGCCGGTCAGGACGCTGGTCGGCTTGTCGCTGGCGCCGGAGCACCGTCGCGGGCACGGGGCGTTGTACGACGCGGTCAACCACGGTCGGATCGACACGGGCCGGCTGCGGGACGCGCTGGTGCGGCTGCCGCTGCCGCGGGCCGCGGACGGGCGCCTGGTGCTGGCTGTGGACGTGAGCCCGTGGTTGCGGCCGGACGCGGACACCAGTCCGGGCCGGTCGTTCTGCCACACCTACGGACGCGGCGAGGGCAAGCACCAGATGGTGCCCGGCTGGCCGTACTCGATCGTGGCCGCACTGGAGCCGGGCCGCAGCTCGTGGACCGTCGTCCTGGACGCGGTCCGCCTCGGACCCGGCGAGGACGTCGCGGCCGCCACGACCGCGCAGGTCCGCGCGGTGGTCGAGCGACTGGTCGCCGCCGGGCGGTGGCAGCCGGGCGACCTCGATGTCATGGTCGTCCTGGACGCCGGCTACGACGTCCCGCGGATCGCGTTCCTGCTGCGGGACCTCCCTGTCGAGGTACTCGGCCGGATGCGCTCGGACCGGGTGATGCGCCGGCCGACGCCGACATACACGCATCCGCGCCAGGGCGGCCGACCGCCCAAGCACGGCGGCGAGTTCGTGTTCGGCAAGCCCGAGACCTGGGGCGGACCGCACGCCGTCACCATCACCGAGTCCACCCGCTACGGCACTGCACGCGCGACCGCGTGGGACAGGCTCCACCCCCGGCTGACACGCCGGTGCGCGTGGGTCGGCCACACCGATGAACTCCCCATGATCTCCGGCACGGTCATCCGCCTCCAGGTCGACCACCTGCCTCGGGGCGGCGATCCCAAGCCTGTCTGGCTGTGGTGGTCCAAGACCGACGCCACACCCGGCGACGTCGACCGCTGCTGGCAGACGTTCCTCAGAAGGTTCGACATCGAGCACACGTTCCGCCTGTTCAAACAGATCCTGGGCTGGACTGCGCCCAAACTCCGCGACCCGGACGCCGCCGACCGGTGGACCTGGATCGTGATCGCCGCGCACGCGCAACTGTTCCTTGCCCGCCCGCTCGCCGAGGACCTGCGCCGTCCCTGGGAACGGCCTGCCCCGCCGAGCCGACTCACCCCGGCCCGCGTCCGCCGCGGGTTCAGGAACCTCCGCAGCAAGGCGCTCCGTCCCGCAGCCGCACCTAAACCCACCAGACCCGGCCCAGGCCGGCCGCCCGGTTCGAAGAACCGCAGGCCCGCACCCCGCCACGACATCGGACGCATCGTCAAAACCGGCGAGCCATACACCAGACCCAGCCATCACCAGAAGGGCACAAAACCTCGTCGGGGCACCGAACCACGCCGGAACGACTCAACAGGGCCTGACTCCGACGCTGGATAGCATCGCAAGGTGAACTCGACTCGCGACGCCGCCGACCTGCTCACGGCACTGGCCACTGCTGCAGACCGCTTCCGGAAAACGGGCTACGCCATCTTCCTACGTCACCAGGAGGAAAGCAGATGGAGGCCGTTCAGCAACTACGGTGGCCCCAGCGGCAAACGCTCCACCGGCCTCGGCTTCGTGATCATCCTCCAGGACGGCCGAGAACTTTGCGTCTCAGCCACGGTCACCGCTACATCTGACGGGCTCGTCATCAGCGGGGACACAACGATCGACGACGACAAGCCAGAACTGGCCGCGGGAAACCAGAAGTACCTGTTGGAGTTGCCAGACGCCGTCACCACCACGGTGCCGGACTGCATATCGACGCTTGAAAACTACGTCCAACAGCTCACGAATGCTGCCCCGGGGCTGGTGGCCTGGGCTCTTGAGCAACCCCATCCCTGACGTTAAACGGCAAG
>NZ_BAABHS010000083.1:0-2793 GCF_039542225.1 Yinghuangia aomiensis | reverse complement strand
CGGGCGTTTCGCTTCTTCGTTTTTGCTGTGTTTCTTTGTTTCTGCGCTTCCAGCGTATCACACCGTTTCCGGCCCGATTTTCGCTTTCCGCCGGCCTTCCGAGCGGCCTTTCGGCTTTTCTTCCGGCGCTTCCAGCTTAGCAGATCCTTTCGGCCCGCTTTGCCTTCTGCTTTCGCTTTGGAAATCCACCCCGGAGGGCTTCTTTCTTTCGGCTCCTGGAGCTTAGCAGCCGGTTTGCCGCCTGCCAAACCCGTGTCGGGCGATCGAATTCGGAAAACACCGACAGAGCGCGCTGAAAGAAATCACGGCAGACGTCATGGAAAGAACCATGAAGAACAATCGCGAGGATCAGGAGTGCTTCTGTGGCGGATCCAGGACCCAGTTCCCTCGAAGACTCGACAGGAACGGAGTCGCCCGCTCGACACCGGTAGATGCTACCAGGTTGTCGCGCTGCTTGCCAGCGTTGCGACAACCCTTCGAACTTACGCGTCCACTGTCGTCGGTGTCAACTTCACTCGATCAGCCGACCGACGGCAGCTCGTCCGCGAGATCCGAGGATGCCATATCCCCGGTCTCGCCGACGGCCGCGGCGCGCCGACCGAGGACGAAGACATACGTGAGGAACGCGGCCTCGGCTGCGACGCCGATGCCGATGCGTCCCCACGTAGGCAGACCGGACGGGGTCACGAAGGCCTCGATGACGCCGGACACGACGAGGACCAGGGCGAGTCCGAGGGCCATGCCGAGGGCGATGCGGCCTTCTTCGGCGAGGGCCCGGCCGCGCGTGCGGGGTCCCGGGTCGATCACCGTCCAGCCCAGGCGCAGGCCGGTGCCGGCCGCGACGAAGACCGCGGTGAGTTCGAGCAGGCCGTGCGGGGTGATGAGGCCGAGGAAGACGTCGAAGCGGCCGGCCGCGGCCATCAGGCCCCCGGACACTCCGATGTTGGCCGCGTTCTGGAACAGGATGAACAGCGTCGGCAGCCCCAGCAGTACGCCGAGGGCCAGGCTCCCCGCGGCGACCCACGCGTTGTTGGTCATCACCTGTGCGGCGAAAGAGGATGCCGGGTTGCTGTCGTAGTACGTCTCGAAGTCACCGCCAGGGCGGGTGAGTTCGCGGATCTCGTCGGGTGCGGCGATGGATGCCTGGACGGACGGGTTCGCGGCGACCCAGGCGCCGATCAGGGTGGCGACGAGGATCGAGACGACGGCTGTGGTGATCCACCAGCGCCTGGTCCGGTAGACCGCGGCCGGGAAGCGGGTCGTGAGGAAGAGGAGAGCGTCGCGCCACGCGGTGCCGCGCGGCGCGGTGACGGCGGAACGGGCGCGGGCGACGAGCGAGGAGAGGTGGCCGACCAGGACCGGGTCGGGGGCGGCGGACCGGACGAGGGAGAGGTGGGTCGCCGTACGCCGGTACAAGGTCACGAGTTCGTCGACCTCGGGGCCGGTGAGCTTGGCGCGGCGGCGGGACAGCTCGTCGAGGCGGGTCCATTCACCCCGGTGCACCGCCACGAAGACGTCGACGTCCATGCTGCGGGCAACTCCTCCGTCGCGGCGGGTGGGCGCTGGTGTGGTCATCAGACCATGAGAGGGGCGTGTGCGTCGCTATGCGGGTATCGCGGGTATGGGGTGTCGCGGGCGGGGGCCCGTCAGGAGAATCGGGTCGCAGGTGGGGCGGGCCGTCGGCGAGTACTTCGAGTACTGCGGAAAGCAGGGGCGCACGTGAGCGATCTGGTCACCGGTGAGGCGGTTTCTCTCGATCTGCAGCCGGCGCGGCTGGCGAGCCGGGCGATTGCGTTCACCCTCGACCTCCTGATGCAGGGCGCGTGCCTGCTGCTGTTCGGGTGGGGGCTCGGGACGCTGCTGACCGGCGTCGACCCGGCGTTGGGCACGGCGGTCGTGCTGGTTTTCGTGGTCGCGGTGCTGCTGGGGTGGCCGGTCGGGTGGGAGACGGCGACGCGGGGGCGGTCGCCGGGGAAGATGGCGCTGGGGCTGCGGGTCGTCCGGGACGACGGCGGTCCGGTGCGGTTCCGGCACGCGCTGGTGCGCGGCTTGGTGGGGGTTTTCGCGGACTTCTGGACGACGGTGGGCTGCGGCGCGGTCATCTCGTCGCTGGCCTCGACGCGGGGGAAACGGCTCGGCGACCAGGCGGCGGGCACGTTCGTGGTCCGGGAGCGGACACCGGGCGCGCGGCACGTGCCCGTGGCGATGCACCCGGCCGCGGCGGCGTGGGCGGCGTCGCTGGACTTGTCGGGGCTGACGGACGATCTGGCGTTGCAGGCGCGGCAGTATTTGGGACGGCTCGGGCAGTTGGACCCGGCGGTCGCCGGCGCGCTGGGGATGCGGCTGGCGACGGAGGTCGCGGCACGGGTGGGGATTCCGGCGCCGGTGGGGGTGCACCCTGCGGAGTTCCTGGCGGCGGTGCTGGCGGAGCGGGGGCGGCGGGCTTACGCACGGGAGGCGGGGAACGCGACGGCGCCGGTCGGCGCGGCTGCCGGGTGGGGGCCGGTCGGCGGGGGGACGCCGGTGGGGGGCTCGGGGGTGCCGGTTGCTGTGGGTGGGGTGGCTGGGGAGCCCGGTGGTGCGGGGGCCGGATCTGGGAGCAGTGGCTCGGCGGGGGGCGGCGCGGAGTCGGGGGCCGGGTCGGGGCGAGGGGTTGCGGAAGGGGAGGCGGCGAAGGGGACGGGGTTCAAGCCGCCGGTGTGATGGTCTGACTTTTATTGGGGTCCCCTTGCCAACCTGCTTAGCAGGTGGGGTGGTTGGGGTGGCGGGGGCTGTCCACAGGTGCGGTGGGGG
>NZ_BAABHS010000082.1:0-2952 GCF_039542225.1 Yinghuangia aomiensis | reverse complement strand
GCGGACGCACCTTCGCCGGCGGCAGCAACGGCTCCACGATCTCCCACAACCCGTCAGGAACGATCCAGCCCCACCCCGAACTCCCCATGACACATCAACGACCACGTAGCCACATAGGACACGGTCTTAGTCGGCGTCGAACTCGGTGTTGGCGCAGTGGGGTTGACCTGCGATGTCGCAGGAACGGACCTGTAGGTTGCGGCGCGTACGCGGACCTACCCGGCGGCCTACACCCCCGGTGGGACGTTGCGTGCACTCCAGAGCGCTGTCCGACGCGCCCACCCCGGCATGTGCGAGAGGCGGGACGGAGGCACCTGGATGAGCGCCCGCGAACAACCGCCCCGCGCCGCGGCGCACCGCCGCCCAGCGTGGCGCGGGTGTGTCTGGGGCCGGCTGACCTGGACATGCAGCGTTGGCTTGCCCGGTGGCGGTACACGACCGTGGTGCAGCTCGCCCGCTTGCACGGCCGGAACGTGGAGGCCACCCGGCGGCGCCTGCGGCGCCTGGCGGACGATGCCCGCCTGGTCCGGCTGCGGCGCGCTCTTCGCGGGCCTCCCGCAGATCATGGTGGCGACCGCGCGCGGCTGCGCCGCGGCGGGCACCGGGTTCAGTCGGCCGGAGAGACGGAGCGGTGTGGCTGGCGTTGTTCGCGTCGGTGCAGCGGTGGCGCCGGACCCGGCCGCTGACCGTCACCACGGCCGGCCGCGTGCGTCGAGGGCGCGGTGCCGGGCGTGCGGGAACTGACAGCGGCCGTGCGGGCGGCCGCCGGATCCACAGCGGAGTCCGGCGAGTGAGCGGCGCCGGCACACACCGTGCGCGTGCGCCAGCCTGCCCGGCTCGCGGCCCAGCTGCCGTTCGCGTTGCTGCCCGGTTCGCCACAGTCACTCGTGCGCGTGTGGATGCGCTGGCTGGGTACCGACGGGTGGCGCCTGCCGGTGGCGCGGCGTGCGGGTGATGGCCCGCCTCGCAGTGAACACCGCGCGTGGCCGTAGGAAGGCATGGCCCGCCGACGGCACACCGGGTCGGTGTCGACAAGCACATGAAGCCGGATCGCGTGCGTTCCCGATGCTGAACTGCGCAGGCCCGCCGCCGTCTTGGACGGCTCCGAGCGGCAAGACCACCACCTGCCGGCCCTGCCGTTCATCGCTCCGGACCTGAAAGGCGAGGCCGCCGTCGCTGCCGCGCTGCGCCGGGGGTCGCCGCGGTCGCCGTGTCCGCGAAGCGGCGCTCTTTTCAGCAGGTCCTTGCGCCGCGACGGGCCGCCCCGGCGGTAGGGCTCGTAGAAGGCGGGGCCGGTGAAGGAGACCAGCCGGAACGGGCGCCCGGCCTGGGCTGAAGCCCCGTCGTCCTGCCCGTCCGCCTGCAGACCTTCCCCACCGGGAGATTCGCCCTGATCGACCCGGACCCGCCGGCCCCCGGGTGGTCCACAACGCGCTGCGTCCGGCTCTGTTCGAGGCAGTGGTGAGCCACCTGGACGCCTCCTAGCCGGACACGCGTGAGAACGCGGTCCTGGCCGCGGTCCTGCTGGCCCGCCCGGCCGCGGCCAGGCACTACCCACCGCGACCACTTGGTGGTTCGCACCCGGGCCGTCCTGACCGAGGACGACTACCGCGTCGCCACCACCTTGTATGTACCTGATCTGCCACACGGTCAAGGACTGGGGCTACGACACCCGCGGGTTGATCCCGGACCCCGTGGACTTGGGACGCCAGCGGCTGCACTGGACGACCCGCCGTTCTGAACCGGGACCAGGCACCACATCAATGCCGAAACCAAGGCGCCAGGGTGTCAGCCGCCTTTCTCAGACCGCGCCGGCCCCTCGGCTGCGCCCGGTGGCGGCTATTGCCATAGGTCCGCGCCGTCGTGTCCGCTCGGGTCCACCGTGAGGAGGTCCTCGTACAGGCCTGCCAGGACCCGGCCGGTAAGCGTCCCGTCCGTGTCGGCCTCGACGACCGTCCAGCCCAGCCCAGCCCAGGCACCTGCGCGCCGTCGTCGAGGACGGCCAGCACAGCGAAGACGGCCTCGTAGGCGACCGCCCGGGCCAGCCGGGCCACCTTGTCCCGGTCCGTGCCCGCGTCCAGCAGGCGCCGCGCGGCGGGCAGCTGCTCCACGGCGTCTGGCTGTGCCCAGCCGTCGATTGCGGCCGGCCATAGTGCCCGCAGGAACGTGTACCGGGCCAGCTGCGGGATGCCCTCCGCGGCCTCGGAGCGCGCCCACCCCGGAGCGTCGGCCGCGCCGAGTGCCTCGAACCGGCCCCGCAGCGCCTCGGCCGCGGCCCGCTGCGATGGCTCCAGCCCCGACACCCACGACTGCCAGACCTCGTCATCACCCATCGCCCCAGAATGCCCGCACCTTGCCCGCCACACCGCGCGGGGGCCAACCCTGCATTCCTCAAGGAAAGGTACCTGCGGCCGCCTACCGCCTTACGAAGAATCCAATGCAGGAATTCACCACCCCGGTATTCAAAGCCGAAATATGTACCGCACTTCGCCGGAACACAGACCCGAACGAAAGCCTTTCCACTATCGCAAGATATATTGCTATCCTGACCTCAATCCCAACATTAAAGGTCCAGACCACTTGTTAGAGCGGTACATAATCCACCGGTACATGTTGTGGTACACAGCGGTACATGACATACTTGGGTACACGACGGTACGGCACACACCAGGGAAGGAGCACCGGATGCACCACCCCAACAGACCACCACCCGGCAGCACACCCCCGCCAGATCAGCCAAAACCCGCTAACAGCAAGCGATTTGACTGCCATGAGCCCGAACATCCGGCCGGAGGCCGGCCCCGAGACCCCAGAACCCACCCGGTACATAAGTGTACCGATGCGGTACACCCGTTCTGCTCCAGCCAGCAGCCCAACGCCACGAAGTGGCGTAACAGACTTCTGTCCCGTAGGGGCAGGCGTCGTGTCTCCGGAGGAGACCGCGCGCAGCAG
>NZ_BAABHS010000081.1:0-3521 GCF_039542225.1 Yinghuangia aomiensis | reverse complement strand
CCGCTGGGCCAAACGCTGGAAGCCCGCCCTCAACGCCTTCGAAATCACCTTCGAAGGCCGCCTCATCCGCACCACCCACTAACAACCAACATCAACTACCCGTTTACACCATCTACTTGACACACCCGGACTACAAGAATCCGGTCGAAGTCCAGTCCACCCCGTCCGGACGTGTAGTCACACCGTCCTACCTGCCCGGCAAAAAGGGCCGGAGCGCAAGCCAGGTCCCGTACTACTTCCAGCCCGCCGCGCCGAAGGCACCCGCACCGGCGGGTATCGCGAAGCCGCCCGCGGCCGAGCGCCCGACGCCGAAGTTCCTCGGGTACACACCGGACTGCGAGTTGAACGGCTTCTTCACCAACGCGGCGTGCACGGCCGTCAGCAGCCTCGACCCGATCGGCGGCTCCATCATGGAAGCCTCCGACGGTTTCGCCGAGGGCTTGTGGGGGCCCACGTCGCGTATGCCGCTGACGGCGGCGCAGACGACCCGGGCGATCTGGATCAATACGCGCATCACGGGGACGCCCCTCGTTCGTTCCTTCGCCAACGCCTCCAGCAACATCAAGCTGCAGAACGCAGGCAAGGGACTGTTCATCATCGGCACCGCCGCAAGCCTCTATTCCAACTACAAGAGCGCCGATGGAAACCTAGCCCTGGCGACTACCAAGACAGCCGCGCAGGGTGTCACGGTCTGGGGCTTCACGTCGGCGGGTGCAGGTTGGGGCGCAGGCATCGGGACCGCCATTGCGCCTGGGCCCGGGACTGCCATCGGCACCGCTGCGGGGGGATTGGCCGGGGCGGTCGTCGGCACAGTTGCCAGCGGTAAGGTGGGCGATTGGGTGGAAGGCACATGGAACAAGCTCTTCGGATGACCATCGATCATATGTGCGAAAGAACAGGGCAATGGACTATCTGATCGCAGCATTCGGGCTGGCAAGCTGCGCCGGAACGGCCTGGCTCACGGCCCGAGTGTGGAACGATCCTGGCTACATCCGGTATGCCCAGATCGCCTTCAATCCGTTCCCCTTTAATGCCGAGACAAAGAGGGGCCTGGTCCGCGCGCTCGCCCTAACCAGTGCCCAGAGCGGTTTCTTGGGACTGGCCTTCGTGGCCAGTGCCTTGTGGGGCAGCGACGCTCTCTGGGTGTCCATGGGCTGCGTGGTAGCGACGATGCTGGCTGTGGTGCTCCAGGTCGTCGTCGTCTGGACCAACCGTCCCCGGTGGATCGTCCCTCCGCACATGCGGAACGAGCCGGGCCGTGGACGGGCCTCGCAGGCAGCATGAATCCATGGCTATCCGCGCGGGGCACGGGCACCCCCGTGTCCCGCGCGGAAAGCGAACACGCAGCAATTTTCCGCATGCGCTCGAATCGCGGAGTTCCTCGCGCGTCGTCGGCATTGGCAGTGTCGGCCGGCCGGCCAATGACCCTGCCGGACCGGTTCTGGCGGAGGCGTGACCTGCCGCGCTTCAAGATGCATGACCTACGGGGCTGGCCGCGACACTCTCCGTCACTGGACCACTTGACCATCGGAGCGGGTTTACGTGGTCCCGAAATGGGCCCCCGCGTGCTGACGTCTGGGCTATCGCCTCTATGGTCCAGACAAAAAGAGGGTGATGACCTGGGATTTCTTCCTGGTTAGCGACCTGCTCCACCGGAGGCGATCACCATGCGTTCCTCCACCCGTGGCCGTGTCTACCGGCGCTGCGGCTGCCGTGACTCCGATCGGCGCCAGCTCGGTGCGCACTGCCCCAGACTGGCCTCCGACCCTGCGCATGGGACGTGGGCGTTCGCGGTCGATGTTGCAGCCCCGCGTGGTGTCCGCACGACGATGCGGCGGAGTGGGTTCGGTAGCGAGTCGGCGGCCAGGATGGCGTTGCGGCGTGTCCTCGACGGTGAGGCGGGGGGCTACGACGCCGATCCCGATCAGACGGTCGAGGAGTACCTCGAGGGCTGGCTGGGGGCGAAAGAACTCACGCTGAAGCCCACGACGTATGCCCGCTACTGCGACTACGTGACCAACGACTTGATCCCGAGCCTGGGCGCGTTGCGGTTGGACGACCTGGGGCATCGGCAGATCCTGGCTCTGGTGCGCCGGCAGCTCGCGGCAGGGCGCGGCCGCACCACCGTGTACCGGTGCCTGGCGACCCTTTCCAGCGCGTCGGGTGACGCCGTTCGGCACCACCGGTTGGCGTCGAACCCGGCGAGCCCGCCGGTGATGCGTCGGCCGCCGAGCCCCCAGCGGGTCGTGTGGACGGCCGACGAAGCGGCCCGGTTCCTGGAGTACGCACATGTGCACGACCCGTTGTTGGCGGATCTTTGCGAGGTCCTGATCGGGACCGGGATGCGCAAGGGCGAAGCCCTGGGCCCGCATTGGGACGACGTGCACTTGGACGCGGGCGTGCTCTACGTCCGCTACACCCTGTCGTGCGTGGACAGCAATCGTCTGGTCATCACGTCCCCGAAGACCCGCAACAGCCGGAATTGGGTGGCCATTTCGGGACGCGTCGGCGAGGCATTGCGGCGCAGGGCCGCCGAGCAGCGCCGCGACGCGGCCGATCCGCGAAGTGGGCAGTTCGCCGATCTGGTGTTCACCCGCCCGGACGGGCGTCCGCTCCGGCCACAGACGCTTCTCGACCGATTCCGGCGGCTGTCCGCCGAGGTCGGGTTGCCGCGGATCACGATGCACGACCTGCGGCACTTGGCCGCGACCCTCACGATCGCCGCGGGGGTTCCGCTCGTGGTGGTGTCCAAGACGCTGCGGCACTCGACTCTGTCGACGACGGCGAACATCTACGCCCATCTCACGAGGCCCGCCGCGCGCGCTGCGGTCGTCACCATCCAGCGCGTCCTCGCCCAAGCGGAGGAACACCTCACAAACGGCGGCGTGCTGCCGGGTGCGCGCGGCGCGCTGCCGCCGGAGCCCCGCGGATGGCTACAGCAAGTCACCAATTTGATGGACCCCCGCCGCGCCGCTGCTCGGCCTCCGTTCGAGCCCGCGACCACCCTGCGACCACCAGAGGACGCGGGCAGAGGAGTCGGAGCGGCTGATCTCACCTTGTTCGACGGTGAGTTCATGAACGGGGCTCGGCGGCCGGCGCCGGACCGCGACCACCCTGCGACCACCACGCCCCCAGACACCGAAAAGGCCGCCCCCTCCGTGTGGAGAGAACGGCCTCCGACCTGCGTAAACGCTGGTCGGGGCGACAGGATTTGAACCTGCGACCCCTTGACCCCCAGTCAAGTGCCCGCAGTATCTTGCCAGTTCACGTGCATCTAAGAAGCCGTTGCCTTTCCGAGAGTTCGGTGTGCGTTTTCGCTGGTCAGGTATGAAGTGGGTTGTTGTGCGGGAGGGATGACGCGTCGGTGTCGTCTCTTGCGCGGGGGTGTTTGTGCCCGTCGGTGATGGGGTTGTTGGAGGAGCGGGAGATCGCTGCCCGGGTTCGGGTGGAGGAGCTTCGGGCGGAGGCGGACCGGGTCGGGGTCGCGTTGCGGGAGGCCGAGGCGGTGCTGGAACGGCGGG
>NZ_BAABHS010000080.1:0-5393 GCF_039542225.1 Yinghuangia aomiensis | reverse complement strand
GTGTTCGCAGGGATTCCTTTGAAAAATCCTCCGGCTGGTCAGCGGCCGGGGGTCACAGCAAGGACGCAAGCGCACATCGGACTATTCCTCCGGTGGGGCGCGGCTCCTTCGTATGTGTCTGACCGGATTACCGGTGAGCATCTACGGAGAGTTTGATCCTGGCTCAGGACGAACGCTGGCGGCGTGCTTAACACATGCAAGTCGAACGGTGAACCGGTTTCGGCCGGGGATCAGTGGCGAACGGGTGAGTAACACGTGGGCAACCTGCCCTGCACTCTGGGATAAGCCCGGGAAACTGGGTCTAATACCGGATACGACTTCCCACCGCATGGTGGGGGGTGGAAAGTTCCGGCGGTGCAGGATGGGCCCGCGGCCTATCAGCTTGTTGGTGGGGTAATGGCCTACCAAGGCGACGACGGGTAGCCGGCCTGAGAGGGCGACCGGCCACACTGGGACTGAGACACGGCCCAGACTCCTACGGGAGGCAGCAGTGGGGAATATTGCGCAATGGGCGAAAGCCTGACGCAGCGACGCCGCGTGAGGGATGACGGCCTTCGGGTTGTAAACCTCTTTCAGCAGGGAAGAAGCGAAAGTGACGGTACCTGCAGAAGAAGCACCGGCTAACTACGTGCCAGCAGCCGCGGTAATACGTAGGGTGCGAGCGTTGTCCGGAATTATTGGGCGTAAAGAGCTCGTAGGCGGCTTGTCACGTCGGATGTGAAAACCCGGGGCTCAACCCCGGGCCTGCATTCGATACGGGCAGGCTAGAGTTCGGCAGGGGAGACTGGAATTCCTGGTGTAGCGGTGAAATGCGCAGATATCAGGAGGAACACCGGTGGCGAAGGCGGGTCTCTGGGCCGATACTGACGCTGAGGAGCGAAAGCGTGGGGAGCGAACAGGATTAGATACCCTGGTAGTCCACGCCGTAAACGTTGGGCACTAGGTGTGGGCGACATTCCACGTTGTCCGTGCCGCAGCTAACGCATTAAGTGCCCCGCCTGGGGAGTACGGCCGCAAGGCTAAAACTCAAAGGAATTGACGGGGGCCCGCACAAGCGGCGGAGCATGTGGCTTAATTCGACGCAACGCGAAGAACCTTACCAAGGCTTGACATCGCCGGAAAACTCGCAGAGATGCGGGGTCCTTTTGGGCCGGTGACAGGTGGTGCATGGCTGTCGTCAGCTCGTGTCGTGAGATGTTGGGTTAAGTCCCGCAACGAGCGCAACCCTCGTTCTGTGTTGCCAGCATGCCCTTCGGGGTGATGGGGACTCACAGGAGACTGCCGGGGTCAACTCGGAGGAAGGTGGGGACGACGTCAAGTCATCATGCCCCTTATGTCTTGGGCTGCACACGTGCTACAATGGCCGGTACAATGGGCTGCGATACCGCGAGGTGGAGCGAATCCCAAAAAGCCGGTCTCAGTTCGGATTGGGGTCTGCAACTCGACCCCATGAAGTCGGAGTCGCTAGTAATCGCAGATCAGCATTGCTGCGGTGAATACGTTCCCGGGCCTTGTACACACCGCCCGTCACGTCACGAAAGTCGGTAACACCCGAAGCCGGTGGCCCAACTCGCAAGAGGGGGAGCCGTCGAAGGTGGGACCAGCGATTGGGACGAAGTCGTAACAAGGTAGCCGTACCGGAAGGTGCGGCTGGATCACCTCCTTTCTAAGGAGCACAGCACACGCCAGGCCCGAACGCGGTCTGGGTGTCAGCTCATGGGTGGAACGTTGACTATTCGGCAGGCGCTTCGTGCGGCCGGCCCCAAGTACTGCTCTTCGGAGCGTGGAACGGGACGGTTGTCGCGGAAAGCCTGCCGGGCACGTTGTTGGGTCCTGAGGGAATGGGCCCTGCGGCCTTCACTGTCGAGTCGTCGATGGTGGGGGTCGTTGGTTTGTCCCTCTGGGATCGCCGGTTTCAACCGGTCTCCGAACCGCCGACGGTTTGTCGGTAGGCGTTGATCGTCAGGTTGATGTTTCCGGTTGTTGTTTGAGAACTGCACAGTGGACGCGAGCATCTGTGGCCAAGTTAGTAAGGGCGCACGGTGGATGCCTAGGCACCAGGAACCGATGAAGGACGTGGGAGGCCGCGATAGGCCCCGGGGAGCTGTCAACCGAGCTGTGATCCGGGGGTGTCCGAATGGGGAAACCCGGCAGTCGTCATGGGCTGTCACCCGCACCTGAATGTATAGGGTGTGTGGAGGGAACGCGGGGAAGTGAAACATCTCAGTACCCGCAGGAAGAGAAAACAACCGTGATTCCGCGAGTAGTGGCGAGCGAAAGTGGATGAGGCTAAACCGAGTAGGTGTGATACCCGGCAGGGGTTGCTTATTCGGGGTCGTGGGACGGCACTTCAGTTGTCTGCCGGCAGCTGGGCGAGTCAGAAACCGATGATGTAGTCGAAGGACATGCGAAAGGTCCGGCGTAGAGGGTAAGACCCCCGTAGACGAAACGTTGTCGGCTTGCTTGTGTTGTTCCCAA
The DNA here is from genome assembly GCF_039542225.1 of Yinghuangia aomiensis. NCBI lineage: Bacteria > Bacillati > Actinomycetota > Actinomycetes > Kitasatosporales > Streptomycetaceae > Yinghuangia > Yinghuangia aomiensis. The sequence continues at coordinate 2,915 of NZ_BAABHS010000080.1, read as the reverse complement.
GTAGCACGGGGCCCGAGAAATCCCGTGTGAATCTGGCGGGACCACCCGCTAAGCCTAAATATTCCCTGGTGACCGATAGCGGACTAGTACCGTGAGGGAAAGGTGAAAAGTACCCCGGGAGGGGAGTGAAATAGTACCTGAAACCGTGTGCCTACAAGCCGTGGGAGCGTCGCCATCTGCGTTTGACGTGGGTGGTCGTGACTGCGTGCCTTTTGAAGAATGAGCCTGCGAGTTTGCGGTGTGTGGCGAGGTTAACCCGTGTGGGGTAGCCGTAGCGAAAGCGAGTCCGAATAGGGCGATTGAGTCGCGCGCCCAAGACCCGAAGCGGAGTGATCTAGCCATGGGCAGGGTGAAGCGGAGGTAAGACTTCGTGGAGGCCCGAACCCACCAGGGTTGAAAACCTGGGGGATGACCTGTGGTTAGGGGTGAAAGGCCAATCAAACTCCGTGATAGCTGGTTCTCCCCGAAATGCATTTAGGTGCAGCGTCGTGTGTTTCTTGCCGGAGGTAGAGCACTGGATGGTTGATGGGCCTCACCAGGTTACTGAGATCAGCCAAACTCCGAATGCCGGTAAGTGAGAGCGCGGCAGTGAGACTGCGGGGGATAAGCTCCGTGGTCGAGAGGGAAACAGCCCAGAGCACCGACTAAGGCCCCCAAGCGTGCGCTAAGTGGGAAAGGATGTGGAGTCGCAGAGACAACCAGGAGGTTGGCTTAGAAGCAGCCACCCTTGAAAGAGTGCGTAATAGCTCACTGGTCAAGTGATTCCGCGCCGATAATGTAGCGGGGCTCAAGCGCACCGCCGAAGTCGTGTCAGTGACACATATAGCCAAGCCTTTGTGGTTCAGGCGTGTTGCTGGGTAGGGGAGCGTCGTGCAGCGAGTGAAGTCGCGGTGGAAGCCAGCGGTGGACGCTGCACGAGTGAGAATGCAGGCATGAGTAGCGAATCACACGTGAGAAACGTGTGCGCCGGATGACCAAGGGTTCCTGGGGCAGGCTAATCCGCCCAGGGTAAGTCGGGACCTAAGGCGAGGCCGACAGGCGTAGTCGATGGACAACGGGTTGATATTCCCGTACCCGCTACGATGCGCCAGCGCTGAACCCATCAATGCTAAGGCCGTGAAGCGGCCGGCGGAGTCTTCGGACCGAGCTGGTGCAGTGGAGCCGCTGACCCGAAGTGGTAGTAGGTGAGCGATGGGGTGACGCAGGAAGGTAGTCCAGCCCGGGCGGTGGTTGTCCCGGGGTAAGGGTGTAGGGCGTGGTGTAGGCAAATCCGCACCATATTGAGCCTGAGACCTGATGCCGACCCGATTGAGGGGAAGTGGATGATCCTATGCTGCCGAGAAAAGCCTCTAGCGAGTGTCGTGGCGGCCCGTACCCCAAACCGACTCAGGTGGTCAGGTAGAGAATACCAAGGCGTTCGGGTGAACTGTGGTTAAGGAACTCGGCAAAATGCCCCCGTAACTTCGGGAGAAGGGGGGCCAGCTCTGGTGCGAAGACTTGCTCTTCAAGCTGGGGGTGGCCGCAGAGACCAGCGAGAAGCGACTGTTTACTAAAAACACAGGTCCGTGCGAAGTCGTAAGACGATGTATACGGACTGACGCCTGCCCGGTGCTGGAACGTTAAGGGGACCGGTTAGCTCTTCGGGGCGAAGCTGAGAACTTAAGCGCCAGTAAACGGCGGTGGTAACTATAACCATCCTAAGGTAGCGAAATTCCTTGTCGGGTAAGTTCCGACCTGCACGAATGGCGTAACGACTTCTCGACTGTCTCAACCACAGGCCCGGTGAAATTGCACTACGAGTAAAGATGCTCGTTTCGCGCAGCAGGACGGAAAGACCCCGGGACCTTTACTATAGCTTGATATTGGTGTTCGGTTCGGCTTGTGTAGGATAGGTGGGAGCCGGTGAACCAGCCACGCCAGTGGTTGGGGAGGCGTCGTTGAAATACCACTCTGGTCGTGCTGGATGTCTAACCTGGGTCCGTGATCCGGATCAGGGACAGTGTCTGGTGGGTAGTTTAACTGGGGCGGTTGCCTCCTAAAGGGTAACGGAGGCGCCCAAAGGTTCCCTCAGCCTGGTTGGCAATCAGGTGTTGAGTGTAAGTGCACAAGGGAGCTTGACTGTGAGACCGACGGGTCGAGCAGGTGCGAAAGCAGGGACTAGTGATCCGGCGGTGGCTTGTGGAAGCGCCGTCGCTCAACGGATAAAAGGTACCCCGGGGATAACAGGCTGATCTTCCCCAAGAGTCCATATCGACGGGATGGTTTGGCACCTCGATGTCGGCTCGTCGCATCCTGGGGCTGGAGTAGGTCCCAAGGGTTGGGCTGTTCGCCCATTAAAGCGGTACGCGAGCTGGGTTTAGAACGTCGTGAGACAGTTCGGTCCCTATCCGCTGTGCGCGTAGGAGTCTTGAGAAGGGCTGTCCCTAGTACGAGAGGACCGGGATGGACGAACCTCTGGTGTGCCAGTTGTTCTGCCAAGGGCATGGCTGGTTGGCTACGTTCGGGAGGGATAACCGCTGAAAGCATCTAAGCGGGAAGCCTGCTTCGAGATGAGGGCTCCCACAGGGTTGACCTGGTAAGGCCCCCGGTAGACGACCGGGTTGATAGGCCGGATGTGGAAGCACAGTAATGTGTGGAGCTGACCGGTACTAATAGGCCGAGGACTTGTCCTCAGATGCTCGCGTCCACTGTGTGGTTCCCGAACCGCAATCGGTTTCGGTGTGAACCACTGTTATTGACTGTTGAATAGTCATGATCTGGTTGACCTGAACCTTATGGGTTCGATGGTTTTCCGGTGGTCTTGGCGAAGAGGAAACGCCCGGTCCCATTCCGAACCCGGAAGCTAAGCTCTTCAGCGCCGATGGTACTGCACTCGAAGGGGTGTGGGAGAGTAGGACGCCGCCGGAATTTACTTA
>NZ_BAABHS010000079.1:0-5526 GCF_039542225.1 Yinghuangia aomiensis | reverse complement strand
CGAACGGGCGGTGAAGATCTCCGCGTCGGTCATGACGTCGGACCCGTACGTGCCGGGCGGCCTCGTGCAGCCGGACGTGTCGACGTGCACCCGCAACGCCGCCGCGGCGGCGTACGAGAAGGCCGGCGTCGGCCCGGACGACCTGGACCTCGTGGAGCTGCACGACTGCTTCGCGACGGCCGAACTCCTGCACTACGACAACCTGATGCTGTGCGAGCCGGGCGGCGCCGCGGACTTCCTGGACTCGGGCGCGCCGTGGCGGGACGGGCGGCTGCCGGTCAACGTGTCCGGCGGGCTCCAGTCCAAGGGTCACCCGATCGGCGCGACCGGCATCGCCAACGTCTACGAGGTCGCCACCCACCTGCGCGGCGAGGCCGGCGACCGGCAGATCGCGGGCGCCCGGGTCGGCCTCACCCACGTCATCGGGCTGGGCTCGACCGCGGCCGTGCACATCCTGCAGAAGTAACGCCGACGGGCCTGCCCGCCGGGGGAAATCCCCGGCGGGCAGGCCCGTTTGCCGTACGTGCGGCCGTGCGGCGTGGTGTGCCGCGCGGCGGACGGCTCAGCCCGCGGCGATGCCGACCATCGTGCCCGGACGCGCCCCGGTCGGCGCCCGGTCGACGACCGTCTCGACGCCCGCGACGATCGTCGTGCGCACGCCGGACGGCGGCCGGTTGAAGCGCCACGAACCGTCGGGGTTGTCGTAGGACTTGAACAGTTCGCGCATCTCGATCTCGTCGAGCGCGAAGACCACGAGGTCGGCGGCCTTGCCGACCTCGACGGTGCCGCGGTCGCGCATGCCGAAGTAGGCGGCGAGCTTCCCGCTGAGGTTGTGCACGCCCTCTTCGAGGGTCATCAGGCCGGTGTCGCGCACGTAGCGGGTCAGCATGTAGACGTTCTGCCCGGCGCCGCAGAACATCTGCAGGTGCGCGCCCGAGTCGTTGATGTTGGTCAGCACGTGCGGGTCCTTGAACAGGCCCGTCACCGCCGGCTCGTCGAACTCGTCGGCCAGGCCGCGCAGGCACGAGCCGATGCCGTTGTCGAGCACCCAGGTTGCCAGCGCGTCGGAGATGTGCAGGCCCTTCTCGTCCGCGTACTGCTGCAGCGAGATGTCCAGCGGGCCGGCGCCGGTCTCCGAGATCGCGAACATGAGCGATTCGGGGCGGTCGATGCGCGACGTCGCGGCGCGCTCCCGGGCGTCCCATTCGGCACGCGCCCGGTCCCGCCACGCCGGGTCGGCGAGGGTCGCGAGCTTGGTCTCCGCCGGGGAGTTGATCATCTCGTTCCACGCCGGGACGCGCTGGAAGGTCAGCGACCGCTCGAAGTTGAAGTACGGCTCCAGCGGCACGTGCCCCATCTGGCCCCAGAAGTCCACGCCTTCGGCGCGCAGCCGCTCGTGCAGCGCGATCGTCTTGACGCGCATCTCGGCCTCGATGTTCGTGGACGGAATCGCCGCCCACTGCCCCCGCACGCCGCGCTCCTTGCAGATGCGCGCGAACCGCAGCACATCCTCTTCGATGCGGTCGAGGTCGTTGAACTTGTTGATCATCTGGAGCGTCGCACCCGGGTGCTTGGCCAGCGTGTCGACGAGCGCCTCGAACTCGGCGTCCTCGGCCAGGCGCGTCGGCACGACCTCCAGGTACCGGTCCTTGTCGAACGTGTTGGTCGACATGCCGATGGCGCCGTTCGCGAGGGCCTCGTCGAGGAGTTCGGCCATCCGCGCGATCTCTTCGGCGGTCGCGGCGCGCTTCCAGGCCGCCTCCGGGCCCATGACCGTGGTGCGCAGCGCGATGTGGCCGACGAACCCGGCGACGTTGACCGAGATCTTCTGGCCGCTCACCGCGTCGCGGTAGGCGGGCCAGCGGTCCCACGACCACGGGAGCTTGTCCTGGAACGCGCTGAGCGGCAGGTCCTCCAGGAAGCAGAACAGGTCGAGGACGGCGCCGCGCGCCGACGGGGCGAGCGGGGCGACGGACATGCCGCAGTTGCCCATGACGACGGTGGTGACGCCGTAGGCGGGCAGCGGGTCCAGGTCGGGGTTCCACCACATCGCGCCGTCGACGTGGGTGTGCGCCTCGATGAAGCCGGGGGCGACGTACGCGCCCGCCGCGTCGACGACCTTTTCGTCGGCGGCCGGCGCCAGGTCCGTTCCGATTTCCGCGATCCGGCCGTCGCGGACGCGCACGTCGGCCCGGTAGGCCGGGGCTCCCGTGCCGTCGACGACCGTCCCTCCGCGTACCAGCAGGTGTGCCACAGCGCCTCCTCGTGGGGCCGCCCGCTACCCCGGGCGGTTCGGTTACGTGTCGCATTGCAATGGAACTGGCGTGCGGAGTCAAGAGCCGCGGCGACCGAGGGAATTGCCCGGTTCCCCGGTGCACTTCGACGGATCCCCGGGCGGCCGCGGAGTCCGCGCGATCTCCATTGACTCCTCCGAAGCCCTGCGTTACAACACGACTCGTAACTCAACCGAGCCGCCGAGCGACCAGGGAGAGGCAGCACGTTGGCCAGACCGGAAAACACCCCGCACAGACGTCCGTTGCCCGCCCTGCTCCGCTCCCGCGGGGCCGCCGTCGCGGGCGCCCTCGCCCTGGGACTCGCGGTCTCCGCGTGCGGGTCCTCCGACAAGAGCAGCGCCGGCGGGGGTTCCGGCGAACGCGCGATGACGATGGTCGCGGTGTCCGATTCCAAATCGCTCGACCCGTTCCGCACGCTGTACCTCGCGGTCACCGACGAGCCGCGGATGAGTGCTCTGTACGACCCGATGTTCTACTTCGACCCGGCCGACGGGAAGGTCAAGCCGCATCTCGCGGAGAGCCTGACCACGGCCGACGGCGGCGCGACGTGGACGCTCAAGCTGCGCCCGGGCGTCACGTTCTCCGACGGCACCCCGTTCGACGCCGCCGCGGTGAAGCTGAACTGGGAGACGCACGCGAAGCCGGAGACGCGCTCCTACCTCGCGGCCTACGCGACGGGCCTCAAGACGGAGGTCGTCGACCCGCTGACGCTGACGGTCACGCCGACGTCGCCGAACCCGACGTTCGACCGGATGATCGCCACCAAGCTCACCTACATCGAGGCGCCTTCGGCGATCACCAAGGGACTCGAGTCGGCGGGCACCCAGCCGGTGGGCGCCGGTCCGTTCATGCTGAAGAGCTGGACGCGCGGCAGCGAGCAGGTGTTCGTGAAGAACCCGAACTACTGGCAGAAGGACAAAGGCCTGCCCAAGCTCGACAAGCTCACCGTGAAGGTGGTCGCCGACCTGGCACAGGAGTACAACACGGTCAAGTCCGGCGGTGCGGACATCTACCACAGCTCCGACCCGGGCTATCTCACCAAGGCCAAGCAGGAGTTGAACGCCAACGAGATGACCGCGCTGGGCGGCCAGGGCGTGCTGTTCAACCTGACCAAGGCGCCGTTCGAGGACCCGCGTGCCCGCCGCGCGCTGACCCTGGCGATGGACCCGGAGGAGTTTCCGAAGACGCTGAACAACGGGATGCATCCGACCCGCAGCATCTTCTCCGCCTCTCCGTTCTTCGACCCGAGCGCCCAGCAGCCCGCGCCGAACCGGGATGAAGCGCAGAAGCTGTTCGACGAACTGGCGGCCGAGGGAAAGAAGGTCGACTTCACTTTCCTGGTCGCTTCGACCCCGCAGTCGAACAAGGTCGCCGAGTACCTGCAGAGCCGCGTCCAGGGCTTCAAGAACGTGACCATGCGCGTCGAGTCGCTGGAGATCAACACGTTCACCATGAAGTACGCGATGCAGCACGATTTCCAGGCCGCGCAGGTGCAGCAGTGGTACGCCGAGCCGGAACCGGATCTGACGTCGAACTTCCTGTCCACCGGCTTGCTCAATGCGGGCGGCTGGAAGAGCCCGGATGCCGACAAAGCGCTGGCCGCGGGCCGGGCGAGCGCGGACCCGGCGGTCCGCAAGGCCGCGTACGCCGACTTCCAGAAGGCGATGGCGAACGAACTCCCGTTCGCCGTCTACTCGACGTCGGTCGTCGGGCCGATCTACTCGAAGAAGGTGACCGGCGTGCAGACGTACAACGTCGGCGTGGTCTTCATGGACCGGATCGGAGTCGGCTGAGCGCGGACGGCCGCGTGCGGTGGCGCGGTCAGGGCCGCGCCACCGCACCCAGCACGACGGCTTGGGTGAGTGCCTCGACGTAGCCCGACGGCACGTCGCCTTCCGAGACGACGCGGGTGAACGCCGCACCCGAGATGGTGTCGAACAGGACGCCGGCGTCGACCCCGTCGCGGAGTTCGCCGCGGGCCCGGGCGCCGTCGACGAGCGCCCGGAACTCGGCCAGCGCGTGGTTGCGCAGGCCGTCCACGACTTGGGCGCGCAGTTCGCGGTCCCCGTGCAGGTCGGTGAACAGGCCGGGCAGCGCCGCCCGCGCCTCGGGCCGGGCGTAGGACGCGATGGTGTCGGCGACCATGCGGCGCACGTCGGCGACGAAGTCCCCGGTGTCGGCGATGAGCACCGGGCTGCCGCCTTCGGTGGGGAACACCGCGTCGTGCACCAGGTGCGCTTTCGACGGCCAGCGGCGGTAGATCGTCGGACGGGTGACGCCGGCGCGGCGGGCCACCGTCTCGAAACTCAGCCGGCCGTACCCGTCCGCGGCGAGCAGCTCGCGCACCGCGCGCAGCACCGCCCGGTCGATCTGCGGATCGCGCGGCCGGCCGCCGAGGGGGCGGTCGGCGGAAGCGCTTCGTGTGGACACAGCGGGATTCTCCCAGTCGGGCGGCGCGCCGCGGCGGCGACACCTGTTGCGTTACAACTCGAATCGTAATGCAACGAGGCGGTCGGGCGGGTGCGGGAGCCGTTGCCGGGGCGCCCTCACGACGCGGCGAAGGTCCTCCAACCCTCCGCCGCGACCAGGGTGCGCAGTTGATCCGGTGTCAGGATCGGTGCGAAGCGGGTGCGTCGCGTGTGTTCGGTGTCGGAGTCGGTGGCGGCCGCCTCGACGGAGGTGCCGTCGGGGCGGATCAGGTGGACGCTGAAGATCTGCGCGCCCTGGGTGTTCGGCGCGCCCGCGGGATCGTAGGGCCGGTCATGGTGGGTTTCGATGCGGAAGCGTGTGCCGTCGGAGAGGTCGCCGACTTCGCAGGAGGCCAAGGCGCTCCGCTGTTCGGAACAGGTCAGCTCCGATGGGCTGCGCCCGGTCGAGACGAAGATGCTCAACGAGCCGGAGCCCTGTGCGTCGCTCAGCACTCCGGCGAACGACGCGCCGTCGGTCTCCGGCCTGGGCTCCAGGTCCACGATCGCCACCTCCGGCGGCAGGACCGTGCGCAGCATACTCTCGGCGGCGGCGTCCCGGCTGTGCGTCGGGGACGGCCTTGGCAGCGTGACCGGCGGCGTCGTGACGTGGTCCCCGGACCGGCCGGCTGAGGGAATCGCGTCCGTCGCCGCGTCGCGCGGCCCGGACAGGCCCGGCAGCGCCAGCACGAGGGCGGCGCCCACCACGGCGGCCGTCGCCGCGCTGCCCGCCGCGGCCAGCACGCGGGCGCGGCGCGCCCGCCGGC
>NZ_BAABHS010000078.1:0-6025 GCF_039542225.1 Yinghuangia aomiensis | reverse complement strand
TACCACCGCCGCCGTCGACAAGCCTCGCTAGGCCGACTGACCCCGGTCGAATACGAAACCGTCATGGCCGCGCCAGCCGCCCGGGCTGCGTGACCGCACCTGTCACCCAAACCTGCATCAGACCCCAACCATCTTCGCCCACCGCGACGATTGTGACTTCGACGGTGCGTTGTGCCTGGGTCGGTGAGTCGCCCCCACGGCCTGGGATGTCCACAGCGTGTGTCGTCACGACCGTGTGGCAACGGTGGTAGGCCCACTCGTCCCACTGTGCACCTGGCGCATGAGCGGGACGGGCACTACGCAGAGCCGCGGAGTATTCGTCCGTCAGAAGCGGGATGGCGCGCAGTTCCCCGTCCCAAGGGCCGCTGTCGACCCGGGTGTCGTAGGTCCAGATCGCCACCGCTGCGCTTTCGGCCACCAATTCGGCGTCCCGCCCGTCTACTTGGTCAATGCCGGGTGGTGCGAGGCCAGGCGGGAGCGATGCGGCGGAACTGGATGGGGCATTTGTCGGTGCGGGCAGGTCCGGGACATCAGAGGGCGCCGCGGAATTCGCGTCTTGTGGAGCGCTCTGCGACGCGTGCGATGGCGAGGGCATCCCGTGGGTGCCATCCGAACGGTCGCCCTCGCCGGGCATGTTGCAGCTTGCGACCGCAAGCAGCACTGCTCCGATGGCTGCAGCAATCGCCGCCGGCCTCAACCGCATGCGTTGCCGCGTCACGGCTTCAGCCCATGCGATCGGAGCCAGGGGATGGGGTCATGTGCCGCCCCGGTTGACGTGCGGTACTCGAAGTGAAGATGCGGTCCAGTGACATTGCCCGTTGCGCCGGATCTTCCGATTGGCTGGCCGGTGGTCACCTTGTCCCCAGCATTGACGAGGCGTTGGGACAGGTGTGCGTATTGGTTGTAGGACCCGTCGGGAAGGCGGATCACGATCTGCCAGCCGTAGGAAGTGTTCCAACCGGACGTGATGACCGTGCCGGCAGTGACTGCACGCACCTCGGTACCCGTGGGAACGACGAAGTCCTGCCCGGTGTGGTTGTGCGCCCAGTGGGGTCCTGCCTGACCGAAGGCGGCCCCCAAAGCGTAGTCGCTCACCGGAAGCACATACCTGGCCTTCCCGGCGGTCCCGCCATCAGCCGGGGCGACCAGGGAGATGATCCGGCGAACCGTCCATGGGTGGCTGCTCGTGTTGGCGTACGGTCCGGAGCCCGGCCCGATGTCCTCGATCTTGATGCCCTTTTGAGGGTTGTCGGCGTGGACCATCTTGTTGTCGCCGAGGTAGATGCCTACGTGGTCGTGGGGTCCTTTGAATCCGAAGAAGATGAGGTCGCCTCGACGAATTCCCGACGGATCAATGGCGGCACCTTCGTTGACCTGGTCGAACGTGGTACGCGGCAGGCGCACATCACCCTTCGTGCCCTTGTCGAAGGAGTACTGCACCAGGCCTGAGCAGTCGAAGCCGTCGTTCGGTCCTTGTGTTCCTTGGGTGTAGGGCTTGCCGATCTGCTGCGTGGCGATCGAGATGACGGCCTCGATGTCGGCGGTGGTCTGGCCGTTGTCGACGATGACCGCGTACTCGGCCATCTTTTGGGTGATCTCGACGACATAGTTCTGCGTCTCCGGGAAAGGGGGTATTCCGCGCCATGCCGCCACGCGGCAGGGGCCTGCGTTGTAGGCGGCGAGCATGTACTCGAAGACCTCGCGGCCGTGGATCTCGCCGGCCTTGGGCGGGGGCATCGCCTGCGCATCGGAGTCCTGCTTCTTGCAGTACTCCGTGAAGGTGCCGTTCATCATCGACTGGACCTGCTTGGCCAGGGCGCAGTCGAAGCGACCTTGCGCCATGATCGCGTCACCTGCGTCATAAGGGGAGATCTTGCCGTTGCCATCGTCGTCCTTCCCCCGTGTTTTCCACGTGTCAGGAGTGAACTGGCTGAGCCCGTCCGCCCCGCTGCTGTCGTTGTGAGCGCGAGGATTCCAACCGGACTCCTGATCGATCTGCGCCGCTATGAGCTGCGGCGGCGCTTCCTTGCATATCCGGCCCGCTTTGATCACCCATTCTTGGTATTCTTTGGGCACTTTGTCGTTGGCGAACCTGGTGACGACGTTTCCTGCACTCTGGACCTCGTCATTGTTGTCGTTGCTCGTCTTGACCGCAGCTATCGGAAGCAGCGCCACGAGGAAGAGGATGAGCGCGAGGGCGACCATCCCGGCAGGGCCGAAGATGATGAGCATCCATAGACGTTTGGCGTCCCGCATGCTGGCCCGTTACAGCCGTTTCAGCTTGGCTAGCTCGCTGCCGCGCGCAACTTCCAGGCTGTGGCCGACAGTTCGGGTGCTCACCGTGGCTGCTGCCCAGCCCGCCCCTTTGTTGAAGTTTTTCGCGGCTACCTCGCGGAGGTGATTCATGGTCGAAAACCCCGTCACGATGCCGGTGAGAACGTTTTGGTACGCCCCTTCGACGAACTTCCCCAGGCCCATGTCATCCGCCGCCATACTCAACCTCCGTGCTTGCAGGGAATCTGGCGTGTTGGCCCTTCACGCCGGACACAAGGCCACTTGGCAGCCATCGGCAGCGAAGCTATGGCACTTGGTCGCTCCGTTCACCCAAGCACCATCCGGACGATCCCCGACGCGCTGCCGATCATGACGCAGGCGCCCAGGACCCAAAACATTCCGGTCAACGGCTCCTCGCCCCCGGTGCGGTGCGCGAAGGCCATACGCCCGGCACAGACGAGCACGCCGATCACACCCGCCGAGATACCGATCCAGGTCGCGATGCCGACGATCGGATCGATGTATTGGGAAACGCTGTCGGGTGCGGTGAAGTCGTAGCGGTCGTAGGTCTTGGGGTCGTCCCAGACAGGTACTCGGTAAGCCTTCTGAAAGATCGGGTTGTCGGAATCACAGAACGAGACGTTCTCCACGTCGGTGTCCTGCCATGGCTGGACTTTGACGCCGTCAGCCTTGTCCCCGTTGTCCTGTCCGACCAGGCTCTCGACCAGCTTCTTCCATTGCTGGCACGGGGATTCACCGATGCTCAGGTGACGAATCTGCGCGCACTGCGCGAAGGTGAGGTCGAAGTGTGTATCGTCCTTCGCACTCTTCGTCATCGTGTCGCACGGCTCTTCGCATAGTTGCCCGAAGTCGACGGTGCCGGTTGCCGAAGCGTGCTTGTTCGCCCAATCTTTGAGCGGCGTAATGTCTTTGAACACCCCCTTGTCCTTGCCGCAAACCTTGGGTCCGTCGTCGTGCCGGTAGATCCCATGGTGGTAGCCGTCGCGACAGTAGAAGTTGAAGGCGTAACCCTGCGTGTCACGCGGAATGTAGATCGTGTCGTGAAAGTGACGGCAGTCCGGATCGTCACGGTCGTCGGTCGGCCACAATCCAGGTCGCGCTGTCGCGGCGCTCGATTGCACGGAAGCGACCGCAGGAGCCGCGGTGGACAGGCCTACGGCGATGGCAAAGACGGTGATCACGAGTGCGGTGAGGATCCGACCGATCCACCGTCCGATCCGACTCACGGCGCCCACCGGCGGTTGGTGTCGTTGACGTGCCGCTCGCGCGGGGTGAGTTCGACCGCGGCCGGTATCCCCGGACGTCCTCCGACCTTCACCATGAACTTCCCGAGCCCCGGTGGGGGTGACTCACGACCCAAGCCGGAGTCCCAGGACGGCGGCGTCGCCCAGTCGACGATCATTTGCTGCTCGGCGGCGGTCATCCCGACCACCTCGGTAAGTCCGGGCATTTCGGCGGCCGGCAGCCCGCCGCAGATCACCATGCCGGACCGCTCGACGAAGCCCTTGGCCTTCATCCGGTCTTCTTCGGCCGGCAAGGCCAGGAGATCGGACATGGTGTGCGTGATCATCGCCGTCCCGACGCCGCGTTGCCGGTTGAGCCGGGTGAGCGCGTCGACGCGATCGACCAGGCCACGGCCGGCGCGCAGCACGCGCCACAGCTCATCAAGGATGACGAAGTAGTTCCGTTGGGGCTCCAGTCCGGCGTCAGCGAGAGCCTGCGCTACGGAGACCGCCCCGAAGCCGTAGCTCCAGCAAGCCAGCAGCGCCGCCGCCTGAAGATGTGTCTCGGCATCGTCGATGCTGCTCACGTCGAAGCACACGGGGCGATCGCGGGCCATTGGCTCCGACGTGGCCCGTGAGAACATCTCGCCGAAGCGTCCATCGCCCAAGAGGCCGATGAGCGAAGCTTCGAGGCCCTCGGTGATGTCGCGGTAGCGAGCGAGGTCGCCTCGGTCGAGGGCTGCCGCGCGCACCGGTTCGGGTGCTTCGCGGAGAAGACCGAGCAGGTCGCCCAACACCGGTACCCCGACGAAGCGCTCGTCCAAGACGCGCAACGCCGTGTTGAGGATGGTCTCCTCGCGGTCGGTCGGAGGGTGGCCGCGAAGCACGGTGATCAGCGATGCCACCGCGTTGAGCCGTCGGCCGTGCGCGTCGGCGAGCAGGGCGCGTCGTGCGGGGCCCGGGAGGCGTTCGGCAGCTGCCGTCGCCTCACCAGGGTCGAGCACATTGAGGTAGCCGCGGCCGCGGCCCAGCGTGATCACCTGCCCGCCGAGTGCCCGGATGAGGTCCACGTAGTCCGGCTTGAGGTCGCCGAACACGACGGGGTTGACGCCATAGCCGGCCAGGCCAAGCGCCTGACGACGTACGAGCGTCGACTTGCCCAGCCCCGGTTTGCCGAGGACGAACTCGCTCGGATTCAGGATGAGGTTGGCGCGCTGAAACCAGCTGATCGGATCACAGCACAGTGTCGCGCCACTGGTCAGCGTCCGTCCGACGGGCACGCCGATGACCGGGGTCCCCGAGCCTGCGGCGAACGGCCAAAGACCGCACACCTGCACGGTCGTGCCGCGCCATTCCGGCGGTGCTTCCACGTAAGCTGCCGCACCGCGGCCCCAGCCCGCGAAGCCGCGCCGCCCAAGACGACGCGTCTTCGGGCCTTTTGCCGCGGGCTGATCCTCGGAGTTCGCCGTCGCGGTGTCCTCCGCGCGGGCCTCGTCGACCTTGGCGCTCGCTTCCGTCGTGTCGACCACCGTCGGCGCCGCGTCTGCGTCCTCTTCCGCCGAAGGGGCGGCGAGGAACTCCATCCAGAAGTTCTGCCCCGCGTCCATGCCCCGGCCAGGCTCCTCGACGCGCGCCGACATCACATGGCCTCTCGGACGGCCTGCGGGACCTTCAGGTGCATCGGCAGGACAAGTCCCAGCGGCAGCGCGGCGGCGAAGGCGGATGCCTGTGAGCCGTAAACCCGGCGCATGAGGATGCGGGACGATGCGGAAAGGTTGTCGATGGCCGAGGACGCCAGCGGAAGATCCGCCGCATTCTGAACCGTCGCGGTCACGAGCATCGCGAACCGGATCAGCCCCGCGCCCGTCGCCTCCTCGCTCGCCGCCTGTTCGGCGGCACGCACGGCAACCGAGTCGCGTGCGTTGGGCACCTTGGACTGCTTCGCCTTGAACATCGCGTCTTTACGGTCCCGTTCGACCAGCCGCGCCGCGGTCCCAGGGTCGTGGGGACGGTAGAGCAGGGTGACCCGCTTGCGGAGGAGCTCGGCGTGTGGGGCGACCATACGTGCCAGGACGTTCGAGAACACCGCGCCCCGGGGCGCCTCCGACATCGACCAGGTCACGGAGAAGACGCCGTCGTGCCGGTAATGGTCCCACGCCTCTTGGGCCGCGATCGGCCCCACGTCGTCCCAGCGCAGCATGCGGGTGCCGTTCTCCGCACGGGCTTGATCGATGAGGCCCGCGACGCTCGGGTCATAGGCAATGCGGATCGCCTCGGCCAGTTCGGACGCCGTCATCGGCTGAGCAGGTCCGGCACCGGTCATCTGCAGACCAGCGCACAAACCGGGGAGCCGGTGCCCCAGTTCGGCGGCGATGGTCTCAGAAGCTGTGGTCGTACCGAACTTGGCGTCGGGTTATAGGACTTGGTTTCCCGATGGGGTGAAGTCTGAGCCGTACGCGCATGAAAGCAGGGCCTCTTGGAATCTCGGTGGTGTCGAAGCCAATCGA
>NZ_BAABHS010000077.1:0-8010 GCF_039542225.1 Yinghuangia aomiensis | reverse complement strand
CGCAACACCCACACCCGCGACCCCGACCTCCTCGCCGCCCAACGCCGCGAACGAGCCCGTGTCCGCAGCGAAAAGGGCGTCCGCTACGGCGGACGCCCCCTCACCCAAGCAGCCTGACCACCCCGGCAACCCGGTGAACGTTTCCGGTCACAGCACTAGCACTGCCATGCCGGGTCGGCAGTCCAGATGCCCAGGTAGGACGAGAGCACCCACCCCTGCTGCTGGGTGCCTTCCTTCCGTACGTGCCACCAGACGTTTTCACCGTTCACGGTCGTGCCATAGCGCCAGCAGTGGTAGAAGACCTGGACGTTCGACCACTGCCCGTACGGGTCGCAGCTGGTGTAGGGGCCACTGCGGTAGTTCACGTTCGTGGCGGAAATCCCGGACTTGTAGTCGCTCTTGTTGCTCCAGGAAGTGGAGCAGACCGCGGCTTCGGCGGATGTGGCGGTGGCGGCCGGCGTCCCCACCGCCACCGCGAGGACGGCGAGCGCTTGGGCGCCCCGGCGGAGCAACTTCCCACGCCTAACCGTGTGTTCTCTCATTTTCTCCCCTGTCTTCGATCTTCTCGGAAAGTAGGCCGGCAGAACGTCGCCACCGTCTTCAGGACACGCGTGACATCGGATCGACGACTCGTGAGGGGCCGGTGCGGCCCCTACCAGGCCCCGGCGCCGCAGTCGCTCACGTTGATGTCGTTGTTGAAAAGGCAGACCCGGGACCCGGCGTCCGTGCCGTTCCAGTGGAATCCGGTCGCGTACTGCACGTTCTTGATCAGGTACAGATCGGATACCGGCGTCCAGTCGTAGCCGCCGGTGCCGAGGCGCTTGCGCTGGAGTTGGAAGGCGCACCCGGCACCCCAGGACTGGGCCACGGCCTGCACGTAGCCATCGGACGTGCGCTTGTTGAGCCATCCCTTGCAGGATCCGACCGTGACGTCCTTGCCCGGCCAGTACTCGACCGTGGCGGCATGGGCCGAACCCACACCGCTCACGGAAGCGGCGAAGGCCATGGCGACCGTGACAATCGCAGCCCGCAGCGTTCGCTTCTGCATCATCTTTCCTCACCGATTCCCGGGAGTTCCCGAACGCCGCCTCCGACGTGCGGCGTGCTGCCCATCCTTGACACGGCGGTTGGGCAGGGCGTTAGCCCTCGGTGACCACCCCTTGGCTTTGAGCGCACAGGTGGTCGTCCGCGCTCCGGCGGTATTCGCTGGGCGTCACACCGTGGATGCGGCGAAAAGCGCGGGTGAAATCGGCCGCGCGAGGAAACCCCCATCGCAGGGCGATCGCGTGGATGGGCCGCGTGCGCAGCCGGGGGTCGGCCAGATCACGGCGGCAACGGGCCAGGCGCTCATGAAGTATCCAGGCGGCGACGGTACGCCCCTGGTTCTCGAACAGCCTGTGGAGATGCCGGACGGAGATGCAGTGCGCGGCGGCGATGGTCACCGGGGACAACTGCTGGTCCGCGAGACGCTGCTGGATGTGTGCGTGGATCCGCAGCATGAGCACGGTTTCGTGATCTCGCGTCGGCGCTTCGCGCCCGGCATCGCGTCCGCTGGTGAGGGCGATCGACATCAGGTCCAGGAACACCGCGGCCAGACGCGGTCCGTCCGCGGGAGCGTAGTGGTCCGCATCCCGGACCAAGGCGGCCAGGAACTGTGCCGGCAACGCCCCGGCTCCCCTGTCCCCGGCCACACGCTCCCCCAACGCCTCCACGAACGTACGCTCCGGGAGCAACGACCGGGGAAATTGCGCCACGATCGTCTCGGCCGCCCGGGGGGCCTGCGGAATCACTTCCGCGGCATACGCGTGTGACGTGTCGTAGAGCACGAGGTCCCCAGGGCCCGCGAGGGTCGTCCGGTCGGCGAGGGTGATCGCCTGTGCCCCCTGCACGATCAGTCCGACGTTCAGATACTCCGGATCGAACCGGCGGATCATCCGAGGTGTCCGTCGACAGTGCAGCGAGGGGTAGGACATCGCCGCGACTTGGACCGCACCCAGGTCGATGTGCCGCATCGTCGCCCTGAAGCGTTCCGGATCCTCGGCCCCGATGTCCGTCGGCGCCAGTGACCGACTCGCCAGGTGACGCCAACGGTCGAAGCGTTCCGCCGCCGGGAAGTCCGCGCTGTCGAAGGTTGTTTCGATCAACGCGCCGACCCCCGTCCCGACAAGCGGGACGGCCCACACGCACCTCGCATGACAACACCGCGGAGAACAAGCATCGCACCCCCTGCGCGAAAACCATTCCGCCGTGGCATCTCCTCACACGACGCCCGGTACTCGTCCGCGCGCTGTGTCCTACCGCACATCACGCCCCGTCCCCCACGCTCACGTGGCTGATCGGGTTGCGGATCAAGGCAACAGCACGGTGCACGAGGACGATTCACACCAAGTGGATGGTCAGCCGGGCTGCTCGCCGGCACCTCCACAAGGCCCGGGTGCATGCCGCCGATGTCGCCGAAGAGAGCCCTCGCAGGTCGCCGCGCACATACGGCCGGCGCAAGGTGCGGTTGCGCCTTCTGTTGCGCCCATGCTCAGGCAGCGGAATCTGCCGACCCAGCCGGACCCGACCCGGTAGCCGCCCGACTGGTCGCCGCCATGAGGTCGTTTGAACAGGGGCTTTCCGGTCGGCCAATCGGGTCAATATCCATTCCTTCCTGCCTGCTCGACCTAAGCATACTTTTGCACAGAAACGCATCCGTAGATTTACTGGGTTTTACGAGTCGATCCGGGATCCGGGGGCGATTCCCCGCTCCCTGGCGAGTCGCGCATAAGTGCGGCACGCGTGAAATGGATGATTTCCTTGACATGGCATTAAGGCTTGTCTGAACATCTGGGCGAGGGGCTCCAAACGTGCGATCCGGGAACGAGGTGACGCGGACAATGCCCAGCAACCCCTGGGTCACTCGGCCACCTCCCGATGCAGAAGAGACCCCAGGAACTAAACAACCACGCCGTCGAGCGAGAATGCGGCATCCATTCGCTCCCCAGGCAGAAACGGTCAGCCGCTCACCCGAAGGCGGCCTAAACCTCTGGGACGCCGGCGAGCGCCAGGTCGCGTGGTGGTGGGTGAGCTGTCACGGGGGGGCTGGTGTGAGCACGCTGCAAGCCCTGGTTCCCGGGGGAGCGGATGGCGGGCGGGGATGGCCCATCCTATCCGGAGGCGGCACGTCGAGGGTCGTCCTCGTTGCGCGTGCCGACGCTCGCGGACTGGCTCAGGCTCAGCTGGCTGCGCGGCAATGGGCTTCGGGCGGGGTCCCGCACGTTCAACTCATGGGACTTGCAGCAGTGGCCGATGCGCCGGGCAGACCGCCCCGAGCACTGGGGGACTTGCTGACGCTCGTCTCAGGTGGGTTTCCGAAGCTGTGGACCATTCCATGGATGGAATCTCTGCGATTCGGTGAACTTCCCACCCGCGATCGGACTCCGAAAAATGTGGCCACGATGGCCGCCGATTTGTCTCGATTTCTCAGTTAGCCAGGGGAGCGTGCCGTGTTCGAAAGTCTCGTCACCGCAGGACTCGGTACTCATGTCCGTATCGCCGAATTCAGCGGGATCTTGCGCACGTCGCCTGTGAAAGCCGCCCCGAACCCTCCTCCCAACCCCAATGACGGAACCACGCCGATAGACCCGGGTAACATGCAGCCGATCAAGCCGGGCTCATTCAACGTCGACAACGGCCTGACTTCTGGCCTTTCGAAGATCGTAGGCATCGGCGCGTGGATTGTCCTCGCCCTGTGCGTGGTCGGAGTTCTGATGTGCGCGGCGCAGATGGCCATCGCCCGCAAGAACGGCGGCGAAGCAGCTGTAATCGGCCTCGTGTGGGCACTCGTGGCATGCATCATCGCGGGCAGTGCCTCCGGGATTGTCGCAATGGCGACTGGTTGATCAGCGATGTGAGCGGCACTGAACTTCCGAAGGAACACGGATTGCCACATGGCCACCCTCAGACGCGCGCGGGACCGGTCGAAGGATCGGAACGTCGGCCGCATGGATCGCGACCCCGACCAGAACCCGTTCACCCGAACGGGATTCGTGCTCTCCGCGGCCCTTGTCGGCCTTGTCTTCATGGCGGCGCTCGCAGTGATCGTGGACTACAACGTACGCGGTCCAGGCCAGAAGCAGAACTACATGAACCCTTCCGCGGCGCCCCGAGGCCCCGGCCCATCCGGGCCACGAGCCACCCCGTACCCGGATGTCCCCTCATCGGCGATCTCCACGGCCGGCCCTTCCAACGGATCCTGCCCCTCGCTGGACGCCAAGGACCAGGCGATCCCCGCAACGGCGCCCGCAGGCATCTCATGGGAAATGTTCCGCTCCGTACTTCTCCCTTCATCCGACATAGGGGGCCCTGCAGTTGAGGATGACGGCATCAGCCGCTGTTACGCCGACACCCCGACCGGTGCTCTCGTGGCTGCGGCACAGATCACCACGCGATATGTGCTCTCGGCTGGGTGGGAAGCGGTCACCAGGGCTCAGGTGGCGGAAGGGCCCGGACGAGATGCGTATATCGATCAGCGTCTTGCCGAAGAAGACGTGAACGGCCCCGCAGGCGCCCCGGAACCGGGCGAAGCCACGCAGATCGCGGGCTTCCGCTTCCTCGACTACAACCCCACCGCCGCCGTCCTTCAGCTGCTACGGCGTTCCCAGAACGGTGGCCTTGTCGCGACCACGCACACCATGGTGTGGAGCGGGGGCGATTGGAAACTCCGCATGGAGACCGACGGATCGGACTCCTCGACCGTGCAGCGGGTCACGTCCTTGTCCGGCTTCACGATGTGGGCGGCGTCATGAGTGCCGTGCGCGGAACTCCCCATCGCCGACGCAGGCTTGCCTGCCTGTTCGGGGCCCTCGCAGTGGCACTGTTGGCCGGCCTGTTCACCGCTGCACCTGCGGGTGCGGAGGACAAACGTGATGCGGACGCAAAGTTCGCGGACGGGTGTGTCTACGTACCACAGAACATCGACGGATCGCGCTGGCGGTTCTTCTGCCCAGGCGACAAGGCTGACATCAACAACTGGGTGACGATCCGTGATGAGAAGGGCCAGGTACCGGAGGGAAATCGCAAGCTATATCTCGACTCCGTGGGCTGGGTCTTCGAACTCAAGGGCAGCGACGCGTACAAGGCGATGGCCTCGGCCCAATTGGAGTGGATCCCCGACGAGCCCAGTTGGTTGCTGAGTAAGGACGAGCCGGGCGGCAAGTCCGACGTGGACCCGTCCAAGAAGCGCAAGGACCCGCAGCCGACGAAGCACGACTACAGCGTGCAGTCACTGATCGACAACGTCAAAACCGGGGTCCAGGGGCCGTGCGAAGGGTTCATGAACCAGGTCATCAAGGATTCGGGCAAGAAGATGACCTGCGTCGACCCGCGGTTCAACTACCCGTGCCCGTCGTCGTTGGACAAGACGCTGCAGGCGAAGTGCAAGGCGCAGAACAGCACGATCATCGACAAGCTCCACTACGACGACGAACCCAAAGGCAGTGCCTGCAAAGACGGTCAAGGCGAAGCGGTCTGCGATACGACGGCACCTGGGGACAACTCCCAAGGTACCGACGACACTTTGGTCACCACCTCGGACAGCAAGATCGGCGGGCCGTCCTTCCTCGACGACCCGCCCGGCTGGACGAAGTACCACCTGGCCAACGCCAGCGCGCAGGTCATGACCTGGTGGATCCACGCCGACGACCCGGTGATCAAAGGCGACACCAAGTACAACAGCGAACAAACAGTCGACTTCGTTGTCCGGTACACCAACGTCATCACCTACACCCTCGCGATCTTGTCGGTGATCATCGCTGGGGTACGCATGATCCTCACGCGGAACGGGGCGCCCGCCCGTGAGGTGGCTCAGAGCCTGGTCACGCTGTTGCTGGTCGGTGGGCTGTCGGTCACCGTCGTCAGCCTGTGCGTCAAGGCCAGTGCAGCGTTCACCGACTGGTTCGTGGTGGCGGGACTGAACCCGAACGGTATCGACCACCACGCCGACGTCCACACCCAGGCGAACCAGTCGCTGGACGCGGCGGTCAAGGCGTTCGGCGGCTCGACCACCGACATGAACTTCTTCCTTTTCCTCCTGGCATCCGCGTTCATCATCATCGGCAGCCTGACGCAGTTCTTCTACATGATCGCCCGGTTCTTCGTGGTCACCGCGCTCACCGGCACGATCACCCTCGCCGCAGCGGCGTCCAACACCGAACGCGGCAAACAGTGGTTTCAACAGCACATCGGCTACCTCATCGCCTTCATCTTCGTGAAGCCTGCGGCTGTCATCGTCTTCGTGATCGGCGCCCGGCTGTGGGCTCCGCGGGGCAACGCGGACCTGGACGCGGCCGCCCAGTTCAAGGGCTTCTTCATCATCCTGATGATCACCCTGCTGCTGCCCGGCATGGTCCGCGTGATCTTCACGATCGTCGCACCCGCGTCCCATGGGGAGGACGCAAACGTCGCAGCAGGCCTCGGCGCCGTCGTCCTGGGAGCCAAGGCAACTCGTGCCGGGCTGGGGGTCGGGCTCGGAGTGGGTGCGAAGATCGCGGGAGCGGGCAAGGGCGCTGTGGCGGGGCTGGCCAGAGCCCGGTCGAGCCAAGGCGGGGCTGACGGTGATTCCGGGAGTTCGGGCCCACCGGGCGGGAGCAACCCCGATGGTGGCTCCGGTGGCGCAGCCAGTTCCGGCAGCCTTCCAGGTGGCGATGGCTCGGGCGGCAGTCCGCGTCGTTCGGTTCCCGATGGGCCGGGCAACTCTCAGAGAACAGCCGGGGTGCCCGTTTCACGCTCACCGGGAACCGGGTCAGCCCAAGCCGAGCTCCCACAAGAGACGCTCGCCGAGCGGTGGGGGAACGCAGCCGGCGCCATCGAAGACGCCCGCGGAATGGATCCGCAGGCGTCCCCAGCGGATGTCGCGGCACGGACCGGATACCCGATTCCGCAAGGCACAGCGGCCAACGGCTGGCAGAGATGGGACTACTGGCGTCGCCACGTCGACTCCGAGGTGCAGGCCTTCGTGAGCGGAACGGGGGGCCGGCAGCCGGACGACGCAACGATGAGGGACATCGTGCTGACGCAAACGCCCCGGGCTGGCGGCTTTCACATGCCGGACGGTTCGACGTCATACCCCCCAACGTAAGGAACTGCTATGTCAGCCCACGAAATGCGCACCTACGGAAACTGGCGCAAGCCGACTTCGCCGGGCATTGGCAGGCTCGGGTTGGCGGGCACCTTGGCGTTGTTCGGCGGCACGATCCTTGCGATTGTGGTCATGTTCGTCTCGTGGATCGGCGCGATGGCCGTCGGTGTGCTTGTCGGCTTCTCGTTGGTTCCTCTGCTCATGCGGGACAGGCACGGGAGGAACGGGCTGCAATGGGCGACCGCGCGGGTGTCCTGGCAGCGCGGCAAGATGCGTGGCGAACACCTCTACCGGTCGGGCCCGTTGGGGCGGATCGATCTCGGGACGTGCAAACTGCCCGGGCTCTCCGCGACTTCTCGCTTGTGTGAAGCCCAGGACGCGTACGGTCGTCCCTTCGCGCTCCTCACTGTCCCTGCCACCAACCATCACACCGTCGTTCTCACCTGCAATGCCGATGGTGCCTCGCTGGTCGACGATGAGCAGATCGACACCTGGGTTGCCTACTGGGGGCAGTGGCTGGCCGGCCTCGGTCTGGAGCCCGGCCTGGTCAGCGCCTCGGTCACCGTGGAGGCTGCTCCCGATACCGGCGAACGGCTCCGCCAAGAGGTGTACGGCAACATCCGCCCGAACGCCCCGGACCTTGCTCGCAGGGTCTTGGCTGACGTCGTGGAAAGCTACCCGCGCGGTTCGGCCAGCCTGTCCACGTACATCGCCCTCACCTACTCCGGTGCGCCACGCGGATCCGACGTCCGTCGCACATCTGAGAAGCCGTTGCCTTTCCGAGAGTTCGGTGTGCGTTTTCGCTGGTCAGGTATGAAGTGGGTTGTTGTGCGGGAGGGATGACGCGTCGGTGTCGTCTCTTGCGCGGGGGTGTTTGTGCCGTCGGTGAT
>NZ_BAABHS010000076.1:0-11415 GCF_039542225.1 Yinghuangia aomiensis | reverse complement strand
GGCGGCGCGAAAGCGGCCGGGGCCGCGTCGCCGCCCGGCGTCGGCGAGTCCGCGGCCGGGCCCGGGACGGCGCCGGCGACCCCGGCCGCGGTGCCGCTGCCGACCGGACCGGCCGGGCCGCTGCCCCCGCCGACCGGAAAACGCAACGTGCTCGACGGGCCGGACGCAGCCGTGCGGCGGACCGTGAACGCCCAGCAGCAGATGGTCGACCTCGCGGTCCGCGCCGGGTCGCTCATCGTGTCGTCGGTCGTCGGACGCCATGCCTTCGACGGGGCGGGCACGCTGCGCTGGACCCTGCCCGTCGCGTCGTTCGGCCGCTCGGACATCGGAGTTTCCGCCGACGGCCGCACCATCTTCGTGGTCGGCATGAGCAGCCTGGCGGGGGCGCTCGTCGCCGCCGACGCCGCCACGGGCACGAAGGCGTGGTCGGTGCCTCTGCCCTACCCGGGCGTCGGGCTCGGCACGGTGGTCGGCGTGTCCGGCGGCCTCGTCGTCGTCTCCGGGCTCCAGCCCGGAGCGGCGGACCCGCTCAACTCGGGTTTCGTGTGGGCCGTGGACGCCCGCGACGGCACCGCCGTGTGGCAGACCACAGGCGTGAGCCTGGTGCTGACGTCACCGTCCGGCACCCGCACGGTGACCGGCACCACCGTGGGAACGACCGGAACCCGCCTGCAACTCGTCGATCCGGCGAAGGACGGCGCCACCGGATGGCAGAAGACCGTGCCCCGCGCCTTCTTCGCGACGCCCGGAGTCGTCACCGGCGCCTCGGGTGCGGCCTGGGCGGGCGAGAACCTGCTGTACGCGAGCAGCAACGCGGCGACCTTCACCAGCGACGTCACGAAGTGGGACGGCGCAACCGGCGACAAGGCCTGGTCGTTCACGGCGCCGGGCGTGCGCGCGGTCGGCGCCGACCCGGGCAGCGGCCGCGTCTTCGCGGTCACCAACAACGCGCTGTACTGCGTCGACGGCCGCACCGGCGAGGCGGTCTGGCGGACCGCGCTCGCGGGCGGCATGTTCGGCATCACCGAATCGGTCAAGTGCGACGCCGGCAACGTCTACACGCTCGACGCCACCGGCACCGTCTGGGCTGTCGACATCGCCACCGGCGCCACCCGCTGGAAGTTCCACGGCGCGGCCCGGTCGGTCACCTCCCTGCCGTGGGACGCCGCCGGAGGCGCCGTGTACGTCGCCTCCTCCGACAACACCGTCGCGGTCCTCGACGCCTCGGGCCTCTGACCCGGGCACCCGTGAGCGGGCCGGCACGAGGGGGCCGGCAGACGCCCCTGGGCCCCGTGGCGCTTGGGGCGTTCGTGGAGGTTGCCGAAGCCGGGGAGCTCGTGCGCGGTGCGGCGGCGGCCGTCCCGCGGCATCTCGGCGGGCTCGACCGGCTTCACGATGTCCGGCGAATCGTCTCGCTCGTCGGATGGCACGGGTGTGGCGAAGCGCCGCGGGGCCTCTCCGCGTCAGCTCCGCCCGCGCCCGCTGACCAGGTCGCGGGCCCGGTCCACGAGACCGACGCCCGGGGCGAGGACCTTGTTGGCCGGGGGAGTGTCCGGTGCGGACGGGTGCGGCCGGGTCGGTGCCCGGCGTTTGGCGTTGCGGACCTTGTCGCCGAGTTCGTCGAGCATGTCGGCTTCGCAGTACTGCGCCAGGGCCGGGAACAGGCGCTCCTCCTCGTCGGCGACGTGCGTGCGCACCTCGGAGGCGATGTGGCGGCACAGTTCGGCGAACCGCGGTTCGTCCTCGGGGGTGCCCTCCAGTTCCTTGAGCAGTTTCTCGATGCCCGCGTGGTCGGCGAGCTCCTTGTCCGCGAGGGCATGGCCGCCCGCGACGTGCTCGCGCACCACGGGGTACAGGTACTGCTCCTCGGCCACCGCATGCCGGACCAGCTCGATCGTGATCCGGTCGGCCAGACCGCGGCGTTCGCCGGGATCCGCGAATATATCCAGGTTACGGAACATCCGCTCCACCTCGCGGTGGTCCGCGGTCAGTTCGGTGATCACATTGCCGCCGTGTCCAGGGGTGTCCATATCGGTACCGCTTTCCCGAGAGTCGAAAGAGGGCTGCCCCGGCGGCTTCCCCGGACGCGCGATATGACACACGGCGCCCGGGGCCTCGCTGCCGCAGGTCAGCCGCGCGGCTGCGGCAGCTCGATGCGCGGTTGGCCGTTCTCGGACGAGAAACGGGGGGCGGTGGGGTCCGGGGCCGGCCGGCAGGGAGCGACCGGCCCGGCCGCCAGGTGGGTGGTGCCCACGGAGCCGCCGACCTCCGGGTCGTCCGGGTCCGCCCAGATGGTCTGGGTCAGCACCAACGTCGTTCCGGGGGGCATCAGTTCGGGGCGGACCTCCTGCCAGTTCCGCCGGTAGTAGGCGATTTCCTCGTCGGTCTGCAGCCGGTCCGTGGGGCCGGTGAGCCAATGGACGATGCCGTGGAGGGCCTCGTCGGAAATCGCGTACTCCGTGAACCGGCCGCCCTGGCACTTCATGCCGATGGGAACGTAGTCGATCCGCGCATTCACGCCGAGCTGCCGCAGCCGGGCTTCGAGTCCCTGCGGGTCGCGGAAGTCGTTGATGGCGAAGCGGACCGAGCCGTCGGGTTGCCGGACGACGGTGTACGCGGCCGCCCGCGCGGTCTCGCCGGTGAGTGCGGACGCGGCGATACCCAGTGCCGCGGCGGTGGCGACCGATGCCGCCAGCCCGTAGGCGATCCGGCGGCCGCGCCCCCGCGGCTTCGCGGGCGGACCGTCGGCGCGCGTCGGCGACGACGTTCCGGGCGACGCCGTACAGCCAGGCGCGCTCGCCGCCTTCCGCCCCGCGGTAGGTGTGCGCCGAGCCGAGCGCGGCGAGGAAGACGTCCGCGGTCAGGTCCGCGGCGTCGTGGGGATCGTCGACCCGGCGGGCCACGAAACGCGCCACGGCGTCGATGTGCGCGCGATAGAACGCCTCGAGGGCGGCGGGGTCGTGCGCGATGCCGGCGACTCTCACGGGAGCGCGGGCATCGGTGGTGGCGTCCGGACTGCGGTCGGCGGCGGGCGGCGGCAAAGAACCTCCCCGGTGGATGTGTGCGGTCACGGGTTATTGGTTCGGGGACGCGCGGGAGTTACAGCCGCCGGCCCGCACCTCGCTTCGGAAGGCCTTCAATAGCGTGACGTACGGCCGTACACATGACCGTGTGGGATGACCGCGACGGGGCCGGAGGAGGACAGGGCCGGCCAACGGCGCAGGCCCCGGCGGCCGCTGCCGTGCCCACCTCGTCGGGCACGGGAACGGCGCCGTCGCCGCGCTCGTCGCAACTGACTCCGCCGGGGCCGGACGCCTGCGGCCGTCAGCCCTCGCGCGGCGGGTTCTCCGGCGGACGCCAGGACGGGGTCGCCCCGTCCGCCTCGGGCTCGTCCTCGGGTGGGAACAGCGCGGGCGGAGGCGTGAAGACGACGTTGTCGGCGAAGGTCGGCGGAACCGGCGGGTGCGCCCCGGCAGCGTCGTCGCCGGCCTCGGACGGCGCGCCCAGGCCGTCCGACGGCGGTGCGGCCGACGGAGCGGCGTGCTCCGGCGCGCCCGGCGGAACGGCACTCACCGACCACACCGAATCCAGGGCGTTGTGGTCCGGTGCAGCCGGGTGGGGGAGCGGACCGGAGGGCGGGTCGAGGGGCGGTATGGACTGCGCGGGCGGAACGGCCGGCGCCGGCATGTACCGGGGCGGAACGGCCTGCGTCGGCATGTACTGCGCGGGCGGCACCGCTGACCCCGGTGCCGTGGAAAGCCCGTCCCCGCCGGGCACGGCCGTGTCCCGGCGCCGTCGCCGTACATGCATGCCGAAGGCACCCGCCGACACGAGCGCCGCGGTCGCCGCCGTCGCGATCAACGCGGTGTCCGGCCCGGTGTCCGGCCCCTTGCCGTCCTTGGCCGAGACGGCGTCCACCATGACCGAAACGTCACCGTCCGCACCGCCGAGTTGGAACGTGAGCGCCGCCCCGTCGATCTTCTGGCCCGCGGTGAAGGGGAGTTCGAACGTGCGCTTGTCCTTCTCCAGCTGGACCCGCTTGTCGAACGCGATGGCGTACGGGGCCTGTTCCTGCTGCACGGTGACGCGGATCATCACCGGTTTGTCGGACCGTGCGGTGAATTTCAGGACATACTCTTCGCCCTTCGCGAGCGAGAACCCGGTCTGCCCGACCATGTAGTCCCACGAATTCGACGACCCGCCGGGCACCTGCACCCGCAGCACCTTGCCCCCGCCCATCGCGGGGTCGGCCATCGTCGCCGTGGCGGCCGCGCCCGAGGTCCACCAGTCCGCGGCACCGTCCTCGAACCCGCCGTTGTGGATCAGCTCCGGGCGCCCGCCGTCGCCGTCCCCGAGCGCCGCCTTCGCGGCAAAGCCGCCGGCGGCCAGCACGGCCGCCGCACCGCCCACGATCACCGCACGCGGTGCACGCAAACCTGCCGTCCCTTGCCCAGGGCCCTCGGGCCTCCCGTTCCGAACCGGACTGTCGGAAGGTTAGTGCCAACGCCGCCCGGCGACGAAGGCGACCACGACGACGTCAGCCGGTCAGCGTTCCTCGGCGCGCCGCGGCCCGTCCCCCTCCGCGTCCCGCCGCGACAGTCCGAGCGAGCGCACCCAGATCTTGTTGAGTGTGTCGATCAGCGTCTCCGCCTCGTACTCGACGCCTTCGTACGACCACGCCATGACCACGCGCTCGACCATCAGCGACAGAGCGTGCGCCGTGTGCCGCGGGTCCAGGGTCTTCCACCGGCTGACCGTCGCGGAAAACCTCCGCCTCTCCCGGAGCCCCGGCGGCTTCGGACCCGCCCTCGACCGCTTTCCGCAGCTCAGCGGACTCCTGGACCGCCGCTGCGGCGCCCTGTCCGGCGGCGAACAGCAGCTCCTCGCGATCGCCAAGACCCTGCTGCTGCGCCCGCGCGTACTGCTGATCGACGAAACGAGCACGGGCCTGTCGCCGGTCGCCGTGCAGCGGACACTGCCGATCCTGCGCCGCCTCGCCGACACCGAAGGGACGGCGATCGTGCTGGTCGAGCAGCACATCGACCACGCACTCGCGGTCGCCGACGAAGCCGTCGTACTCCACCACGGGCGAATCGTCCTCGCGGGCCGCGCGGCCGACCTCCGCACCGACCGCGACCGCATCCGGCGCGCCTACTTCGGAAGCTGACCGTCCTCCGGCCGACGACCGCACCAGCAAAGGACCCCGCCTTGGACGTCGACGCCCGGCAGCGCGCCGCGCTCACCGCCATCTGCGACACCTTCAACCCCGGCGACGGCGCCGCCGTCCCCTCCGCGCGTGCGCTCGGCGCCGTCGCCGAACTGCTCGCGGGGGCGCAGCCGCGCGCCCGGGACCGGCGGCAACTCGCACGCCTGCTCTCCGTGTGGGATTCCGGGGCGACGGTGAACGCCGCACAGCCCGCGGACCGGCTCGGTGGCACCCCGGCCTGAGGCGGTGCCGCGGCCCGGGAAAGCCGCGCCGACCCCGCCTTCGGGCGGCGCGACGCGGCCGGCCGGACGGCCCGCCCCCTGTGATTCACTTGCCCCATGGCCGTGTCCGCGCTCGTGTCCGCCCAGGTCTGTCGGTGACCGCCGAACAGACTGCCGCCACCCGGCCGCGCAACCGCAAGCAGCTCATCGTCGACGCCGCGGGGCGGGTTTTCAGCGAACGCGGCTACCACGCGGCGTCCATGGAGGAGATCGCGGCCGGAGTCGGCATCACCGCGGCCGCGCTGTACCGGCACTTCCCGAACAAGTACACGCTCTTCGTCGCGTGCACGAACGTGCTGGCGGACGGCCTGGTCGCGGCGCTCGACGCGGTGCCTGCCGATGCCGCCTTGGCCGACGTCCTGGGCGTCCTGGCGCGCAGCACCGTCGCGGGCCGGGCCTCCGGCGGGTTGTACCGGTGGGAGGCGCGGTACCTCGCGCCCGACGACCGCCGGCTGCTGCGGGCGAAGTTCGGGCTGGTGGTCGGCCGGGTGGCGGAGGCGGTGCGGCGCGAGCACGGGACACCCGGCGAACGGCTGCGCGCGGTGGCGGCTTTGGGTGTGGTCGGCTCCGTGACGATGCACCACACGTCGCTGGCCCAGCGCCGCCTGGAGGACCTGCTGCTGGAGTCCGCCCTGAGCGCCGCGCGGACCGATCCGGCGACGGGGGCCGGAAGCGCGCGGCGCGTCGAGCTGCCGGTGCCGCCGGTACCGCGGACCCGGCGTGCGGAGATCCTCGCGGCCGCCGTCCCGCTCTTCGCGCGGGACGGCTTCGCCAACGTCACCAACGGGCAGATCGGGGAAGCGGCCGGGTTGGCCGCCTCCGTGCTCTACCGCTCTTACGCGGGCAAGGTCGACATCCTGGTGGCGGCGTGCCTCCAGGCGGCGGAGCTGCTGTCCCAGGCCGTGAACCAGAACCTGCACGGGGTGGCCGAACCACACGCGGCCGTGGCGGTGCTGGCCGCGACGTACGTCGCGTACAGCTTCGAGAACACCGCCCTGACCAGCGTCGCCGAAGGGGAGGTGCGCGGCCTGCCGGACACCGTGCGGCGCCCCGTGATCCTCGCGCAACGCGAGCACATCGCGCTGTGGGAGCAGCAACTGGGGGCGGCCCGGCCGGAGTTGGACCCGCGGCAGGCCCGGGTGCTGGTGCACGCCGGGTTCGGCGTGGTGGTCGAGGTCGGCCGCCTGCTGCGGTGGCGGGATTCGCCGGGGAACCGGGAAGCGGTCACCGCGCTGGTCGTGGGTGCCCTGGGGCTGTAGCGGGGAGGGCGCCCCGCGGCCGGTTCGGCGTCCGTGCCGCGGGGCACCGTTCGGGGCGCCCGGTCCGGGCGCCGGACTCAGGCGCCGGGCCGGTTCGCCGACGGCAGGGTGACGGGGGTCTGCGTCGCCGACGTGCCGTTGTTGAGGAAGAGCATCGCGACGCCGCGCACGAACTGGTCGAACAGGTAGTAGTTCACCGGCATGATCCACGACGTCTTCTCGCGGAAGGCGACATACAGCGGCCAGCCGGCCTCGATGATGCCGCGCGAGATGAAGTCGTGCGGCAGGCCCAGCCAGTCGGAGTACGCATCCCCGATGAGGTAGCGGACCATCTCGCTGACGAACCCGGTGTCCAGCCCCAGCACGGGCCGCTCGATGTACCCCAGCAGGGTGTGCGCCAGGCTGGTGCCCTCGGTCGTGGGCGCGAGGTCGGGCCACAGCATCTGCTCGGCCTGGGCCACCGCGTCGGCCCAGCTGGCCGGGATGAACTGGCGCTGCACGCCCAGCAGATGCAGGGCGACCTGCCAGGCGTGCAGGTCCGCGTTCTGCTCGGCCGCCGACATCGGCACGTGCCACTTGGCGAAGTTCAGGTGCGTGAACGTCGCGGTGGAGTGGAACGTGCGCAGGATGTCGCCGTTGCTGATGGGCTTCGGCTGGTCGGCGGTCGCCTGGAACTTCGCCGACGTGGGCAGCAGGTTGCGCACGGTGGAGTGCACCAGGCGGGTCTTGTTCGCGGTGACCACGAAGTGCCCGTTGGGGCTCCAGGCATCGGCGGCGACCATGTCGTAGCCGAAGGTGAAGGTCTTCGCCGCGCGGGCCTTCATGTCGGCCCCGCCCGCCGACCAGTAGACCGCGCGGGATTCCCGCGGGATCACCGTGCTCAGGATTCCGCTGCCGAGGCTCAGCGACAGGAACAGGTACATGCTGAGCCGCTTGTAGAGCTGCTGGGACGCGGCGAGGACCGACCGGTCGGCCCACGACGGCAGTTGGTTGACCTGCTGCAGGTAGGACTTCAGGTAGCCGGGCATGCCGGCGGGCAGCGGATCGCCGTTGTTCGTCCACGCGTTCCACGCCGTGTTGACCGACGCGGTCGCGCCGTCGGCCAGGATCCGGGCCGCCACCTGGTCGGGGACCGGGTCCCACACCGTGAACGGATCGGTGACCGTGTCGGTCGCGGCGAGCGAGCCCGCGGACGACCACGACCACGCCTTCGGGGCTTCGAGCGCCACACCGGCGAGCCCCAGGGCGGCGCCGAGCTTCAGTGCCCGCCTCCTGCTGAGATTCTCCATTTACTTAATGACCTCCAGCCAGGAACGTTCAGGCCTTGATCCAGGGCTGGCTCGCCCGCCGAATCGGACGAGACGAGCGTTGTCTCAAGGGTGTCCGATAGCGCGATTCTTCATTAACATATCGAGGTGTGTCGGGGACGGCAAGGGTTCCGTCACCGCCCGCCCGATCCGGACAGGAGTCCCGATGACCGTGGTGATCCCCGGCAGGCGCCCCCTCTACGACGACGACCACGAACTCTTCCGCGAGACGGTGCGCGCCTTCGCCGACAAGCACGCCGGACCGAACGCCGAACGGTGGCGCAGCGCGGGACGGGTCGACCGATGGCTGTTCAAGGAGGCCGCCAAAGCGGGCATCCTCGGCTTCAACATCCCCGAGGAGTACGGCGGCGCCGGAGTCGCCGACTTCCGCTTCAACGCGGTGATCGGCGAGGAGTTCTCCCGGCACCCCGGTTCCGACGGGCTCGCCGGATTGTCGCTCTCCAACGACATCGTCGTGCCGTACTTCACCGACCTGGCGGACGACGGCCAGAAGGCGCGCTGGCTGCCCGGCATCGCCGCCGGAGACCTGGTCGTCGCGGTCGCGATGACCGAGCCCGGTACCGGCAGCGACCTGGCCGGCATCGCCGCGACCGCCGTCCGCGACGGCGACGACTATGTGGTCAACGGCAGCAAGGTCTTCATCTCCAACGGCCAGAACGCCGACCTCGTCGTCACCGCCGTCCGCACCGGCCCCCACCCCCACCACGGCATCAGCCTGCTCGTCGTCGAAGCCGACCGCCCCGGCTTCTCCCGCGGCCGCAACCTGGAGAAGATCGGCCTGCACGCCCAGGACACCAGCGAACTGTTCTTCACCGACCTCCGCGTGCCCGCCGCCAACCTGCTCGGCGAAGAAGGCTCGGGCTTCACCTCCCTCATGCGCAACCTGCCCCAGGAGCGCATCTCCATCGCGGCCGGCGCCATGGCCTCCATCGAAGGCGTGCTGGAACGCACCGTCGAGTACGTCAAAGAACGCAAGGCGTTCGGCCGGCCGATCGGCTCCTTCCAGAACACCCGGTTCCAACTGGCCGAGATGGTCACCACCGCCCGCGTGGGCCGCGCCTACCTCGACGACCTGCTCGCCCGGCACACGCGCGGCGAACTCGCCGCCGCGGACGCCGCGGCGGCGAAGTTCTGGGCCACCGAGCAGTACGTCGACATCGTCGGCCGCTGCCTCCAACTCCACGGCGCCTACGGCTACATGCTCGAATACCGCATCGCCCACGACTACCTCGACTCGCGCATCTCCACCATCTACGGCGGCACGACGGAGATCATGAAGGAGATCGTGGGGCGCGACCTGGGCCTGTAGGACCCCGGCGCGCCGGGAAGGCAGCGGGTCCCGTCAGATCCCGTCGGTGAGCATGCGCACAGCGTCGCGGAGACTCGACGGCGCCGGTATCCCGCCGCGCCCGCGGGCCGCGTTCCAGCCCGGGCCGGCGGGAATCACCGTCGTCATCCTCGCGCGCGGCAACGAGCGCACCGCCGCCACCGTGTCGGCATCCGCGGTGGCCGCCGTGTGCGCCCACACGACGACAGCGCCCGGACCGGTGCGCCGGACCGCCTCGAGCAGCGCCGCCCGCGGCAACGACGCACCGAACATGCGGACCGGCACCCCGCGTTCGGTCAGCGCGGCGGCAAGCGCCTCCAAGGGAAGCGTGTGCAGCTCGCCCGGAGCGCACGCCAGCAGCACCCCGCGCACGCCCGCGCCGACCGGGGAGGACCCCGGAGCACGATCCGGCTTGCCGCGCGCGACGGCCGCGGCATCGGCGGCACGGTGCAGCGCGGCCGCTACACAGCCCGCGAGAAGGTGCTCCACCTCCACGTACTTGGTGCCGTGGGCCCCCGCGCCCGGGGCGGCCGCGGTGTTCGCCCATTTGCGGCCCATGCCGAACAGGACCGGGACGACGAGATCGTGCCACGCGGCCACGACCCCGGACGCGGCGAACGCCTCGTCCAGCAGTCCCCCGACCGCATCGGCATCCAGCCGCATCGCGGCCTTCGCGAGGCCCTGCGCCGCCGGGTGCGTGTCGGCCGCCGATCGGCCGAGCGGCAACGTGGCACCCCCGCCCGCGCGGCGGGGCGGCCGCGGGCCCGGTGCGTGGGACGGCGCGGCGAGGGCCAGCGCGGCCGCCTCCGCGGGCGGAACCCCGGCAGAGGTGAGTGCGCACATGTATTCGAGTCGAGTCAGGTCCGTCGCCGTGTAGCGGCGGTGCCCGCCGGGCGTCTGCCCGTGCGCACCGATGCCGTACCTGCGCTCCCAGCTGCGCAGCGTCGCGACGGCGACCCCGATGCGCTGGGCGGCGGCCCCGATCCCGAAGGAAGGTTCGGCGGCGGTGCCGGACGGCAACACGGCGACGGCGGGGGCGGGTCGGTCGTTCATGGGAGGTCCGTCCGGGGGAGTGCGGAAAACCTGTGCAAATCCTTGGCGACTTGCATCCATGATACCTCCGCGGAGGCTGGAGGCAGCGGCCGTCGCACCGGCGGCCCCAGCGACGGGAGACCACCGTGAAGCTCTCCGAAGAACTACCCGTGGACCACCGGTTGAGCCAGGTCTACCGGTTCGGTGCCGGACTCACCGGTCTTGTGCTGCTGACCTTCGGAAGCCTCGGCTTCGCCGACCGGCTGGCCTATTTCGACACCCACGGCAGCAACCTCGCCGGACTCAGCACGAACGGCGCACTGAGCACCGTGTCGATCGTCGTCGGCATCGTGCTCGTCGCGGGCGCCGTCATCGGCGGCAACACCGCCTCCACGCTCAACACCGTGGTCGGCGTGCTCTTCATCGCGAGCGGATTCGTCAACCTGTTCCTGCTGGACCGCAGCGGCAACATCCTGGCTTTCCGCATGCCGAACGTGATCTTCAGCTTCCTGGTCGGCCTCATGGTTCTCACCTTCGGCCTCTACGGCCGGGTCAGCGGGAACCTGCCCCACGACAATCCCTACTGGCGGGCGCGCCACCCGGAGCAGGCGGAACGCGAGTCCCACACCGCCCTGCCCGCGGCATCCGCGACGACGTGGACCGCCGACAGCAGCCCGGCACGGCGCTCGTGAGCCCATCGCCCTCGACCGTGTCGCACGGGGCCGCCGAGCGGCGCCGCGGCCCCGGACGCCGCCACCGGCACCCCGCCCCGGCACGGCCACCGAAGCGCCGCACCTGGGTGCGGCGCCCTGCGGCGACCCGCGGCGGCCCGGCGCGGGTCGCCGCAGGCTCGTGTGAAGCTCCTATAGATCGTCAAGTGGTCTGTAGGAGCGGTGGTTGGGTGGTTGGCTGGCGGGTCAGGTGCTTGTAGATCTCGCGGGCGATGAAGCGTTTGAGGCAACGCAGGATGTCTTTCTTGGAC
>NZ_BAABHS010000075.1:0-14181 GCF_039542225.1 Yinghuangia aomiensis | reverse complement strand
TCGCGGGGCACCGGGCGGCCAATCCCTTTCAGCCACGACATCGGCTCACCCATGCCAGCCATACCCGGACCCCCGGGCGTCCCGATCTTACGAATGATCAGAAACAACCCACGAAGAAAGGTATGGACTGCCCATGAGTGAGACCGGTCCGCTGCGGGGAATCCGCGTGCTCGATCTGTCGATTGCCGCGACGGGGCCGTACGCGGTCGCGCTGCTCGCCGACCAGGGCGCGGAGGTGATCAAGGTCGAGCGCCCCGGCATCGGCGACATCGCGCGCTGGGTGGGGGTGGCGATCGGCGGGACGAGTGCGCTGTTCGCGTCGTGCAACCGCGGCAAGCGGTCGATCGTCGTGGACGTGCACACGGGGGAAGGCCGCGACGTCGTGCGGGCGTTGGCCGCGACGTGCGACGTGGTCGTGCAGAATTTCCGGCCCGGCGTGGTGGAACGGCTGGGCCTGGGCTATGCGGACCTGGCGAAGGGCCGCGACGACCTGGTCTATGTGTCGCTGTCCGGGTTCGGCCCGGACGGCCCGTACGCCGGCAAGTCGGCCTACGACCCGGTGATCCAGGCCTACGCCGGCCTGGCCGTCAACCAGGCGGACGTGCCCGCCGACGGCGAACCGGAAATCCCGGTGTTCCTGCGCCAGTCCGCCGCCGACAAGGTCACCGCGCTGGTGGCGTCGCAGGCGATCACCGCGGCGCTGTTCGCGCGCGAACGCGGCCTGGGCGGCCAGCATGTGGAGCTGTCGATGCTCGACGCGGTGACGTCGTTCCTGTGGGTCGACGCGACGGGCAACGAGGTGCTGCTGGACAGCGACGGCAGCCGGAACTCCAGCTTCAACAAGACGCTGAAGCCGATCCGGTTCCAGGACGGCTGGGCGGTCGTCGCGCCCACGTCGGACGCGGACTTCGCGGGCATGTGCCGGGCGTTCGGCGTCGAAGGGCACGACGACCCGCGGGTCGCCACCATCGGCGAGCGCATGAAGCACCCGGAGTTGACCAGCGCGTTCGTGCAGCGCTGCTACAAGGCGGCGCTCGTCATGGACGTCGGCGCGGGCATGGCCGCGCTGGAGGCGCAGCGGGTGCCCTGCGGGCGCGTGCTCGCGCCGGCCGAACTCCCGGACGACCCGCACGCGGTGGCGGTGGGCCTGTTCGAGGAATCCGTGCACGCCAAGGCCGGGCGGCTGCGCATGCCGCGGCATCCCGCGCAGTTCGCGGGCACGCCCGCGGCGCTCGGCGCGCCGTCGCCGCTGCTCGGCGAGCACACCGACGAGGTGCTCGCGGAACTGGGCATGGCGGACCGGATCACCGCGCTGCGTGCGGCCGGGGTCGTGGGCTGATCGTCAGGCCGGCCCGAAGGCGGGTCCGGAACTGACGGCCCGTAACGCTTGTACCCTGCACGCATATACGCGAAGGCCCGCCCGCGGTTCCCCGGGGCGGGCCTTCGCCGGCCGTACCGGCCGAAGCGTGATCAGAGCGGGCGAACCATCTCGGCCTGCGGGCCCTTCTGGCCCTGCGTGACCTCGAACTCGACCCGCTGGTTCTCCTCAAGCGAACGGTAGCCGTTCGTCTGGATTGCCGAGAAGTGGACGAACACGTCGGCGCCGCCGTCATCCTGGGAGATGAAGCCGTAGCCCTTGTCCGCGTTGAACCACTTGACCGTACCGGTGGCCATGTCTTCTTCCTTCATGAAAACCTCGGCCGCCGCACTTCGCGGCGTCCGGGTCGCTTACGTCGAGTGGTCCCACTCCCCGCGAAGTACTCCGGGATGGAAAAACGCCTACGGGGCAGTCAAGTCCGCAGGCGTCGGTCTTGCGAGGGAACTACTTCTACTGCTTGCAACCGCGAGCAACGTTACACGGGAAGATCCGGGTGCAACAGCCCTTCGCCACCCGAATCGTACGGTCCGCGGACGGCGGGTCCGCGGCTGTTTCACGGGCCCGCCGCCGTTCGCATACCGGCCATGTCGCCGTCATCCGGCCTGCGGATTCACCCGCCCGGGGTGGGTATCACCATGGTCGGAAAATCGTGCGGAACGGTCCCCAGGGTGACCGCGATCTTCGAGAAACCCATGAAGAGCGCGAGCCCGGCGGCCAGCTCCACGGTGCCGTCCGGGCCGTACGCGGCGAGCAGGTCGTCGCGCACCTCGGCTCCCCTCTCCTCGCCCATGCCGTGCGGGTCGCCGAGGAAGAAGTCGGCGAACCGGATGACCACCTTGTGGCGTTCCTCGAGGGTGCTTTCCTCGAAGCCGTCGGCGATCAGCTCGACGAGGTCTTCGCCGAGGCCGTCCTCGCGGGCTTGCGCGAAGCGGACGTTGCGGCAGTAGCGGCAGCCGGTCACGCGGGCGTTCCGCAGCCGGGCGACCTCCTTGGACGGGTGGTCGACCACGCCGTCCCACCACAGCGTCGCGTACATCCGCAGGAACGACGCCAGCAGGTCGGGCTGGAGCGCGAGCGGGCTGGCCGCGATCGGGTCGGCGGGGTCGAACACCGGCGGGCCCGGCGGCGCGTCGGGGTCCAGGCCGGGCGGATGGACGAGCATCGGGTACGGCAGGTCGGGATCGGTGTCCTGCGCACCGAGCACGACCTGGAAGCGGTCGAAGCCGTCGAAGATCGCGCACACCATGGCGAGCCCGACGAGCCCCCCGTCGCCGAGCAGCCCGGCGAGCTGCTTGCGCTGCTCGTCGGTCACCGACTCGGGGGCGAGCACGAACTGCTCGGCGAACAGCAGGCATGCGGACTCGGCCGGCGTGAACACCGGGTCGTCCGAGCCGTACGGCACGCGCGCGATCCGGGCCTCGTCGAGGCCGGTGTGCACGGCGGCACGGCTGCGGGCGGCTTCCTCGACGCCGCACTCGAGCAGTCCGGCGATGCGCAGCCGGACGAGTTCGGTGAGGACGGGGTCGAGGACGTCGGGCGACCAGACGCGGGTCACGTAGTCGCGGTAGCGGGTGTAGAGCGAAGGGCGCAGTCCGAGTACGCCGTCCAGCTCGGTGAGGCCTTCGGCACTCTCCGGTAGCCAACTGGGCACAGCGGCACCTCTCCTTCCCACGTTGGCGCGTACGGGCGGCGTACGCGGGCGGCTCCGCCGCGACGGGCACGGAGAGTCCGTCGCGGCGGAGGAAGTGGCGGGTCTCCGGCGATCCGGCGGCATATGTAACAGATGCTCCGTGCAGCCGGAAGAGGCGTGCGGGCGGCGCGCCGAGGCGGGTTTCCGGCACGCCGCCCGCCCCGGCGGCGGTGCGTGACGACGCAGCGACACAAGGTGCGACACGGTGTCCGCTGAGCGGACACGAGGCCGGAAAACCGAGGCCGCAACCGTCCGGGTGGGGTCGCCTACGGAGCGCACAAGTAGACCGTTTTGTTCTTTTCGTCACCCTTGCTAAACCCGCGAAGGTCGACAATTTCCGACATTTCGGTGTGACTTAGCTCATCTTTTGACGCGTTTGGCGGTCTCCAGGCCGCATCCTGTCCAAGGCGGTCTGATCCACAGGCCGGCACCACACACCGCAGCCTGTGCAGTAGACCGCAACAGACCCCGAGGAGCCGGACATGGACCTCGACCGCAAGGATTTGACCCCGGAATGCGCCGCCGCCGCCCGGAAGCTCGCCGGCACGGTGATCGCGCAGCGCACCGGGTCAGCCGTACGCCACCCGGCGTTCGCCGGCTGGGCGGGCGTCGTGGCCGGGCAGGCCGACGACATCGCCGCGGGCGCACCGCCGTTTCCGCGCGCCAGCCTCAGCTACCTGGCCCGGTCCCTGAGGGACGCCGCGCACGCGCACGGCAGCCGCGACCACGAGGCCGCCGCCGCGTCGTTCGCGTCCGCCCTGCGCTTCGCCCGCAGCCTCCTGCGCACGCTCGACCGGTATGCGCCCGCCGCCATGCCGACGCTGTGCGACGCGTGCGGGGAGCCGTACGTCGCCGGACTCGCGCGCGTCCCGCGGCAGATGCCGTCACGGCATGCCGAAGACGGCCCCGCGCACTGGGTCACCAGCCACGGCGCGACGTTCCGGGCGGAGAGCCACGTGCCGTGCTCCGCGGCCTAGCCGTACCGACCGCCAGCACGGACCGCTCCGGGGCCTCGGCTCGCCGCCGCGACTGAGCATCCCGGACGGGCACCGCGCACCGGGCCGGGGCTTCGGCTCCGGCCCGCCTGGCGTTCACGCGGACTTCGCCCGCACGCCACCGCACCGTGAGGAACGTGTCGACGCGGTCACCTAGCGTGCGTCCATGAGCGAGCGAATCAGCCAGGGGGATGCGGTTCGCGAATGCGGCGCCGAGCGCAGCGCGGTGCCGGCATGAGCGTGCCGACGGTCGCACCGGCGGCCCCCTCGACCGCGGCCGCTCCCCCGCCGCGCCGGACCCCTGCGGTCCACGACACCCTCCCGCGCCCCGCGCGCACTCCGCGTCCTTCCCTGCGGCCGCGACTCCGCGGCGCGCCCGCCCGTATCCGGGCCACCACCGCTCTGGTGATCCTGCTGCTGGCCGCGCTGTTCGCGGCCCTCACCGTCGGGGTCGCCAAAGCCCGCGGCAACGTGCACGCCGTCGGCCGCAGCGCCGCGCCGCAGGCCGCGACCGCGTCCGACCTGTACTTCGCCCTCGCGGACATCGACGCGCAGGTCGCCAACGTGCTGCTGATCGGGCACGACGAGCAGATCGGCAACAAGCAGTCCGCGCTGCGCCAGTTGCGGCTGCGGCGCGCCTCGGTGAACACCGACGTGCAGGCGCTGATCGACCGCGGGCTCGGCACCGCGGACGCCGGCACCGCGGGCGAACTGCTCGCCGGACTCGCCCGCTACGACGCCTTGGCCGCGCAGGCGCAGGCCGCGGACGACCAGGTTCAGGACCGGCCCGTCGGCCGTCCGCCCGCACTCGCCGTGAACTACTACCTCGCCGCGACCGCGCTGATGCACCAGGACCTGCTGCCGGCCGCCGACCGGCTCGGCCGCGGCGCCGAGGACCGCTTGTCGGCGGCGGCGAGCGACGGGAGTTCGACGGCGAAGCTGACCTCGGCGGCCGTGTGGGCGGTCGGCGGGGCGACGCTGCTGACCTTGCTGGTCTGGCAGTTCACCCTCGCCCGGCGCTTCCGGCGGATCCTCAACCCGGGGCTGGCCGCGGCGACGGTCGCGGTGGCGGTGCTGACCGTGCTCGGCGGTTCCCTGCTGTCCGACCAGGGCACGCGTGTGCGGGACGCGAAGAGCACGTCGTTCGACCCGTTCAGTGCGCTGGCGCGCACGCGCGCGGTGGCGTCGGACGCCAACGCGGACGAGAGCCGCTACCTGATGCTGCCCGAGCGGGAGGGCTACTACCGGGCCCAGTTCGCCGCCAAGTCCACAGCCCTGGACCCGACTTCGACGTCCCCCGGGCTCACCGCGCGGCTGGCCGCGTTCCGCCGCGACGACAGCGCGCTGCAGGCCGCGGTCGCCTCGGGCCGCCGCGACGTCGCGATCGGCATGGCCACCAACGTGGGCCGCGGCAACTTGGCCTTCGAGTTCTACGACTACCAGAGCACGCTCGACACCGAGGCCGACGCGCACCGCGCGGCCTTCGACACCGAGATCGCGGACACGGAGGACGCCCTCGACGGGTGGACGTGGCTGCCGGGGGTGGTACTCGGGGTGGGCGTGGTGCTGGTGGTGTTCGGCATTCGGCCGAGGCTGCGGGAGTACGCCTGAGCGCGACGCTCGCGGGCGTCGGCGTCAGTCGTCCGTCCGCGCCCCTTCCGCCTGCGACGTCTCGCTCGCGTGGGACGTCTGCTCGGACGTGACGTCCTCGTCGGACGGGTGCATGTCCCGGCCGGTGACGATCACCCGCTCCGGCGACATCACCACGTGGACGTCTTCGTGCGACTCCTGCTGGCCGGGCTCGTGGACCTGCGTGTTCGGCATGGAATCCTCCAGCGGCGTCGGTGCGCGCCGGGACGCGCGGTTCCGCCGGACTCCATTGTCCCTCGCGGGCGCCCGGTCGGGTACGCCGTCGCGCTCCCGACCGGTGCGCCCCGCGCCGGCACCGGCGCGGCCGCGGCTCACGCCGCGGCGGACGGCCCCCTCACGCCCGGCGGAAGACCGGCTTGCGCTTCTGCGCGAACGCCGTCGGGCCCTCCTTGGCGTCCGCGGTGCCGAACACCGGCTGGCCGATCTCCAGTTCGCGCTTGAGGGCGTCTTCCTCGGACAGGTCCGCGGTCTCGATGATCGAGCGCTTGACGGCCTCGACGGCGATCGGGCCGTTGCCGTTGATGACGGCGGCGATCTCCAGCGCGGCCTCGACCGCGGTGCCGGCCGGGACCACGCGGCCGATCAGGCCGATCTCGCGGGCTTCCGCGGCGGTGTAGCGCCGCCCGGTCAGCAGCATCTCCATCGCGTTGGTGTAGCCGATCTGGCGCTGCAGGCGCACCGTCGAGCCGCCGAGCGGGAAGAGCCCGCGCTGCACCTCGGCGATGGCGAACACCGCGGTGTCGCCCGCGACGCGGATGTCGGTGCCCTGGAGGATCTCCGTGCCGCCCGCCACGCAGAAGCCCTCGACCGCGGCGATCAGCGGCTTCCGCGGCCGGTGGTGGCGCAGCATGGCCTTCCAGTGCAGGTCCTTGTCGGCGGCCATGCGCTCGCGGTAGACGGCGGTGTCGCCGTCCGCCATGTCGGCGCCGGCGAGGGCCTTGAGGTCCATGCCGGCGCAGAAGACGCCGCCGGCGCCGGTGAGGACGATCGAATAGATGTCGTCGTCGGCGTCCGCCTCGAGCCACGCGTCGTAGAGGCCCACCAGCATCGGCAGCGAGAAGGCGTTCTTCGCCTCGGGGCGGTTGAGCGTCACGAGCAGCGTGCCGTCGCGTCGCTCGACCAGCAGGTGCGGGTTGGCGGCCAAGGCCCCTCCTTGAACGTGGATGTACGTGGATGTACGTGGATGTGCGCGCGTGGCTGCCCACGGGTGGGCAAGGACACACGGGAACGGCGATCATTGTCTCAGTCAAGGGTGTGCCGCGGTCAACAGCGTCACAACGTCCGCGGCACAGTAATTGCGTCACACTATGGAATTCGGCGATGCTGTCGGCCTACGCTCCGGGCCATGGAATTCAACCTTGCCGACCTCTTCGAGCACGCGGTTGAGCAATACCCCGACCGCGAGGCCGTCGTCGCCAATGGGGCGCGCCGGACATACTCCGAATTGGAGGAACGCGCGAACCGTCTCGCGCACCATCTGGCCGACGCGGGCGTCCGGCCCGGCGACCATGTCGCGGTTTATGCCTACAACATCATCGAGTGGGCCGAAGCGATGCTGGCGATCTACAAGATCCGCGGCGTCTGCATCAACGTGAACTTCCGCTACGTCGCCGACGAGCTGGCCTACCTCCTGGACCAGGCCAAGCCGGTCGCCATGCTCTTCCAGCGCCAGTTCGCCGACCGGGTCGCCGAGGTCGCGCCCAAGGTCACCGGGCTGCGGCACCTCGTGGTGATCGAGGACGGCACGGACGCGGACACCGACGCGCTCGGCGCGGTGCGCTACGAGGACGCCGTCGCGGCGGGCAGCGCGGACCGCGACTTCGGCCCGCGCTCCGGCGACGACATCTACCTGCTGTTCACCGGCGGCACGACCGGCATGCCCAAGGGCGTGCAGTGGCGCCAGGAGGACGTCATCTTCGCGCTCGGCGGCGGGATAGACCCGACCAACGGCGACCGCGTCGACCGCCCGGAGCAGCTCGCCGAGAAGGGCCGCGGCGGGGTCGGCACGTTCTTCCCGATCGCGCCGCTCATGCACGGCGCGACCCAGTGGGGTCTGCTGAGCAACCTGGCCAAGGGCCAACGCGTGGTGCTGATCGACAAGTTCGACGCGCACGACGTCTGGATGACGGTCGAGCGCGAGAAGGCCAACGTCATCATGATCACCGGCGACGCGATGGCGCGGCCGCTGATCGAAGCGGTCGACGAGCCGCGCCCGGACGGCCGCGAGGGCGGGTACGACCTGTCGTCGATGTTCGCCGTGTCGTCCAGCGCCGCGCTGTTCTCGCCGTCGCTGAAGGAGGCGTTCATGGAGCGCCTCGGCGTCATCGTGTCGGACGCGATCGGCGCGTCCGAGTCGGGCGCG
Organism: Yinghuangia aomiensis; assembly: GCF_039542225.1. NCBI lineage: Bacteria > Bacillati > Actinomycetota > Actinomycetes > Kitasatosporales > Streptomycetaceae > Yinghuangia > Yinghuangia aomiensis. The sequence continues at coordinate 6,106 of NZ_BAABHS010000075.1, read as the reverse complement.
AACGGCGTGGGCGTGGCGGTCAAGGGCCAGGCCGCGAACCAGGGCGGCGGCATCACCGTCAAGGCGGTGCCGGACTCGGTGGTCCTGGACGACGACCTGAACCCGCTGCCCGCGGGCGTGGTCGGCCGGCTCGGCCGCAAGGGCAACATCCCGCTCGGCTACCTCGGCGACCCGGTCAAGACCGCCGAGGTGTTCCGCACCGCGCCCGACGGCACCCGCTACGTCGTCCCCGGCGACTTCGCGCGCCTGGAGGAGGACGGCCGGATCACCCTGCTCGGCCGCGGCTCGGCGACCATCAACTCCGGTGGCGAGAAGATCTTCACCGAAGAGGTCGAGGGCGCGGTCAAGGACCACCCGGACGTGTACGACGCCATCGTGGTGGGCGTCCCGCACGAGCGCTGGGGCCAGACCGTCGCGGTCGTCGTCCAGCTCCGCACCGGGTCGGCCGAGCCGACGCTGGACAGCATCCAGGAGCACTGCCGCACGAAGATCGCCGGTTACAAGGTGCCGCGCGTGCTGCGCTTCGTCGACGAGACCCGCCGCACGCCGACCGGCAAGCCGGACCTGCCGTGGGCGCTGGCGGTGTGCACCGCGGAGTAATCCGCGGCCGCCCGGAAGTATTCGGCCGGATTCCCGTTCCCGGGGATCCGGCCTTTTCCGTCTCCGGTGCCGTCCAAGTTCTCGTTTCCGTCGGCCGGTCGACACGTGTCACCGGAATTCCGCACGGAAATCACCGGCGGCCGCGGGCGGAAAAGCCCAGCCGAATACACCGCCCGGTCCACCTCCGGGCGGTGTATTCGGACAACCGCCTGTGCGGGCTGCTTGACGCCCCTGGAATTCGCGTCAGACGGCCCGCTCGCGACCCTCCCAATAAGGATCGCGCAGGCGGCGCTTGCGGAGTTTCCCGTTCGGGTCGCGCGGCATCTCGGCGACGAAGTCGACGCTGCGCGGACGCTTGTAGCTCGCGAGCTGCTCGGCGCAGAACGCGATGAGGCCGGCGGCCAGGGCCTCGCCCGGCTCGTGCCCGGCGGACGGCTCGACGACCGCCTTGATCTCCTCGCCCCAGTCCTCGTGCGGGACGCCGAACACCGCGACGTCGCCGACCGCGGGGTGCCGCAGCAGCGCGCTCTCGATCTCCGCGGGGTAGATGTTCTGGCCGCCGGAGATGATCATGTCGATCTTGCGGTCGCGCAGGAACAGGTAGCCGTCCTCGTCGAGGTAGCCGACGTCGCCGACGGTGAACCAGTCGCCGATCCGGCCGCCGCGGGTCTTCTCCTCGTCGTTGTGGTACTTGAACGACCCGGTCTTCATGATCATGTAGACCGTGCCGACCTCGCCGGGCGGCAGCTTCTCGCCGTCGTCGCCGAACACCGCGACCTCGCTGATCGGCCACGCCTTGCCGACCGTGCCGGGCTTGGCCAGCCAGTCCGCGGCACTGGCGAACGTGCCGCCGCCCTCGCTCGCCGCGTAGTACTCCTCGATGCAGGGGCCCCACCAGTCGATCATGCGGCGCTTGAGGTGGTCGGGGCACGGCGCGGCGCTGTGCACGGCATGCCGCATCGACGAGACGTCGTACTTCTCCCGGACGTCGTCGGGCAGTTGCAGCAGCCGGTGGAACTGGGTCGGCACCATGTGGGTGTGCGTCACCCGGTGGCGCTCGATCAGGCGCAGCATCTCCTCGGGCAGCCACTTGTCCATGAGCACCACGGCATGGCCGATGTGCAGGGACTGCGAGGCGTGTTGGAGGACGGCGGTGTGGTACAGCGGCGAGCCGACCAGGTGCACGTTGCCGCCGCCGGGGCGCAGGCCGTAGATGAGCAACGAGCCGCCGTGGCGCGCGTCTTCCGGCGTACCGGTGGGCAGGGGGCGGCGAACTCCACGCGGGCGCCCGGTGGTTCCCGAGGTGTAGTTCATCGGCATGCCGATGCTGCGGTCCTCGGGCGCGGTGTCGGGCTGTCCGGCGGTGAGTTCGGCGACCGGCCGGAACCCGGGCACGTCGCCGACGGCGAAGCGCGCCTCGGCGGGCAGGCCGGCCTCGTCGGCGGCCGCGGCGACCACGTCGGCGAAGCGCTCGTGGCCGATCAGCACCTTGGAGCCGCTGTTCTCCAGGATGAACGCCAGCTCCGGGCCCACGAGATGGTTGTTGACCGGCACGATGTACATCCCGGCCTGGGCGGCCGCCAGGTACGCCACGATGTAATCGGCGCCGTTCGGCAGCACCACGCTGAAGACGTCGCCGGACCCGAGCCCGGCCGCACGGAGCCCGTGCACGAGCCGGTTCGAGGCCGCGGCGAGTTCGCCGGCCGTCCATTCCCGGCCGTCCGGGTCGACGAGGGCCGTCTGTCCGGGATTCTCCTGCGCGTACGCCCAGAACCCGTTCGCCACGGAGCCTTCCCTTCGTCGCCGCACACGCCCGGGGCGCGGCCGCGATTGCTTGACGTCGTCCAGCACTGGCGGCCCCAGTATGTCCCCAACGAACGTTTGATGGAAGACTGAGCGCCGATGCGACCGCAACAGACTCCCCGAGCCCCCGCCCCGGCGACAGCCCCGCCGGCCTCCCCACCCGCCCCCGGAACCGGCCCGCAGCGCGCCCGGATCCTCGGCACCGCGCTCGCCCTCATGAGCGCCCAGGGGTTCGCCGCCACCTCGATGCGGACCATCGCCACCGCGTGCGACCTCAACGTCGCCACGCTCTACCACTACTTCCCCTCCAAGGCGGACATCCTCCGCGCCCTGGTCAAGGAACGCGCCTACCCCGACCGGTTCACCGAGACCCCGGCCGTCGACGCCGCACTGCCGCCGCGCGCCCGCCTCGTGGCGCTGATGACCCGGCTGTGGCAGGCCGCCCTCGCCGAACGCGCCCTGCTGCGCCTGATCCTCAGCGAGGGCCTGCGCGGCGACGAACTGTCCCGCGGCGTCGCGGGCGGCCTCACCATCGCCGCCGACGCCAGCATCGCCCGCTGGCTCGCCGAACTGTTCCCCGAACTCCCGTCCGGACGCACCCGGATCGCCCGGCTGCTGCGCGCGCTGCTGGAGACCGCGCTCGTCGACCACCTGGCCGCGGCCCGGCCGGGGGTGCGCGAGCGGCTCCGCGAGGAGGTCGCGGACTTGGCGGCACTGATCTTTCCGGAGGAGCAGGGCTGAGCGGGACGGGGATACGCCGGAAACGGCGTACTCCCCCCGGGCCTCGGGCCTCGGGCCTCGGGCCTCGGGCCTCGGGCCTCGGGCCTCGGGCCTCGCCGAGACGGTAAAGGGGCGGGTGCCGCGCGGCAACGCGCGACACCCGCCCCTTCGACCTGCGTCTGTGCTTCCGAACCCGCGTCAGCGGCGCGCAGCCGTCAACGCATCACGTGTCCCGCGTTCACCAGCAGCATCTGCCCGGTGATCGCCTTCGACCGGTCCGACAGGAAGAACGTCACGGTCTCCGCCACGTCCTCGTCCGACGCCATCTCCGGCAGCGCCATCGGCTCCACCAGCTGCGCCAGCACCTGGTCCGCGCTCTGCCCGGTGGCCTGCGACTGCATCGACACGAAGCCCTCCACCGGCGGACCCCACATCCAGCCCGGGGCCACCGAGTTCACCCGGATGCGGTGCGCGCCCAGCTCGTGCGCCAGCGCGTACATCGCCGACGTCAGCCCGCCCTTGGACGCCGCGTACGCCATCTGCGGCGCCTCGCGCGGCGGAACCAGCTGCGACTGGGTGTTGATGAACACCACCGAACCGCCGCCGTCCTTCAACGCCGGAAGCGCGGCCTTCGTCATCGCGAGGCTGCCCACCAGGTTCACCTCGACGACCTGCCGCAGGACGTCCCAGTCCATGTCGGTCAGTCCGCCGAACACCGTGTCCAGCGCCGCGCAGTTCACCAGGCCGTCGACCTTGCCGAACCGGCTCACCGCGACGTCCACCAGCGCCTGGCACTGCGCCGGGTCGGTGATGTCGGTGACGGCCCACGCCACCCGCTCACCGGACGGGTCGATCTCCTCGGCCGCCTTCACCAGGTTCGCCTCGGTACGCGCACCGAGCACCACGTTGGCGCCGTCACGCGCCGCGGCCAGCGCAATACGGCGGCCCAGACCCGGACCCACCCCGGACACGACGACGGTCTTGCCTGCGAGAATCATGCGCTCCGCTCCCATTCCCCCGTCACGCCGGTCTGACGATCCGTCAGATTACGGGCGGAGGCGCGCGAAAACCAGACCTGCGGACCGGCTGCCGCGGCAGCATCTGCTCCGGATCTACTCCGGAGCGGCCAGGTCGCGGGGCAAGCGCGCCGGCGAGGGCATGACATCGGGGCCGAGCCGCTCGACCGCGGCCTTGATGTGCGGCGACTCGTACACCGTGCGCACCACCGGCAACACCGCCGACATCGTCACCCGCAGCCCCCGCAACCCCGCGGTCACCGCGAACGGCGGCAGCGGACGATGCCCGTACATGGCATGCGCCCACGACGGGAGGGCCCCGTACGCCAAGTCCGCGATCCGCCGCCACAGCAGCTCCCGGGCCGGCCACAGCACCGGATGCACCGGCGGCCGCCGCAGGAACTCCCAGACCTCGTCGGACTCTTCGGAACGCCCCAGGGCCGGCCGCACATCCTCGAAGTACGCCCGCATGGCCGCGCCGTTGTCCGGCACCTCTTGCGGCCCCAACCCGACCAGCCCGGCGGCGGCCCGCTGCTCGGCGAAGTACCGGTCCAGTTGGCCGTCGGTCAGCGGGAAGCCCGCCCGCCGGGCGACGTCGGCGTACGACACGATCGCCGCACAGTGGATCCAGCGCAGCAGAGCAGTCTCGTCTATGCGGTACCGCTCGCCCGTCTCCGGGTCCACGGCGGTGAGATGGCTGTGGATCCGCCGCACGCGCTTGCCGATCCGCTCGGCCTCGGCCCGCGAGCCGTAGGTGCTGATGCCCACGAAGTCCGCGGTGCGGAACAGCCGGCCCCACGGGTCCTTGCGGAACTCGGAGTTCTGCACGACGCCCCGCACCGCACGCGGATGCAGCGCCTGCAGGTACAGGGCGCGCACGCCGGCCACCCACATGATGGGGTCGGCGTGCAGCTGCCACGTCACCGACTCCGGACCGAACAGACCGGGGTCCGGAGCCTCACCGCCCGCGACCGCGTCGCCCTTCGCCACCGTTTCCGTCACACGACGACTGTACGACCTGATCAGTCGACGGGCTGATACTGGCTGGTCTGTCCCTGGTCGTCGGTGAACTTGAGGACCTGCTTTCCGCTGTACGAGTCCTTGGTGAACTCGTACGTCGCGACGCGGGTCACCTTGGTGCCGTCCTTCTCCGACTCGTCGCTGCTGCCGCACCCGGTCATCCGCGTCTTGACCTTGCTGGGCTTGAAGGTGGTCTTCGCCCCCTCGACCGACACCTTGCCTTCGGTCCTGGTCGTCAGCTTGGTGGAGCACGCGTACACGGTGTTCTGCAGCAGGCCGTACTCGGTGTACGAACCGTCGCTCTCGATGGTCAGGATGATGCCGGTGCCGTTGGTCGGGGCGGCCGCCCCGGTCATCGCGTCCTCGTACTGGGTCAGCGAGATCGACGTCGTCGACCACTTGCCGACCAAGTCGGCAGGCACCTTGCCGCCGCCCTTGCCGCCGCCGCCCTTGTCGTTCTTGCCGTCCGAGTTGCCGGGCACGCCGCCGCCCGCGAACGGGTAGCCGTCGCCGCCGTCGTCGTCGCCGCACGCGGTCAGCAGGCCGGCCAACAGGACCGCGCCGACGGCCGCGGCAGCGCGCGTACGCATGGTGGATCGCATTCGGGATCTCCCCCCAGAGAAGAAAGCCGGCGCACCCGAAGTCCCCCCAGACAACCGGGCGTTCGCGAACACCCCGGTCGGTGCACCGTGTTGCGACCACGGTAGCGCGACGGGTGTGCGGCGTCCGTCCCGGGGACAGGCCTGTGACAGAACACGAACGGCACCGGAACGCGAAAGGCCGGCGGAAGTCGCGGCGGGGACCCTGGTTTCGCCTGGGCCCGGAAATGCAGAAAGCCCCGCCCGGTCACCCGGGCGGGGCTTTCTAAGTAAATTCCGGCGGCGTCCTACTCTCCCACACCCCTTCGAGTGCAGTACCATCGGCGCTGAAGAGCTTAGCTTCCGGGT
>NZ_BAABHS010000074.1:0-14343 GCF_039542225.1 Yinghuangia aomiensis | reverse complement strand
CGAACGGGCGGTGAAGATCTCCGCGTCGGTCATGACGTCGGACCCGTACGTGCCGGGCGGCCTCGTGCAGCCGGACGTGTCGACGTGCACCCGCAACGCCGCCGCGGCGGCGTACGAGAAGGCCGGCATCGGCCCGGACGACCTGGACCTCGTCGAGCTGCACGACTGCTTCGCGACGGCCGAACTCCTGCACTACGACAACCTGATGCTGTGCGAGCCGGGCGGCGCCGCGGACTTCCTCGACTCCGGCGCGCCGTGGCGGGACGGGCGGCTGCCGGTCAACGTCTCCGGCGGACTCCAGTCCAAGGGCCACCCGATCGGCGCGACCGGCATCGCCAACGTCTACGAAGTCGCCACCCACCTGCGCGGCGAAGCCGGCGACCGGCAGATCGCCGGCGCCCGGGTCGGCCTCACCCACGTCATCGGGCTGGGCTCGACCGCGGCCGTGCACATCCTGCAGAAGTAACGCCGACGGGCCAAATCGCTCCTGGCCCTACCGGACAGATGCGCGCGGGTTGCCAAGACAAACACAGAGGCCGTACCGGGTTGACCGGTACGGCCTCTGTGTTGCGATCAAGCCACTGGCGTGCGTGACGGCTTCAGGCCCAGCTTCCGGTGGTCCCAACTGACGATCCGGGTAGGGATGACCTTGACCACGACGCGCTTATTGAGCATCGCCTCCACCGCAGGACGCATGGCTTCCGTGTACGGCGCATTATAGCGGCTGAAGACGCTCACGCCCAGTTCCCACATCCTCTCCTGGTCTGCGACGATCTCGGCTTTCCCGATAATCGAAACCCCGCGGAGTTCCTCATAGGAATGCCCATCCTCGACCAGCAGGGTGATGTTCGGATTACGACGCAGATTGAGAACCTTCTGAGCCTTGGCCTTGCTCTCCAAGCCAACGGCACCTTCGAGAAATCCATACCACATGCCAACCGAGTGAATACTCCCGTCGGCGTTGATCGTCGACATCGTCATGGAGTGCCGTTCGGCCAGAAACATCTCGATTTCCTCCGGCGTCATCCTCACCGCGGCACGCTGCTTGACCCCGTGACCTATGTAATCGTTCACCACACCCGCCTCTTCGTTCAGACAGCCTGCGCCGCTACGGCCTCGGCCCACTTGTAGTCAGCTTTTCCTACATTGGTGCGGCCAATTTCTTCAGTGAGGACAACCGCGCGTGGGACCTTGTAGCCGGCCAGCAACGTTCGGCAGTGATCCGCGAGTTCGTCATAGGTCGGCTTCCAGCCGGATCGGGCGGCGACAACCGCAACCACCCGGGATCCCCAACGCTGATCCGGCACACCGACAACAACGCAGTCAAATACCGCAGGGTGAGCCTTGAGCGCGGCTTCCACCTCCTCAGGGTAGATCTTCTCCCCCCCGGAGTTGATGCACACGGAACCGCGACCCAGCATGACGATTGTGCCGTCCGCCTCCAAGGTCCCGAAGTCGCCCGGCACGACGTACCGCACACCGTTGACCACCGGAAAGGTCTCCGCCGTCTTGGCTTCGTCCTTCCAATAGCCCAGCGGGATATGTCCGGACCGCGCGATCTTCCCCACCACTCCGGAACCCGGCCGGACGGGATTCATGGATTCGAGATCAAGTACGGTCACCTGCGGCCCCATGGAGAAGCGCGGGGCGACACCGTCGGCGCCTACTGCAGCCTTTTCCACTGCACTTCCCCCCGCACCCAGTTCAGAGCTTCCATAGCCGTCCCTGATGAGCACGTGGGGTACGGCAGCGACGATCTCGGCGCGGACGGCGTCCGAGAGAATGGCGCCGCCAGAGCCGACCACGCGCAGTTGGCTCAGGTCGTAGCGACCGGACTTCGCCGCCTCGGCGAGTGGGCGCCCCATGGCATCGCCGACGATCGTGAGTGACGAGACACCTTCGCGCTCGGTAATGCCGAGGAGTTCGTCGGCGTCGTAGGTTCGTGAGGTGTTGAGTACCACCCGGTAACCCGCGAGCAGTCCGCCCATCGCGAACCATTGGCCGGCGCCGTGCATGAGCGGAGCGGTCGGCATGAAGGTGAGCCGAACCTCCAGCGCGGCGTTCCGTGCGATTGATTCAGGGATGGTGATCGGATTACCGGACCACTCCCCGCCCCCAAACGCGCCGAAGAAAATGTCCTCGTGGCGCCAGATGGTGCCCTTGGGCATGCCGGTGGTGCCGCCTGTGTAGACGATGTAGCGATCATCGGCACTACGTGGCCCAAAGCCTCGGCTTGGCGAAGCTTCGGCGAGTGCGCTCTCGTATTCGACGGCGTCGTCCAGGTCCGTTCCCTGGGCCGTGCCGTCGGCGATCGACACGTAGGTGGTTATGGCGGGGAACTTTGCAGCAAGCGGACGAAGTCGCTCGGCGTAGCCGCGTTCATAAATCATCGCGACCAGGTCTGCGTCGCCGAGGAGATAGTCCAACTCACCTGCGACGTAACGGTAGTTGATGTTGATCGGTACTGCCCGAATCTTCCATGCCGCAAGGAGCGCCTCGACGTATTCGACCCGGGTGAAGCTGTAGATGCCCACATGGTCGCCTGCCCCGACCCCTCGGTCCAAGAGGTGATGGGCGAGCCGGTTGGCACGTTCGTCCAGTTCGCAATATGTACGCCGTTCCCGGCCGGCGACGAGCACCTCGGCGTCGCCTCCTGCATCCGCAAGCAGTTCCCACAGGTCGGCGAGATTGAAATCGGCCATGTTCGACACCTCGGATCTGATCGTATGGACGGTGCGGCGGATTTCGGCGTGCCGGCCACGCCACCCGCTCAGTGCACCGTGAGCCCGCCGTCGGCACTGAGGACTTGGCCGGTGATGTAGCTTCCGGCATCCGAGGCCAGGAGCAGGGCTGGGCCGACCATCTCGTCGGGTTCGGCCATACGTCGCATCGGTGACGAGTGCGCCATGGAGGTGACCCGTTCAGGTGTGTTCGCACGGACCATGTCGGTGTCGACGGTGCCCGGTGCGAGCGCGTTGACCCGGATGTTCTCGGCGGCCAATGAGCCGGCCGCGGCCCTGGTGAAGGCGAGAAGGCCGCCCTTGCCGATCGCGTAGATCGAGGTGCCTTCGGAGCGCAGGAACACCCCGGCGCTCAGGACGTTGATGACGGACGCGCCGAAGATGCTGCGGCGCAGATGCGGGAGCGCGTACTGGGTGAGGAAGACTGGCCCGCGAAGGTTCACGTCGAGCGACTTCGCCCACGCCTCGGCGGTGTATTCGCCGACGGGCTGCGCAAGGGCGTTCGCCGCGTTGTTGACGACGATGTCCAGGTCACCGAAGTGGGCGACCGTCCGGTCGACCAGGCGCTCCAGGGCATCGAGTTCACCGAGGTGGGTCGGCACGGCGAGCGCGGTGCCACCCGCGGCTTCGATCTCTTCGACGGCAGCAGCGCATGCCTCCGGCTTTCGGCTGGCGATGACGACCTTGGCGCCGTGCGCGGCGAAGCCCTTGGCGATGGCGAGGCCGATGCCCCGGCTCCCGCCGGTCACGATCGCGACGCGGTCGGACATGTCGAACAACCCGGACGGCTTGGGTGGACGGGCGGTCATCGGAAACCTCCACAGGTGCGAGATGTCGCCCACTCGACGGTGGACGGGACGCCGGATCAGGGCGACGGCGAAACGAACGATGCATGCCACTCATACATGCATTGATGCATGACTTCAATGGGAGGCGGAGCGTCGCACCACGCCTGAAGTAGTCCACCCCGCCGAGCACGAGCCGAATCCGCTGTCGAGCTTGTAGTCATGCATAGATGCATGTATGACTTTATCCAGTAGTGCAACCCCGTCCACAAGGCGCCCGCGGCGGAAGACGCCTCTCAGGGTTGATGGGAAGAGGTCCCCGGACACCGTTTCGACGCCGGCCTCGCCGGGGTTCCCGCTCTCGAAGGACCGGGCGCGCGACGCGCCGCCAGCGACGATCGGACGAACACCCGCCGACCGCTGCGGCCTTCTGTGACAAACACCATGTGAGGAGCAACCGATGAGGCTCGGCCTGACCTTCGGCTACTGGCGCCGCGGCCCCGCGTCGGGCGTTGTGGAGCTCGCGCAGGAGGCGGAACGTCTTGGCTTCGACTCGGTGTGGACCGCCGAGTCGTGGGGCTCGGACGCGTTTACCCCGCTGACCTGGATCGCGGCCGCTACCTCGCGGATCGGACTCGGTACGGCGGTCACGCAAATGTCCGCGCGCACGCCCACCGTCACGGCGATGCATGCCTTGACGCTTGATCACCTGTCCAACGGCCGCGTCATCCTCGGTCTGGGCATGTCCGGACCGCAGGTTGTCGAGGGCTGGTACGGGCGGCCGTTCCCGGGAAGTCCGCTCACCTTCACCCGCGAATATGTGGATGTCATACGCCAAGTCCTGCGTCGACAAGGCCCTGTGGAGCTCGACGGCCGCTACGTGCAGGTTCCGTACCGGGGTGACGACGGAACGGGCCTGGGCAAGGCGCTCAAGTCGATCACTCACCCACGTCGTCCCGGCCTTCCGCTCTTCCTGGGCGCGGCCGGCCCGAAGAACGTCCGTTTGACCACGCAGATCGCGGACGGGTGGCTGCCACTGCATTGGTCGCCTTACAACCTCGGCGCATACGGCGACGCGTTGCACGACAAGCCGGACGACTTCCGCGTCGCTCCCATGGTCCAGGTCGTGGTGGACGACGACCTGGAGCGCGCGATGCTGCCGGTCAAGGCCTCCCTCGCCTTCTACGTCGGGGGCATGGGCGCCAAAGACCGCAACTTCCATGCCGACCTCATGCGACGCTTCGGCTACCCGGACGCCGCTGCCCGCATCCAGGCACTCTTCGCAGCCGGGGACCGCGACGAAGCCATTGCCGCGGTCCCCAGCGAACTCGTTGACGAGATCGCCCTCGTCGGCCCCGCCGCCCGCATCCGCGAACGCTTCGCGGTGTGGCGCGACGACCCGCACGTCACCGACATGATCATCGGCTCCAAGAACCCGACCACACTGAAGCTGATGGCGGACTTGGCCCGCACCTGAATGTCTCACCCCATGAGTGACGAGTAACAGACCCCTTCAGCAAAGGCGTACCCATGCCTCTTCCAGCTCGTCGTCCCGCTGCTCGACGCTCCTTCGCCGCCATCGCAGTGGCATCGGCACTCACCCTGACCGCTTGCGCGGGCGGCCAGGGCAAATCGCACACCAACGGTGGCGCCGCCTCCTCCGCGTCCCCCCGGCCGGGCGGATCCTTGACCATCAGCGTGGTCAGCGATCTGAACACCGCCGACCCCTTCGGCGCCGCCGGCAACCAGGCAATCGACAGCACTCGGATGAACGCGCTCTACGACTCACTCCTGTGGAGTGAGCCCGGCACCGGCAAGGCGATCCCCCAGATCGCTGTGTCGCTGGTCCCGGACCCGGGCGCCGCCGGCTGGACCCTGAAGCTCAGACCGGGCGTCACGTTCACCGACGGCACGCCCTACGACGCCGCAGCCGTCAAGTGGACCTGGGATGAGCACAAGAACCCCGAACGACGATCGCTCGCCGCCGGGGCCGCGCAGGCAATCCGCGCCACGACAGTTGTGGACCCGACCACCCTCAAGGTCGACCTCGTCGCCCCCAACGCGCAATTCGACCGGGTCGTCGCTACCTCCCTCTCGTTCATCCCGTCGCCGACGGCATTCCGAAAGGATCCGCAGGCGTTCAAGACACATCCTGTCGGCGCCGGCCCGTTCACGCTCACGGACTGGACCCGAGGGAGCGCAATGACGGTGCAGAAGAACCCGAAGTACTGGCAGGGCCCGGAACACCCCTATCTGGACAAAATCACCTTCCAGCTCATCGGCGACAGCGAGCAGAGTCTGAACGCCGCCGCCTCCGGTCAGGTCGATGCCAAGGTCAGCGTCAGCGCAGTGGACGGCGCCAAAGCCCGCGCCAAGGGGCTGAACGTCGTTCAGGTCAGCGGCATAACCGGCGAATCCATCATGTTCAACAACGCCAAGCCGCCTTTCGACGACGTACGTGCACGTAGAGCTGTTGCGTTGGCCCTCAACCCCGAGGACATCAACAAGGTAGCGTTCGGCGGTCAAGGGACGGCGGCGAGGGGCATGTTCCCCGACGGCAGCGCCCTGGTTGCACCAGGCGTGAACACCAACCCTCCGGGCGACCGCACCGAGGCACAACGTCTCCTCGACGAACTCGCCGCCGAGGGCAAGCCCTTGGATTTTGCGTTCACCATCCCGCAGAATCCGCAGGCAAATCGTACCGCCGAGTACATCCAGACCCAGTTGTCGACACTGAAGAACATCTCGGTGCGACTGGAGCCGCTTCAGGTGGCTGCATTCGTCACGGCCATCCGCACGAACCGAACGTTCCAGGCCTCACTTCAGAACTGGCTGCTGTCGGACCCGGAGCCATCGATGTACGCGTACTTGCAGTCCACCAGCGTATCCAACTATCTCGGCTACAAGAACCCGGCGGCGGACGCGGCTCTGGAGCGAGGCCGGATCGCCGCCGATCCCTTCCAGCGGCAAGCCGCTTACACGGACCTCGCCCGGCTCGTGCAAGCTGATGTCCCGGCATGGACATACCAACAGGGCTTCGTCACCGCGTACTTCCGAAACGGCGTGGCCGGGGTGCTGCTGACCAATGATGGCATGCTGATGACCGATCGAATCGGGCGTGCAGCGGGCTGACACAGGATGCGGCGCGACGGCCGGCTGGTCGCCGCGCCGCGTCATTTCCGGGATCGGCGACGTGTGCCTCCACCGCCGGCTTGGAGGCCGGCTGCGAACCTGTCGAGGAAGTACTCGAACGCGGCGTCGTCGTGCGCCGAGCCGATGCTGCGGGACTGAACCTCCAAAACGGCGAACCCGTGGATGGTGGCACGGAACGACAGGTGCGCCAGGCGCACCTCATCCTCGTCAAGGCCGTAGGAGCGCAAGACCGCACGGACGGCCTCGGCGGCGCGCTCACCCGCGGCTCTGTACTCCGGCGACGGTGGTGCGCTGCACTGCACCAGAAAACGATCGGGATAGTTGCGGACATAGTCGCGGTAGGCCTCCGCCAACGCCCGCAGCGCCTCATCGCCGGACCGGCCCAGGACAGCTGATCGCAGTTCCTCGCTCATCGCTCGCATGCCGTACAAGCCCACGGCACGCTGGATGGCGGCCAGGTTCTCCATGTGCGCATACAGCGCCGGCTGCGTCACCTCAAGTTTGCGGGCAAGGGCCTTGGTGGTCAGGGCCGCGGCACCTTCGGCATCAACGAGCTCGACGGCCGCCAGAGTAATCACGTCGGGGTCCAGCCCGGCACGGCGGCGCGGCCGTTTCGCAGGCGCCGACTCCGACGGCGGCGTCTCGGTCTGCGCAGTCCCAGCCATCAGCCGCTTCCCTGTCTGCCCGCGGCCGACCGGATTGCCTGCCGCACGCCCTCATCTTATAGGCGCTAAGTTGGGCACGGCTTCCGGCCGGCGGCGAGCTGTGGCCGGTCAGACTCCCCAGGTCGGCGGCCTCTTCTCGGCAAATGCCTTGGCTGCCTCGAGGACGTCGCCGCTGGTGGCGGCGAGGATCTGGGTTCGATTCTCCAGGTGCAGGGCATTGTCGAAGCTCGACGCATCCAGGTTCGCCCACATGACTTCCTTGGTCATGGTGACGCCGAACGGGCTGTAGGCGAGCAGCGTTCGTGCGGTATCCAATGCGGCGTCGAGCGCCTGGCCGTCGTCTACCACGCGCGCCACCAGTCCGATGCGCTCGGCTTCGGCCGCATCGAACTCGCGGGCAGTCAGGATGAGCTCGTGCGCTCGTGAACCCCCGATCAACCGCGGCAGCGTGTAGCTGATACCGATATCGCATCCGCCCACACCGACCTTGACGAACTGCACACACATCCGCGCCGAACGCGCCGCGATCCGAATGTCGCACGCGCACGCCAGCGCGAGGCCGCCGGCGAACGCCGGGCCGTTGATGGCGGCGATCGCCGGTTGAGGAATGCGACGCAGGTGCGGTCCCAAGTCGGCAATGTGTGCCTGAGAGCGCATACCTCCGGCCGGCGGCCTCAGCCCGGCCGATACCGAGGACGGGCCGATCGTCCGCAGATCCAGCCCCGAACAGAACCCGCGGCCCGCCCCGGTGAGGATCACGACGCGCACCGCGTTGTCGGCGCCGACCTCGTCCAACGCCGCATGCAGATCGTCCACGAGATCGAAGGACAAGGCATTCAGCCGCTCCGGCCGGTTCATGGTGAGCACTGCGATGCCGGCCTCTGGCCGGTTGATACGAATCAGCGACATCGACGCCCCTTCACTCAATACGCCCCGTGGCCGCGGTTATGGAGCTCCGCCTCCCGAGGAGGGTTGCTGCACGTCGATGCGAGTCGCAGCCCGACATGCGCCTACGTCACTCATACATGCATCACTACATGACATCAATGCGTTCACGCGCTCACCCCTCACTTCACGCACCTTGATGTCATGCATCAATGCATGTATGACTGGTCGCATGCCCTCATCTGTCGCCGGGGCCGCCCGCGGCGACGCCGACTCGCAGGGCGGCCTCGCCGACGAAACGGCTTCGACCGGCAACCACACGAGGAGGCCACGTTGTTCCTGTCATCGACCACACCGCGAAGCGTCGGTGCCGACTCCGACCGCGGCACCGAGGGGACGGCGTCATGAGCGACCTCCGCCCCCGGACCAGCACCCGCAATCTCGAAGCGCTGGGGAAGGTGCTGGCGCCTTGGCTCCGTGAGAAGCTGCGGGCCGACCGGTTGCCGACAGTCGCCGTCACCGGCGGGCCCACAGGCGCGGGGTTCTCCAGCGAGACCGTCCTGTTCGACGCCCAGTGGCATCGTGCTGGAGAAGCACACAGCGGCACATACGTGCTCCGCCTACCTCCGCCCGCAGACGCTTTCCCCCTCTTTCCCCGGTACGACCTGGCCCGGCAAGTCGCCGCGATGCGGCTGGTCGGTCAGCGAACTCGGGTACCAGTCCCCGACGTTCCCTGGTTCGAGGCCGATTCCTCGCTGCTCGGGTCACCCTTTTTCGTGATGGACCGGATCGACGGCGTCGCTGCCGCGGACATGCCGCCGTACGTGCTGGGCGGGTGGCTCGCCTCTGCGACGCCGGCGCAGCAGGCCACGGCCGAAGCCGGCGTCATCCGTGCCCTCGAAGGCATCCACGGGATGGAACTCATCGATCGGGCGGCCGCCTTCGGCTTTCTTGAATTCGATGCGCCCGGCGACACGCCCCTGAGACGCCACGTGGCCAACCAGCGCTCCTACTACGACTGGATCCGTGAGGGCCGGAAGTTCCCCTTGATCGAGGACATGTTCGACTTCCTTGCGGACACGTGGCCCGAGGTCGAGGGGCCCGCCGTGGTGAGCTGGGGTGACTCGCGCGTCGCCAATGTGTTGTTCCGCGGCTTCGACCCGGTCGCCGTCCTCGACTGGGAAGCCGTCGCCCTGGGTCCACGCGAACTCGACCTCGGTTGGCTGGTCTTCTTCCACGAGTACTTCCAGCGAATCGCGCGCCGGCTCGGCAAAACCGGCATGCCCGAATTCCTCGCAGCGGACCGGGTAATCGCGGCCTACACGGCGGCGACGGGCTATCAGCCGCAGAGATTCGACTGGTACTTGGCCTATGCCGCGCTCCGCCAAGCACTGACCTCTATCCGCGTGTCCTGCCGCGCAGTCCACTTCAACGAACGGGAGATGCCTGCGGACCCCCAAGACCTGATCATCGTCCGCAGCGAGCTCGAAGACATACTGGCCGGCCGGTTCCTCCCCAACTGGCAGCTGCCCCAAGCGAACCAAGGAGACCAACCGTGATCAACCCCATCGGCCCCCTGACCCCCGCGGACGAAGGGTTCTCCCACCAGATCACCGACACGTTCGCCGTCGTGGGGTCCAGTGATCCCTCCTGGACCGAAAAGGTCTGCGCCATGGCCGCGGCCCGCGACGGCAGTCTCCAACTCGGCTTCGGTCTGGGGAAGTACCCCAACCGCAATGTGATGGACGCTTACGCCGGGGTCTCCCGCGGCGTCGAACAGATCACCGTGCGCGCAAGTCGGGCGCTTGCGCCGAACCCCGAGGCGACCGTCCTCGGCCCGATACGCTACGAGATCCTGGAGCCGCTCAAATCGGTCCGATTCGTGCTGGAGGCCAACAACACCCAGCCGATAGCGTTCGACTGCCGTTTCGACGGCGCCTTCCCCCCGGCCTTCGAGGACCGGACGCACCTGCGCACCGGCTACCGCGTGCGCTCCGACCTGGTGCGGTACCACCAGATCGGACGCTGCTCCGGCTGGATCGAGGTCGACGGCGAACGCACGGAGATCACGCCGGACGCGTGGGTCTCCACACGAGACCACTCCTGGGGAGTCCGTGTCGGTGTCGGCCGCCCACCCGCCGACCTGGAACCCGCGGCCGAGATCGGCGCCTACCACTTCCTCTGGACGCCGAGCTACCTCGAACGCGCCGACGGGAGCGCATACGGCGTCTTCATGGTGATGAACCACTTCCGCCGCCCCAACCTGAACAGCAAGGCCACGTGGGGCACCATCGAGCATCCCGACGGCCGAGTGGAACAGATGACGGACATCGTGCCGGAACTGTCGTACGACCCGGTCAACCGGCGGCTGCTCGGCGGCCGCGTCCACTGCACCATGAGCGACGGATCCACCCGGACGATGACGGTCGAGGTCGTCTCCGACACCGGCTTCCACCTCGGCACCGGGCTCTACTTCGGATTCGACGGCCACCACCACGGCGAATGGCGCGGCCTCCTGCACGTCGACGGTGAACGGATCAAAGACTGCTCCACGCCGGAAAACGCTCGGAGGGTCCATCAGATCCGCGACACGGTCGTGCGAATCAGCGACCCGGTAGGCGGCGGCATTGGCTGGGGTAACTGGCAGCCGATGGCCACCGGCGAGCTCCCCGAGCTGGGTCTCACCGCGGAGACGTCGTTCGTCTGAACGTGGTTTGGGCGGCGCGTCGACGGGGTGCGGTTCGAAATCCCCAAACCCCACCCCGTCGTCCCTCCACGACCCCTTGGGCCTATCGGCGCTCCCGCGAACGATCAGCGCAGATCCGGCGGTGACTTCGGCGAGTCCATCTGAAATACCCGCCGATTGATTCGCCATCCCTCAGTCGTACGAATCGCCTGGTCGACGAACCGTCCGGACGTGTGGTGAACGCCCGTACGCTCGCCGGCGGCGGTATTGAACATGCCAAGCATGTAGTAATGCACAGCCGCGCCGCTCACGGTCGGCTCGATCCAAAGATTGGCGACGACGTGCCAGGTATATCCGGAGGACCAGTTGGCGGTTTCGCGGGCATGCTGCACCAGCGCGTCGATTCCGTCGTAGACGCCGATCCCCACGAGTTCGGTGACGACATCCGGGGTGAACAGGTCCGCCAGCGCGGCGTAGTCACCGTAGTCGGAGAAATGGCAGAACTTCGCCGGAAGTTCCGCCAGGTCCAGGCGGTCCGCGACCGACAGGAGCGAGGCTGTCACTGCTCCTCCCCGCCGCCGAGGCGCGGGAAGACCTTCGCTTCGAACAGACGCAGGCTCTCCCACGCCAGCTCCGGCGGGATGCCGCCCATCATGGGATGGAAGAGGGCGAAGCCATGAGTCCCGGCAGCCGCCAGCTCCGCGACGAAATCCTCCGGCGTGACCACACGGTATTGGCCGGACTCCCGAAGCTCTTCGGCATCGTGCGTGGTGAAGTAACCACCGATACCTTCGGTCCCGGCCGCCGCCATGTTGGTCCCGTAGGCGTTCGCTTCGTGCATCGCGAAGGGCAGGATTCGCGCCCAGTCGCGCTCCGGGTCGTCGGACAGGTGAACGAAGGCAGTACCCGTGCCGAAGTACGGTCCGGGATCCGGTTTTTCGAGCCCCACAAGTTCGTCACGGTAGAACTTCCAGATCTCCGGGTTCGACGGCATGAAGCCGTCGGCAATCCGTGCCGCGCGGCGTGCGGCGGCTTCCACGCTCCCGCCGAGCACGATGGGGGGACCGCTCTCCCGAAAGGGCGTAGGGGTGACTCGGACCCGCCGCCCGCGAAACTCGAAGGGCTTACCGGTCCAGGCGTCGCGCAGTGTTCGTACAGTCTCCGTGGTGAGCCGGACACGATCCTTGGTAACGACTCCCGCCATGTCGAACTCGGCCTGAACGTAACCGTTCACCAGAACAATACTCACGCGGCCACGGCTGATCAGGTCCACGACCGCGATCTCCTCGGCCAATCGCACCGGGTCGTGGAGCGGCGCAGGTATGGCAGAAATGCTGATGGCGATGTCCCGCGTGCGAGCGGCGACTGCCGCAGCCAACGGCAAGGGAGCCGGCAGATAGCCGTCATCGCTGCCATGGTGTTCCGACAGAACGATCGATGCAAACCCCAGACGGTCAGCCCATTCAGCCATGTCCAGCGCGGCGGTGAAGCGGTCCGCCATGGACGAACCTGCAAACGTCGGATTTCGGAAGTCGAACCGGAGAGCGAAGACGGCCATATACGGCGCCACTCCAATCTGCTGGCTTGGACAGAGCCGGGCTGCGATGCCCCTGGCGAACGGCACTGCGTGGCGCGCAGGCGGAGCTGCGGACCCGCGTCGGCGCCCAATCGTGTAGGTGCTACGCCAAATAGTCAACGGCCCGACCCGGGCCGGGCGAATCCGCCCAGCCGAAGCCATTGAGACCCCACCGAAATTAGCGTAGCTTCAACGCTTATTCCTGGTGGGCGAGAGGACACACCATGACTTCGTTCGTCTACGACGTGGACTCCCATTTCGAACCAGCTGCCGACTGGATGGACGGCTTCCCTGATCTCCGGGGTCGCGTGCCCGAGCTGCTGCCTCAGGACGAGCCGGAGTTCGAGCTCGCGACCGCCGAGCACTTCGCGTACTACACGTCTGAGGGCATCCGCCCGCTCGTGTCGCGCGAACAGCGGATGCCACTGGGCCGCTTGGTCACGCCGACACTGCAGGCGATGTACCCCCGAGGGGAAGGTGCCGCAACCCTCAACGGGCACAGCATGCACCCCCCACTCGCCCCGAAGGACAGGATCAACACCCTCGACTCCCAAGGGATCGCCGTCCAGAACCTCATATCCGGCACCGGCTACACGCTCATGTCATGCTTGCGCGACCCGGGCTTGGCGCGGGACGTGGCCTGGGCGTTGAACACCCATCTCAGCGACGAGCTGGCGGATCATCGTGATCGCCTCATGCCCGTGACGCTGACACACTTCGACGACCTGGACTGGATGGTCGCCGAGCTGGCGCGCATGCGGGCCCGAGGCAGCCGGGCGTTCCACGTCACCACCGAGTTCAGCAACGGCATCCCGCCATTCCACCCGGAGTTCGACAAAGTCTGGGCGGCTGCAACCCAACTGGGCATGGTGGCGGTGCTCCACGCGGGACAGTTGCCGCCGCGGTACCACCCGGCATACGCGAACACCGACGATCCGTCGCTGGTGACGCGGATGAGTACGTCGCAGTCGTTCCAGGCTGCGCAGGTGTACCTGAACGCCCTGGTCTTCGGCGGCGTATTCGAGCGCCACCCGAACCTGACGGTGCTCCTCCTCGAAACCGGCATCGGATGGGTCGAGTTCGCAGTCGAGAACATGGACGGCCGGGCCACGCCGGACGCCGCGTCACGGCTCGGTCCCTACCGCCTGCCGCTCAAACCCAGCGAGTACGTCAAGCGCAACGTACGGATCAGTCCGCTCCCTCAGGCGGCGCAGTCGCCGGTCCGGCTGTTCGAACGACTGCCCGGTGTCGCGGTGTTCTCGTCGGACATGCCGCATTTCGAGGGCAGCATCACGCCGGTCGACTTTTGGCGCGACGAGCTCGCGGACATCGACTCGGTGACCTGGGACAGGTTCGTCGGTGCGGGAATGGCCGAAGCGTACGCGCGCATGGGAGACCCGCTCCCTGTGCCGGACACACAAGCATGACAACCAGGCTCCTCGAACGTCCGGCCGGTGAGGCATCCTCCGCCCACCGGCCGGACCCGATGCGGTCGACACGCTCGTCGGGCTCTTGCGTCACAGCATGTTTCATGTAAGCGTTACGCAAATAGATTTCCCGACGCAGACCTACATGCCCCTTGCGGGTCGGCCTGTCGCAGGCGTCCTGAATGACCAAGGAGGACTCCCGGTGGAGTTCGGTATCTTCCTGAACGGTTTCACCCCGGGACCGGCCGCGCACGACCGCGCATCCGAGCACCTGTCCCTCATGCGCGAGCTGGAGCTCGTGATCAAGGCGGACAAGCACAACTGGAAGTACGCCTGGTTCGGCGAGCACCACGCGCTGACCGAGTACAGCCACCTGTCGGCCCCCGAGGTCGCGATGGGTTACGTCGCCGCCCGCACCGAGCGCA
>NZ_BAABHS010000073.1:0-15728 GCF_039542225.1 Yinghuangia aomiensis | reverse complement strand
ACGCATCCACACCGCAATCGGAGACATCCCGCCCCACGAACACGAGACCAACTACTACGCTCAACACCAGCCCCAACCGGCGGCTGGAGTCAACGCATAGAGCCTCCACCAATCCCGGAACGGTTCACGGTCCGGCTGAGAAGGCACGTTCTTGGTCGCGTCATCGGTGTCCGACGAGGTGTCGTCGGCAGCGTCGATGTCACGCGGGTTGTTGTACTTGTCCATGTCGAGGATGCCCTGACGTGCGGCAACGATGACAGGTGTTGCAGCTTGGCCCGCCACGTTCGTCGCCCGACACAGTCATCATCCGCATGCGCGAGGCGCCCCTACCCGACCCAACCCACCGCCCGACCTGATCACCCACACCCAGAACTGGTCACACTGGCCCCGACGACACGAAGCCACCGCATACCGCGGCCCCTACCAACGACGAATCACGGATCAAGACACGAATCACCGGATTCAAAGCGACTTCTTCACAGCCAACCGTGGCGGGTGGCCTCCATGCCGGCTTGGAAGCGGCTGCGAGCGCCGAGCGCGTCCATGAGGTCCGCGGCAATGCGGCGTGCGGTGCGGCCGGAGACGCCGAGGCGGTGGGCGATGGCATCGTCGGTAAGGCCCCGGCCGAGCAACCGGAGCACTTCGGCTTCCTGCCCCGTCAAACCGCGAGCGTCGCGGACCTTCGCATTGCCCAGCGGAATGGCACTGTCCCAGACGGTGTCGAACAGCGCGCACAGAGCACTGAGGACGCCCATACCCGTGAGGACGACGGCGCCGTGGGAGGTGTTCTCATTGTCGACGGGGATCACCGCAGTTGTGCGGTCTATGACGATCATGCGGACCGGTAGGGCAGGGACGGTGCGGACCTCGCCGCCGCGTTCGGCAAGCCAGTCAACGTAAGCAACCGAAGGCACATCGTTGCGGACGCTGTCGAGGTAGACGGTGCGTATTCGGACGCCGCGGTCCAACAGTTCGGCATCGAGCGGTTTTGCGGCCTCCATGTTGTCGCCGGTCTGGGCGCCGCCCGGTGCAAAGGTCATCACTTCGCTGGTGACGTCGCGGGTCAGCTTCTTCAAACGGTCGCGTATCCGGTCCAGACCAACGAGCTGCTCGACGCCCGATCCGCTAGTGGGGGAACGCAAGTCGGCGCATTCGGCGATCAGCCGTGCTGCCGCGGCTCGGGATGCTTCGATCCGCTGCTGCTGCACGGCGAGTTCGGCCTGCTGGCGGGCAAGGATCACCTCCATGCCGACCTCGGGACTGACCGCGTACAGTCGGCCTTCGTTGTCGACCGATGGTCGCAGCAAAGCGAGTTCGCTCAGGGTGTCAAGCGCGCACCGCACCTGTGCATCGTCCAGACCGAGCCTTGCTGCCAGCCTTGCGACACCTTCGTCCGGCCAGGTGAGCATCGCCCGGTAGACCGCCTCGGCGACGCCGTCGAGCCCCAGCGCGTCAAGCATCGAACCCCCCTGTCATCGACCAATTGCCCGGTTGGCGATCATGCCATGTTGTCCCGAATCCCGTCGGGGTGCTCACCGACCGGTGCGGCCTATTCCGGCCATGACATACAGCGGCCACGCGAAACGCCGTACACGGCCTCGATGACAGCGCAGTTTTGAAGGGTGTATCTCCTCCATGCGCAATTGCACGACGTCATCGGCTGCGGACTCCCCAATGGAGCAACGCAGTTGCTGCTGAGAGAGGCCCTTCCCCAGGACGGCCTCGAACACGTGAGCGTGCACGCGCACCCACACGGTGTCCTGGTGCTCGGACTCTTTCTGAAGGCGTCGGCCCTCGCCGTCGCAGAAGCCGCGGCTCATCGCCTCTGTGCAAAAGCCGTTGCAGCGGGCGGACCGCTGGACGGATTTGTCGTCATCGATATCAAAGCCGGTCTGGTGCCGCAGGCGTTCGACCGCTGGTTGTGCTGAACCGGCCGGGTTGGACGACTTAGGACAGGGCCGCTTCCGGACAGGGCAATCGTCTGGATGCGCCCGTGACGTGGGCACATGCTCGTTCTCGCCGGCCGCGACAAGCAGCCGAGGACCCGGGAACAGCCTCACCGCGGGAGGCGACCGGATCCGGAACACACACCACATCTGTGTCCCGAAGGAGATCTCTGTCATGAAGCGCACGAGCACTGCGAAGGCCGCCGCGGTCGCCGCCCTCGCCATCTCCGAGACCGCCGAGGTCTCCTCCATGCTCATGTCCCACGACGACACCATGGGCTGGCAGTAGCCTACGCCGCTCTCCTGTCTGCAGACGCCGGTCATCTCGGACCCGCTGCTTCACGCCCTCTCATTCTCAAACTCGGAGTCCTTTCGCATGCAGAAATCCCATGCTCTTCGGCGCGCAACCGTCGGCCTCATGCTCGCCGGTTCCCTCAGCCTCGGATGGCTCGTCCAACCACAGGTAGCCACCGCTGCGGACGGGACGAACACTTCCGCGGCGCCCTCCCAGGACAAGGGCGGCGGCGGGCAGGGCCCGTCGATTGAGTCGACCTCGAACAGCATGCTCACCGCCACGGCGGAGCAACTTACGCGCAGTCAGGTGCTGCAGCGCGCCGCGTCCTGGGTGGACAAAGGGCTTGTGTACGACGGAGGCGGCACGTACCAGGGCTACCGCCGCGACTGTTCCGGATATGTCTCCATGGCATGGGGGTTGGCGACCCCTGGCCTCGTGACGGGCTCGTTCGTTCCCTCAGGTGCCGCCATTTCGATATCCAAGTCCCAGCTCAAGCCCGGTGACGCGCTGAACAACCCCGGCAGCGGAAGTTCCGGCCACGTCGTCATCTTCGCGGGCTGGACCAACGACGCCCAAACCTCCTATGACGGCTATGAATTCTCGCCATCCGGTGTTAAACACCGGGAGATTCCCTACCCCTACTTCTCCGGCTACGGAACTTTCACGCCGATCCGAGCCGTCAACGTCGTCGACGACACACCTACGCCGGTTCGTCGTACGTCGGACATCACGGGTGATGGTCGGGCGGAGATCGTGACGCAGGAGCCCGACGGCGGAATCGCCATGGGTGTCGGCGACGGGAACGGGTTCAGCAACTACCACCGCATCACGGGCAACGGATTCGCCGACTACGTCAACACAGGCCGCATCCACTTCGCGGATGTCACCGGTGATGGCAAGGCCGACATCATCGTCCAGGAAGCCGACGGTGGAATCACCATGGGCGTCGGCGACGGGAACGGGTTCAGCAACTACCACCGCATCACGGGCAACGGATTCGCCGACTACCTCAACGGCGGCCGCATGCACTTCGCCGACATCACCGGCGACGGCAAAGCCGACATGATCAACCAAGAAGCCGACGGCGGCGTCACCTTGGGCGTCGGCGACGGAAACGGATTCAGCAACTACCACCGCATCACCACCAACGGCTTCGCCGACTATCTGAACAACGGCCGCATGCACTTCGCCGACATCACCGGCGACGGCAAAGCCGACATCATCAACCAAGAAGCCGACGGCGGCGTCACCTTGGGCGTCGGCGACGGAAACGGATTCAGCAACTACCACCGCATCACCACCAACGGCTTCGCCGACTATCTGAACAACGGCCGCATGCACTTCGCCGACATCACCGGCGACGGCAAAGCCGACATCATCACCCAGGAACCCGACGGCGGAATCACCATGGGCGTCGGCGACGGAAACGGATTCAGCAACTACCACCGCATCACCACCAACGGCTTCGCCGACTACCTCAACACCCCCAACATCCAATTCGTCGGCTAAACAAGTCGGCACCAAAACGCGCGACTTCCAGTGCCATGGCGTCGGCTCCGACCACACACGGTCGGAGCCGGCATCAAAGTTGCCGGTGCAGTTCCGCTTCCCACGACCAGAACTCAGGAGATGTGTGTGCCTACCTACGCTGCCTTCCGGCGCCGCGCTGCCGCAACGCTCGCTGCGATCGGCATAGCCGGAGCAATGACCGCATTGATCCCCGCGACGGCTGAGGCTGCACCGTCGTACTTCCAAATGCCATTCCAGTGCAACCAGACGTGGCAGGGAAATACTTACAGCGGCCATACCCCATCCGAACTTTCCATCGACTGGACGCACGGCTCGACAACTGCAGGCCAGCCGGTCCTCGCCAGCGCGGGAGGAACTGTCGTCATCTCGAAGTCACTTGGCGATACCAGCTACGGCGAGTACATCGTGATCGACCACGGCGGAGGGTGGAAGACCCTCTACGGGCACCTGAGCGCCCGCTTGGTCGCCGCAGGAGAAACGGTCACGGCCGGACAGCAGATCGGCATGGTCGGCAGCACCGGGAACAGCACGGGGCCTCACCTCCACTACGAGCAGAAGTACAACGACGCCGTCCAGCAGTCGACGTTCAACGGCTCGGCCTTCGCGGCCGGAACCTCCGCCACCAGCCAAAACTGCGCGCCGGTTCGTCGTACGTCGGACATCACGGGTGATGGTCGGGCGGAGATCGTGACGCAGGAGCCCGACGGCGGAATCGCCATGGGTGTCGGCGACGGGAACGGGTTCAGCAACTACCACCGCATCACGGGCAACGGATTCGCCGACTACGTCAACACAGGCCGCATCCACTTCGCGGATGTCACCGGTGATGGCAAGGCCGACATCATCGTCCAGGAAGCCGACGGTGGAATCACCATGGGCGTCGGCGACGGGAACGGGTTCAGCAACTACCACCGCATCACGGGCAACGGATTCGCCGACTACCTCAACGGCGGCAACATGCACTTCGCCGACATCACCGGCGACGGCAAAGCCGACATCATCAACCAAGAAGCCGACGGCGGCGTCACCTTGGGCGTCGGCGACGGAAACGGGTTCAGCAACTACCACCGCATCACCGGCAACGGCTTCGCCGACTATCTGAACAACGGCCGCATGCACTTCGCCGACATCACCGGCGACGGCAAAGCCGACATCATCAACCAGGAAGCCGACGGCGGCGTCACCTTGGGCGTCGGCGACGGCAACGGATTCAGCAACTACCACCGCATCACCACCAACGGCTTCGCCGACTACCTCAACGGCGGCCGCATGCACTTCGCCGACATCACCGGCGACGGCAAAGCCGACATCATCACCCAGGAACCCGACGGCGGAATCACCATGGGCGTCGGCGACGGAAACGGATTCAGCAACTACCACCGCATCACCACCAACGGCTTCGCCGACTACCTCAACACCCCCAACATCCAATTCGTCGGCTAACTCGGCAGCATCAGCAACCACGCTCCGTCGGCCTCGACCAAAAACACATCGAGGCCGACGGGGCGGAAACCGCGGACGGGCCGGGCGGCCGCACTAGGTGAGGAGTCATTCTCAAATCCCAGGCCTGGCCGAACACATGCCGCCGACCTCGGCGAGCATGTGTAGCCGCGAAGAGGCGCCACGGCCACCGGCCGCGCTAGCGCGGTGTCTCTCTCCCCCGCCCCGCGCCAGACGCACCATGCATGGAGCCGATTCGGCTTGTGAACGAAGCGGCCCCGCTCCCCCACGACACGAAGGGGAACGGGGCCGCTTGCGGTGTGCCCGTCAGACGGAGACCGGCTCCCGACGGTCCGGCTGAGAAGGCACGTTCGTGGTGGCGTCGTCGGCGTCCGACGGGGTGTCGTCCGCGGCGTCGATGTCCGCCGGGTTGTTGAACTTGTCGAGGTCGAGCGTCTTCTCGCGGGCCGACACGAGGACCGGGACGACCGCTTGGCCGGCCACGTTGGTCGCGGTGCGCATCATGTCGAGGATCGGGTCGATGGCGAGGAGCAGGCCGACGCCGGCGAGGGGGAGGCCGACGGTGTCGAGGGTCAGCGTGAGCATGACGATCGCGCCGGTGAGGCCCGCGGTGGCGGCCGAGCCGATGACCGAGACCAGGACGATGAGGAAGTAGTCCTTCAGGTCCAGGCTGATGTGGAAGTACTGGGCGACGAAGATCGCGGCCAGCGACGGGTAGATCGCGGCGCAGCCGTCCATCTTGGTGGTGGCGCCGAACGGGACGGCGAAGGACGCGTACTCCTTGGGGACGCCGAGGCGCTCGACGGAGCGCTGGGTCACCGGCATGGTGCCGACCGAGGAGCGGGAGACGAACGCGAGCTGGATCGCGGGCCAGGCGCCCTTGAAGAAGTTCAGCGGGTTGACGCGCCCCACGAACGCGAGCAGCAGCGGGTACACGACGAACAGCACCAGCGCGCAGCCGATGTAGACGTCGGCGGTGAAGGTGCCGAGCGGCTTCAGCGAGTCCCAGCCGTAGGTGGCGACGGCGGTGCCGATGAGGCCGGCGGTGCCGATCGGGGACAGCTTGATGACCCACCACAGGGCCTTCTGCACGACCTCGAGGACGATCTCCGCGCCGTTGATCAGCGGCTCGGCCTTCTTGCCGACCGAGAGGATCGCCGCGCCGAGGACCGCGCCGAGGAAGACGATCTGCAGGACCTGCGGCTTGGGGCCGAACGCGTCGACGATGTTCGTCGGGACGATGCTGGTCAGGAAGTCGAGCCAGTCGCCGTTGGTGGCGGGCTTCTTCTCCAGGCCGGCGGGGAGGTGCACGCCCTGGCCCGGGTCGGTCAGCAGGCCGAGGACGATGCCGATGGTGACCGCGATCAGCGACGTGATCAGGAACCACATCAGCGTGCGCAGCGCGAGCTTCGCGGCGTTGTTGACCTTGCGCAGGTTGACCACGGAGATCAGCACCGCGGTGAACACCAGCGGCGGGACGGCCAGCTTGAGCAGGCGGACGAAGATGTCGCCGACCTGCTCGAGGGTGGTGGTCAGCCAGTCGGCGTTCGTGTTCTTGGCGATGAAGCCGAGGGCGACACCGACCGCGAGGCCGATGAAGGTCTGCGCCCAGAAGGGGATCTTGGGCAGGGTTCTCTTGGGGACTGCGGCAGTTGCAGACACAGAAGGGCTCCTGAAGCGGCCGGCCGAGTGCCGGGCACCGTGGCGAACGGGACGGGGGAGCGACCGCTTCAAGGCCCTGATGTGGCATGTGGGGGCACCGCGGAGGAGGTGTGCGCCCACCGGTCAGGTGCGGGGCCCGGTCGTCAGGGCTGACCCGCGAAGCGGTCGGGGCGGCGTGCGGAAGCGGTACGCGTAATTGCGTGGTGCGCGTACCGGTTCAGCTGACGCCGGCGCCGCTACACAGTGCGGTGGCGCAACGGCCCAGGTCGACATGCAGACGTGCCACGAGCGGGAAACCCACCGCCGTGCGCGTCGCATACGAGTCGCCTGTGCCGAACATGAGGTGGAGTGTAAACAGTCCATCAGTAAAACGACAAAATGATTACCGATGGCAGCCGGATGCTCACATTGCGTTCTTCGGGCGGGTTGCGTGGGTGATGTCCGGAATCAGCTCGTCCTCGGCCGACGCGCCTTCGTCCAGCCGGGCCTTCGCGCGCTCGACGCGCTCCACCAGGGCCGCCGACATCGCGTCCCGCTGGCTGTTCAGCAGGAAGTAGCTGAGCAGGCCGGACACCGCCAGCGACACGCCCACGACGAAGATGCCCGCACCGTCGCCGGTGAGCTTCAGCCCGTACCGCGCCAGCACCCACACCAGGCCCGAGACCACCGCGAACAAGCCGATGCGCAGCAGCGTGTAGCGCAGCGCCGGGTGGCCGCCGCGCGGGGCGGCCGGGTCGCGCGCGTCCAGCGCCCCCGGCTGGTCGGCCGCGGCCGGCACCGGGTTCTCGGTCGGGTTGTCGGACGCGGAGTGCGATTCGGACACGTCGGTTCCTTCTGCCGTTCCGTCTGCCATCGATGGCGGGGCCCGGCGGCGGGGCGCGGGGCGCCGGGCCGTCCGGACATCCAGTACAGCACCCCCGCAAAAGCGGCTCGGAGGGGGCCGCCCGGGAGCGGGAAACACCGCAGCCCCGGAGCGGTCGCTCCGGGGCTGCGGCGGGGGTCAGAACTTCATCGGCTGCGGGACGTCCCGGCGGCCGGGCTGCGGGCCTTCGTACTCCCGCACGATCTGGTAGCGGGTGTTCCGTTCGACCGGGCGGAAGCCCGCGTCGCGGATGAGTTCGAGCAGGTCGTCGCGGGTCATCTTGTTCGGCGTGCCGAACCCGTCCGCGTCGTGCGTGATCTTGTACTCGACGACCGAGCCGTCCAAGTCGTCCGCGCCGTGGTTCAGCGCGAGCTGCGCGGTGGCCAGGCCGTGCATGACCCAGAAGCACTTGACGTGCGGCACGTTGTCGAACAGCAGCCGGGACACCGCGAACACCTTGAGCGCCTCGGCGCCGGTGGCCATCGCGGTGCGGGCCTGGAGCCGGTTGCGGACGATGCCGTCCCGGCTGTCGTGGAAGTCGTGCTGGTAGCGCAGCGGGATGAAGACCTGGAAACCGCCGGTCTCGTCCTGCAGTTCGCGCAGGCGCAGCACGTGGTCGACGCGGTGCCGGGGCTCCTCGATGTGGCCGTACAGCATGGTGGCGGGCGTCTTGAGGCCCTTCTCGTGCGCCAGCCGGTGGATGCGCGACCAGTCCTCCCAGTGGGTGGCGTGGTCGACGATGTGCTGCCGGACCTCCCAGTCGAAGATCTCCGCGCCGCCGCCGGTGAGCGACTCCAGGCCCGCGTCGATGAGCTCGTCGAGGATCTCGGACGCCGTGAGGCCGGAGATCGTCTCGAAGTGCTGGATCTCGGTCGCCGTGAACGCCTTCAGCGAGACGTCCGGCAGCACCTTCTTCAGCTCGCGCAGCGACCGCGGGTAGTACCGCCACGGCAGCGTGGGGTGCAGGCCGTTGACGATGTGCAGCTCGGTGATGCCGTCCGGCTCCATCTCCTTCGCCAGCCGCACGGCGTCCTCGATGCGCATCGTGTACGCGTCCTTCTCGCCCGGCTTGCGCTGGAACGAGCAGTAGGCGCACGACGCCTGGCACACGTTCGTCATGTTGAGGTGCCGGTTGACGTTGAAGTGCACGACGTCGCCGTTTTTCCGCGTCCGCACGTGGTGCGCGAGGCCGCCGAGCCACGCCAGGTCGTCGCACGCGTAGAGCGCGATGCCGTCCTCGCGGCTGAGCCGCTCGCCGGAGAGGACCTTGTCCTCGATCTCCTTGCGCAGACCCGAGTCCATCGTTCGCTTCTCCCTGCCGATCCTTGCCGAACCTTGCCGAACTGTGCCCATCCGGGGTCCACCGGTGCACAGCAGCGCCGGGGGAACGAGCCTACGCCTCCGGTTCGCCCGGCAGATCGGCGGCGCGGTACTCCCACTTGGTGGACAGCACGACCGTGGTGCGGGTGCGCGCCACGCCGCGGGTG
This sequence comes from Yinghuangia aomiensis, assembly GCF_039542225.1. NCBI lineage: Bacteria > Bacillati > Actinomycetota > Actinomycetes > Kitasatosporales > Streptomycetaceae > Yinghuangia > Yinghuangia aomiensis. The sequence continues at coordinate 6,485 of NZ_BAABHS010000073.1, read as the reverse complement.
CCGGACAGCCGCCGGATGACCTGCTCCAGGCCCGCGACGTCGGGAACCCGGACCTTGAGCATGAAGGAGTCGTCGCCGGAGATGAACCAGCAGTCCTCGATCTCCTCGACGTCGCGCAGCCGTCGGCTGACGTCCTCGTGGTCCGCGGCGTCGGACAGCTGGAGGCCGATGAGCGCGGTCACGCCGAGGCCGAGGGTCACCGGGTCGACGGTGGCGCGGTAGCCGGTGATGACCCCGGCCTGTTCGAGGCGGTTGATGCGGTCGGTCACGCTGGGGCCGGACAGGCCGACCAGCCGGCCCAGCTCGGCGTACGACGCGCGGCCGTTGATCCGCAGCGCCTGGATGAGCTTGCGGTCCACCGCATCCATGCTCGTTCTCCTCTGCCAGTCCGCGTTTCCGCGTTCTCTGCTCGTGCCCGGCTGTTGCCGTGCTCGTGCCGCGCGTGGGGATTTCCCACACTTTCGGCGCTTCCGTCGATCTTGCCTTCTTTGCCCACCCCTGCCATGAACTGCGGCTTAAACACAGCGTCATGGGATGCACATCACACGGTTATCACCAGGAATGAGGCCGCGCTGGCCTGCGTTTCACTCGACGCTAACGATCGCACCCCTTAGAATCGAAGGCAACCGGCGGCCATCAACCTCCGATTCAACAACACCCGCCGACCCGATCGGTTGGCGGACCGGGAGGGACCCATCATGTACACCCTCGAAATGGCCCGTGCGCACATCCAAGAGCTGCACGAGCAGGCGGAGCGCACGCGCCCGATCGGCCCGCGCCCGACCCTGAAGGCCGTCAAGAAGTTCGTCGCCCGCGCCCGCAGCGCCCGCTGACCGGCGCGGCGCGGCGAGCTCGCCACCGGACAGCCCGCGGCACAGCGGGCCGTAGCTCCGGCCGAGGACCGCACCGGACCGCACCCCGGTTCCCGATCCGGTCCTCACGGCGCGGCGGCCTCCGCCCGCCGGGCGCCGCCCAACGTGCCGTCCCACCGCCGGAACAGGGTGTGCGGCACACCCAGGACGTCCAGCACCTTGCCGGCCACGAAGTCGACCAGCCGCTGGACCTCCGACGCTCCCGCGTAGAACGCCGGACTGGCCGGGAGAACCACGGCACCCGCGTCGTCGAGACGCACCAGGTGCCGCAGGGTCGTCCCGGTCAGCGGCGTTTCCCGCGGCACCACGACGAGCGGCCGCCGCTCCTTGAGCGTCACGTCCGCGCTCCGCTGCACCAAGTCCTTCGACAGTCCGAGCGCGATCCCCGCCACCGAGGCCGTGCTGGCCGGCACCACCGCCATGCCCTTCGCCGGGTACGAGCCGCTCGACGGGCCCGCCGCCATGTCCCCGGCCGGCCAGTAGGCCACCCGGTCGAGACCGGCGTCCGACTTCAGCCAGTCCGCCAGGTCGTCGTGCCAGTGCGCGTCGCGGAACGCGATGCCCGTCTCGTCCAGGATCGTCAGCCGCGCCGCGCGGCTGACCACCAGGTCGACGGCTTCCCCCGCATCCAGCAGCCCGCGCATCACCGCGGCCGCGTACGGCGTCCCGGACGCTCCGGACACCCCGACGATCCACGGCCTGCGCTGGTTTTCCTGCATACGGCCCATTGTCCCAGCGCCCCGCCCGGGCCTCGCCCGGCCCTCCGTACGGTTGCGGGAAGTCCCCGGAATCCGCGCCCGGCCCGCCGAATCTGTTGACCGCGGCCTGCCCGGGCGCTGGACTGGGGGACGAAGGGGCCGCCGGGGGGCGGTCCGCCGTCCAGGGAGGCTTCGGTGTCCCCGCTCCTGCCCGGCCCGCTCCGGGGCCTGCGTACCGCACTTCTCACCACCGGCCTCCTGCTGGCCGTCATCTGGGCCGTCGAGATCGTCAACCTCGCGACCGACTACTCGCTGACCGGCTACGGCATCACGCCGCGCCGCCTGGACGAACTGCCGGACGTGCTGACCGCGCCGTACGTGCATGCGAGTCTCGGCCACATCATCGGGAACACCGTGCCGCTGGCGGTGCTCGCATTCCTGTGCGCCACCCGCGGCTTCGTGCGCTTCGCGGCGGTGACGCTGACCGTGAGCGCGGTGGGCGGCCTCGGCGTGTGGCTGATCTCGCCGTCGGGCACCTCGACGGTCGGCGCGAGCATCCTGGTCTTCGGCTACTTCGGCTACCTGCTGGTCCGCGGCTTCGTCGACCGGCGCATCTTCGACATCCTGCTCGCCTTCGCCATCACGTCGGTCTACGGCTGGACGATGCTGTGGGGCGTCTTCCCGTCGTCGCCGTCGATCTCCTGGCAGGGCCACGTGTTCGGCTTCGCGGGCGGCGTGGCCGCGGCCTTCGCGCTGCGGCGCGAGCGGGACGGGCGCGGCGAGCGTGCCCGGGAGGCGCGCAACCCGCGCGGGCAGGCGGCGGCTTCCGGTCCGCGGCCACTGTCCGACGAGCTGAAGGACATGGGTCTGCTGTAGGCGCCGCGGCGGACCCCGGGGCCGCCGCGGACATCCCGGTGGACGGCACCGGGGTTCGGCGGTACAACTGCGGATTCGGACACGAGTCCGAGCACTATTCCACCCGGGGGGAAACGTTGCGCCACCGCCGCATCGGCCGCGCTGCCGCACTCATACCGCTGGTGTTCCTGGCCACCGCGTGCGGCGGACTCGGGACCGACTGGGCCCGGCAGGCCCGCGACGTGGCCGACGCGCCGGTCGGCAACACCGGCGCGCCGAACACCGGCATCAGCGCCGAAGACCTGATGAAGCGCGTGGCGCAGGCCGACCGCGATGTGCGCAGCGTCCGCGCCGAGTTCCACGGCACCCTGTACGGCATTCCGCTGTCCGGCTTCTCGCGGATCAACGCGTCCGGCGACAAGGAGTCGGAAGTCCTGCTCAAGGGCAAGCGCGTGCACGAACTACGCGTGGGGTCCTCGCAGTACATGCTGATGGAACGCGGCAGCTTCGAGGTGCTGTTCGACGCCATGGAGTCCTCGCCGGGCTACTCCGAGCGGGACGAGCCGGACGGCGACTTCCGCGAGTTCGCGAAGCTCATGGAAGGCAAGTACCTCAAACAGAAGGCGACCGAGGGCTTCGGCGGGGGCCTCGGCACCGTCGACGGGTTGTGGGGCAGCGGCCCGTTCGGCGGGGACGACCCGGAATCCGACACGGGATCCGACGAGGACGACGAGGGGTACTACGACGACGATTACCCCGACGAGCCCGAGTACAGCCTGGGGACGCCGACCACGGTCGGCGGCATCGAGACGATCCCGGTGAAGGCCGTCTCCGACGACGGCGAAGGCGGGAAGATCACGGAGACCCTGTACATCCCCGCGCACGGCACTCCGCTGCCGGTCCGCATCACCGTCGACGAGGACGGCGACGGCAAGAACGAGGCGTCCATGGACACCCGGTACACGCACGACTCCGGCGGGACGGTCACCGCGCCGAAGGACGACGACACCGTCGACATGGACAAGGTGATGAACGGGATCTTCGGATCCGGCGGGTCGGACGACGACTACGACGGCGCGGGCCGGGGCCCGGGCGTCGGCGCCGCGGCCTGACCGCTCCGCGCGGCGGGGCCGCCCGTGGGCCCGCACGGGCCCACGGGACGACGTCCGGTCAGAGCCGGAGGCCGCGGACCACCAAGTCGAGCAGCGCGCAGACGAACAGCGCGATGCCGATGAAGCCGTTGGTGGTGAAGAACGCGCGGTTCAGCTTGGACAGGTCGTCCGGCTTGACCAGCGAGTGCTCGTAGACGAACGCGGCCATGACGATCAGCAGGCCAAGCCACCAGAAGAACCCGGCGCCGGTCAGCACGCCGAACCAGATGAACAGCAGCGTGGTGAAGACGTGCGTGATCCGCGACGCGTACAGCGCGTTCGCGATGCCCCAGCGGGCCGGGACGCTCTTGACGCCGTGCGCGCGGTCGGCGGCCACGTCCTGGCAGCCGAAGATCAGGTCGAAGCCACCGATCCACGAGCCGACCGCGAGGCCGAGGACCACCGCGTCCCACGACCACGAGCCGGTGACCGCGAGCCACGCGCCGATCGGGCCGATCGCCTGCGCGAGCCCGAGGATGGCGTGCGGGACGTCGGTGAAGCGCTTGCCGTACGGATAGACCACCATCGGCACCACGGCGAGCGGCGCCAGCGCGAAGCACAGCGGATTCAGCAGCGCGGCCGCGACCAGGTAGAAGAACAGCGCGACCAGCGCACCCGCCCACGCGGTGCGCACCGAGACCTTGCCGGTGACCAGCTCGCGGGTCGCCGTGCGCGGGTTCCGCGCGTCGATCTCGCGGTCGATGATGCGGTTGCACGCCATCGCGAACGTGCGCAGGCCGACCATCGCCACCGTGACCAGGAACAGCTCCCAGTAGTGGACGTGGCCGTTGACCTCGAACATCGCGGTGAGCGCCGCGATGTAGGCGAAAGGCAGCGCGAAGACCGAGTGCTCGATCATCACCAGGCGCAGGAACGCCCGGGTGCGGCCTTCTTCGGACGGTGCGGGGAAAGCTGCGGAAGTCACCGGGTGCGCTCCGGGGTGTCCGCGAGGTCCGCGAGGTCCGCGCGCCGGGTGCGCGGCCGGGACGGCTCCGCCCCGGCCGCCGCTCTGCCTGAAGCCATGGCGTCTCCGATCCCGATGCCCACTGGTCCGCCCACAGGTCCGCTCACAAGTCCGATCACAATCCGTACTGCTTCCATCGCCGCGTGACCAACTCGGCCGTGGCGGGGTCCGACGCGACCATTTCCGGCCAGCCGCCGTCGCGCGTGTAGCCCTCCTCGGGCAGCTTGCGCGTCGCGTCGATGCCCGCCTTGCCGCCCCAGAACTGCTGGTAGGAGGCGTGGTCGAGGTGGTCGACGGGGCCTTCGACGACGCAGAGGTCGCGCGCGTAGTCGACGTTCCCGAACGCCCGCCAGGCGACTTCCTGGTAGTCGTGCACGTCGCAGTCCGCGTCGACGACGACGATCAGCTTGGTCAGCGACATCATGTGCGCGCCCCAGATCGCGTGCATGACCTTCTGCGCGTGCTTGGGGTACTTCTTGTCGATCGAGACGATCGCGCAGTTGTGGAAGCCGCCCGCCTCGGGCAGGTCGTAGTCCACGATGTCCGGGACGATGATCTTGAGCAGCGGCAGGAAGAACCGCTCGGTCGCCTTGCCCAGCGGCCCGTCCTCGGTCGGCGGGCGGCCGACGACGATCGACTGCAGGATCGGCTCCTTGCGCATCGTCACGCAGTCGATCGCGAGCGCCGGGAACGGCTCCATCGGCGTGTAGAAGCCGGTGTGGTCGCCGAACGGGCCCTCGTCGCGCATCACGCCGGGCTCCAGCCAGCCCTCCAGGACGACCTCCGCCTCGGCGGGGACCTGGAGCGGCACGGTCTGGCAGTCGACCATCTCCACCCGCTTGCCCTGCACGAAGCCCGCGAAGAGGTACTCGTCGATGTCGCCGGGCAGCGGGGCGGTCGCCGCATAGGTCACCGCGGGCGGGCAACCGAACGCGATCGCCACCGGCAGCCGCTCCCCGCGCTTCGCCGCGACCTGGTAGTGGTTGCGCGAGTCCTTGTGGATCTGCCAGTGCATGCCGATGGTGCGCGCGTCGTGCCGTTGGAGCCGGTAGAGGCCGAGGTTGCGGACGCCGGTGTCGGGGTCCTTGGTGTGCGTCAGGCCCAGGTTGTAGAAGGAGCCGCCGTCCTCCGGCCAGGTGTGCAGCGCGGGGATGGCGGCCAGGTCGACCTCGTCCCCCTTGAGCACGATCTCCTGGCAGGGCGCGCTCGACACCTTCTTCGGCGGGATGTGCGCGACCGACCCGAGCTTCCCGAACGCCTCACGCAGCCCGGAGAAACCTTGCGGCAGCTCGGGCTTGAGCAGGCCGCCGATCTTGTCGCCGATTTCCGCGTACGAAGAAAGGCCGAGCGCCTTGAGCATGCGGCGGTCGGTGCCGAACACGTTCATGGCCAGCGGCATCGAGCTGCCGCGCACGTTCTCGAAGAGCAGCGCGGGGCCGCCGGCTTTGTTGACGCGGTCGGTGATCTCGCCGACCTCGAGGTGCGGATCCACCTCGACGCGAATGCGCCGGAGGTCGCCGTCCTTCTCCAGGGCTTTGAGGAAGGCGCGGAGGGTGCCGTATGCCATGGGGACCAGTATCGGATATGGGAGGACGAGCTACACCGACCGGGCTCCCTGTCGGGCCCTCCCTCCTCCCACCAATTCGGGACTCGGTCTCGCGTCGGACGCCCCTCCCCCGCCCCCTCCGCCATCGGGCCCCCCGGCGATCACCCCCGGCGTTCACCCCGACACGCTCAGTTTCCTCCACCCGGCACGGCGTGTCCGACCGACGACCCCAAGCCTGTGGATAACCCGCATCCACCACACCCGCGAGTGAAAAAGGGATTCCCAATGACGAAGTCAAGTCGCTGGGACGGCGTCGTGTGATCGCGTCATGCCGCTGCGAGAGCGAGCTTGCGAGTGTCTGTGTGGAAGGTTCGCTGGTCGCGTATGAGTGCCCAGAGG
>NZ_BAABHS010000072.1:0-17387 GCF_039542225.1 Yinghuangia aomiensis | reverse complement strand
CCGCGCGCCCGGCCCGGCCCGGATCGCGGGCCGCCGCCCGGGGGCGCGGCCGGGCGGGCGCGGCGGCCGAGATCCCCGGTCCGCGGCGCGCGTCGTCCGCCGCCGCACCGAGACGCAGACCGGCGCCGCTCAAGGAACGCCTCTACGCCCGCCTCGTCGACTCCGTCGTCCCACTGCTGGCCGGCCTTGCCGCGACCGCCGCGGTGGCCCCGGGCGTCGGCCGGCACATCGACGCCCGCGCGGAGCGCATCCGCTACGAAGGACGCACCGAGACGATCTGGCTCGTCGACGGCCCGGTGCTGCGCGCCGCGGCCGTCGTCGCCGCCGTGGTGCTCGCCGCGATGTTCCTCTACGAGACGCTGCCCACCTGGCGCACCGGACGCTCGTTCGGCAAACGGCTGTTCGGGCTCCGCGTCGTCGACCTCGACACCCACCGCCCCCCGACCCTGGGGCGGTCGGTGCTGCGCTGGGCCACGTTCGGCGTGCCCGGACTGCTGGTGATCGGCGCGATCGGCCTGGTGCAGGGGGCACTCGACGCACCGTGGCGGCAGGCCTGGCACGACCGGGCGGCAAAGACCTTCGTGGCACGGGACCGCTGAGCCCGCCAAGCCCACTGAGCCCGCCGGGCCCGCCGAAATCGCCGAGTCCGCCCAGTCCGCCGGGCCCGGGCGGTGCTGCGGCATCCGGGTGACGCGCCTCGCCACTCGTGCGCGTATTGCCGGGAATTAGTCATAACTGTCGCTTTACTGATCGCATGAGCAGCAGCGAACCGCCCCCGCCCGGGCAGGAACCGCCGTACGGGCAGCAGCCCCCCGGCGGGGAGCCCCCGTACGGGCAGCAGCCGCCGCCGGGGCCCTACGGGCAGGAGCCGCCGTACGGGCAGCAGCCGTACGGGCAGATGCCGCCCCCGCCCGGCGGCTACGACTACCAAGGCGGACCCGTCCTGGGCGGCAGCGGACGGCGGTTCCTCGCGCGGTGCGTCGACTTCCTCGTCTACCTGGCGTTCAGCTGCGCCATCGGGTTCGCGTTCGTCGGCACCGACACCGACAACGTGAACTTCGGCAAGGAAGCGGCCGCGGGCGCCGTCGCGACCGTCCTGTACTTCCTGTACGAGGGCTTCATGCTCAACAACAACGGCCAGACGCTCGGCAAGATGGCCACCAAGATCAAGGTCGTCCGGGTCGCCGACGGGGGCTCCGTGCAGGGCTCGCCCGCCTGGACGCGCGCGGGCGTGTTCGCGCTGCCGCTGATCGTGCCGTGCGTCGGATTCGTGTTCTTCGTCGTCAACTGCCTGTGGCACCTGTGGGACCAGCCGTGGCAGCAGTGCCTGCACGACAAGTCCGCCCACACCACCGTGATCCGGATCTGATCCGCCGCACGGCCCCCATGACCGAGGAGCGGGCGATGCGCGACATGCCGCGGGCCGGACGGGAAATCCCGCCCGGCCCGCCGCACTTCGCCTTCGCCGTCCGCCGTGCCGCCGGGTGGACTACCCGCGGCGGCCCGGCCGCGGCGCCCGCCGCGGCACCGGAACCGGTGCCCGGCCCGCGGCTCCGTGCCGCGCCGCGAACACCGTCGTCGCGGTGCCCAGCGCAATCCCCAGCGCCGCTGCCACGGCCGCCCCGCCCACGGAACGCGTCCCCGACAGGACGAGGAACAGCGCGGTCGCCGTGACCGCGGCCAACGCTCCGAACGACAGATGGGTGATGTCGAGTCGGTTCACGACCGGCTCACCTCCCCGCCTCCGCCGGGTCCTTCGCGCCCGGCCCTGCGATTCACGGTACTGCGGCGCGCCGTTCGCCGCGTCCGTCGGGGGGAGTAGTTCCACGCGGTCCGGGGGCCGCCCACCCGACGACGAACTCCCGGAGCAGCCATGGCCGATCACCACTCGCCCGCCCCGCACGCGGACCGCAAGCCGCGCCGCGCCTTCCTGCGCCGGTCGGCCGTCCGCCGGACCGCCGCGGCGTCCGGGGCCGCCGGGCTCGCGTGCCTGCTGCTGGCCGGACCCGGGCTCGCCGATCCGGGGCCGTCCGGCCCCGATCCGGCGGGGACCCGCGCGTATTGGGACGCGCGGGCCCGGTCGGTGGCTCCGGCCGCCGCCGGACAGGCGCCGGGCGACGATCTGCCGGGGCCGTACAGCGAACAGCGCCGCACCCGGCGGGACGCGGCCGTCACGTCCGTCGTCACCGCCTCCCAGAGCGCGGGCGTGGGCCCGCACCGCGCCCCCGACACGGTGCAGCTCCCGCAGGGGCCGAAGGTGCAGCTGCGGCCGCCGTCGGTGGCCCGGGTGTTCGTGATCCTCGTGGAATTCGGCGACAAGCTGTACCGGGGCGGGGACCCGGGACCTCTCGATCCCGCCGGGTCCGGGCAGCCGCAAGGGGTGCCCGGACCGCGGCACGACCAGATCCCGCAGCCCGACCGCCGGGTCGACACCGACACCATCTGGGTGCCGCACTTCGACCGCGGCTACTTCCAGAACCTGTTCCTCGGCGACGGCAGCGCGGGAGGGTCGCTCGCCACGCACTACCGGGCGCAGTCGTCGGGCCGGATGAGCGTCGAAGGCGCGGTGGCGGACTGGGTGCGGGTGCCGTGGAACGAGGCCCGCTACGGCTCCGAATCGTGCGGCGCCACGGTGTGCACGAACGTCTGGGAGCTGGTGCGCGACGCGCTCGACACCTGGTACGACGGGCAGATCGCCGCGGGGAAGTCCGAGAAGCAGATCGACGACCACCTGCGCCAGTTCGACCGGTGGGACCGCGACGACCACGACGGCAACGGCACGTTCGACCAGCCGGACGGCTACCTCGACCACCTGGAGATCGTGAAAGCCGGCGTCGACAAGGCGGCCGGCGGCGGCGCGTCGGGCAACAACGCGATCTGGTCGCACCGCTGGTACGCCTTCAGCGACGGCGCCGGCCGCACCGGCCCGCCCGGACACCTCGCCGGCGGCACCCGGATCGGCCGCAGCGGCCTGTGGGCGGGCGACTACACGATCCAGTCGGAGAACGGCGGACTCGGCACCATCGCCCACGAGTTCGGACACGACCTCGGCCTGCCCGACCTGTACGACCGGAAGGACGGGCTCAGCGGCTCCCCGGTGGCGTTCTGGTCGCTGATGAGCATCGCCGGATACCTCAGCAACGGGCGCGACGGGGTGGGGAGTTCACCCGGCTCGCTGTCGGCATGGGACCGCATCCAGCTCGGCTGGCTCGACTGGATGGTCGCCGACCCGGGGACGACGACGTCGCTGATGGTCGCACCACTCCAGTCGATCGGCGACCCGCAGGCCGTGCTGATCCCGCTGCAGCCGAAACGGGCGGGCGGCAAACCGCGCTGGTACATCGTGGAGAACCGCCAGTACACGGGCACCGACGCGGCCTTGCGGACCGGGCCCTACGACGGGCAGGCGGGGGCCGGCGAGTCGGACTATTTCCCGTACGGGCCCGGCGTGCTCGTGTGGCTGTGGGACACCGGGACGGCCGACAACGACGTCGCCGACCACCCGGGCCAAGGCCTGATCCTGCCGGTCGACGCCCACCCGGCACCCCTGCTCGCCGCCGGGACGCCGGTACGGGCCCGGATCCAGATGTACGACGCGGCATTCGGCCTGCCCGGCGACACGACCGACCCGGTGTCGGTCGGCGACCCCGGGGCCCGGACGGCTCTGGCACCGAGGCCGGGGCAGCCGGTGTTCGACGACAAGGCCCCGGACTATTGGTCGTCGCGGGCCCCGCTGGCAGGGGTCAAGCTGCCGGGGGTGGGGGTGCGGGTCGAGGTGCAGTCCACGGCGCGGCACGGAGACGCCGTGCGGGTGACGGTGGGGCCGACGGGGCGGGGGTGAGGCCCGCCCGTGCTCACCGGACGACCGGCTCGCCCTCCAGGTCCACCCCCGCGGCCCGCAGTTCGTCCAGCGTGCGCGCAGTGGTGTCCGCGGCCACCCCCGCGGTCAGGCCGAGAAGCACCCGCGTCGCGAAACCCTCGCGGGCCGCGTCCAAGGCCGTCGCGCGGACGCAGTGGTCGGTGGCGATGCCGACCACGTCGACGTCGGTCACACCGCGGCCGCGCAGCCACGCGGCCAGGCCGGTGCCGTCGGCATCGGCGCCCTCGAAGCCGCTGTACGCGGCCGCGTGCGCGCCCTTCGCGAAGACCGCCTCGATACGGCCCTCCGCGACCACGGGCGCGAACGCCGGATGGAAGTCCGCACCCGGCGTCCCCGCCACGCAGTGCACCGGCCACGTGTCCACGTAGTCCGGCTCCGCGGCGAAGTGCGCGCCCGGGTCGACGTGGTGGTCCCGCGTCGCGACGATGTGCGCGTACGCCGGCACCCCGCCGGCGTGCACCGGGTCCGGCGGCTGCTCCGCCGCGTTGCCCGCGACGTGCGCGCGGATCGCCGCGGCGACGTCCGCACCGCCCGCGACCGCGAGACTGCCGCCCTCGCAGAAGTCGTTCTGCACGTCCACGACGATCAATGCCCGGGTCATGACACCCGCCTCCTCGACGTCTTCGGCCTTGCCGCCCACCTGCCCGGGCCGGTGCGCGTCGACCGCCCGCGCACCAGCCCCCGACTACCCCTCGGCCCCTACTCGTACACCGTCGCCAGCACCGGCTCGCCCCGGGACAGCTGCGTGGCCGACAGCGGCAGCTCCGCCCTCGACCGCAGGTGCCGTTCGCGGGACTTCTCCAGCGGCTCGCGTCCGACCACCTCACCGCCGATGATCAACGGCACGAGCAGCTCCCGCAGTTCCGGCCCGACCTCGCCGCGCCCGCCGGTCCGCAGCACCTCCGTCTCGGCGACGCCGTCCGCGTCGTAGGCCCGGAGCGCGGTCTTGCGGCCGCCGTGGCTCGGCTTGCCCGGGGACCGCTTCGCCACCGACTCCAGCGGAGCGTCCGCATCTGAGGTCGCCGCACGCGCCACCAGCTTGTAGACCAGGGACGCCGTCGGGTGCCCGCTGCCGGTGACCAGCTGCGTGCCCACGCCGTAGGCGTCCACCGGGGCCGCCCGCAGCGCCGCGATCGCGTACTCGTCCAGGTCGCTCGTCACCACGATCTTCGTGCGGTCCGCGCCCAACTCGTCCAACTGCCGCCGCACCCGGTGCGCGAGCAGCAGCAGGTCGCCGGAGTCCAGCCGCACCGCGCCGAGTTCCGGCCCGGCCAGCTCGACCGCGGTCGCCACCGCGGACGTCACGTCGTAGGTGTCCACCAGCAGCGTCGTGTTCTTGCCGAGCGCGGCGATCTGCGCCTCGAACGCCTCGCGTTCGTTGTCGTGCAGCAGCGTGAACGCGTGCGCGCTGGTCCCGAGCGTCGGAATGCCGTACGCCTCGCCCGCGCGCAGGTTGGACGTGCTGGCGAAGCCCGCCACATACGCCGCGCGCGCCGCCGCGACCGCGGCCTGCTCGTGGGTGCGCCGCGATCCCATCTCGATGCACGGCCGCCCCGCCGCCGCCGACGTCATGCGGGACGCCGCCGCGGCGACCGCGCAGTCGTGGTTGAGGACGGACAGCACCAGCGTCTCCAGCAGCACCGCCTCGGCGAATGTGCCCTCGACCACCACGATCGGCGAGCCGGGGAACCAGCACTCGCCTTCCGGGTAGCCGTAGACGTCGCCGCCGAACCGGTAGTCGGCCAGCCAGTCGAGGGTCGTCCGGTCGACCACCTTGCGGTCGGCCAGGTAGCGGAGCGTGGCGTCGTCGAAACGGAACGCCTCGATCGCGTCGAGTAGGCGGCCGATGCCGGCCACCACGCCGTACCGCCGGCCGTGCGGCAGGCGGCGGCCGAACACCTCGAACACCGAGCGGCGGTGTGCGGCGCCGCTGCGCAGCGCGGCCTCGACCATGGTGAGTTCGTAGTGGTCGGTCAACAGCGCGGTGCCGGCCGCAACGGCGCCGGCGGGAGTGCCCATCGCGTTCATGCCAGCGAGGATAGCACCACTACTCGTCAGAGTGACGATTATGGGGGCGGGGCTTTCCGGAGGGTTTGCCGCACCCCGCCCCGCACCCTGCCCGACAGCCCCGCGCGCACCCCGGGACCGGGTTCGCCCCACCCTTCGCCGGATGGGAGCATGGAACCCATGAGCGTCGCGCCCATCGAGGTCGAGAAACCGGAGTCGGACGAAGACGTCCAGGCCGATACGCCCTGGGTCTGCATCGTCTGGAACGACCCGATCAACCTCATGTCGTACGTGACGTACGTGTTCCAGAGCTACTTCGGCTATCCCAAGAAGAAGGCCGAGAAGCTCATGCTCGACGTCCACAACAAGGGCCGCGCCGTCGTCGCGTCCGGGACGCGTGAGGAGATGGAGCGCGACACCACCGCCATGCACGGCTTCGGCCTGTGGGCCACGCTCCAGCACGACAAGTGACCCGCGCAGCGGAGCGGCGGCAAGCGGTGGCACCGGAACGGCGACACCGGGACGGTGGCATCGAAAAAGTGACACCGAAAAAGTGACACCGAAAAAGTGACAGCGGAACAGTGGCAGCAGCAAGGTGACAGGGGAACGGTGAACGGCGAATGACCGGCCAATTCGTCCGCGGCCGCGCGGGACGACCGGAGATCGTCCTCGACGAGATGCACGGGGAACTCCTCGCGGACCTGTGCCGCCAGGTGATCGAACTCGTCGAACCCAAACCCGACGACAGGCGCCCCGCCTCCACCGACCCGCTCGCCCGCGAACTCGGCCTCGACGGCCTCGACTGGAGCGGCCTCGACGGCGCCGAGCAGGCCCCGCCGCCCGCCGCCCCCGAGGACCCGGTCCTCGCCCGGCTGCTGCCCGACGCCTACCGCGACGACGACGCCGCGTCCGCCGAGTTCCGCCGCTACACCGAGAACGACCTGCGGCTGCGCAAGGTCGACAACGCCCGCACGGTCCGCGCCGACATCGCCGCGGCCGGCCCCGGCGCCCGCGTCGTCCTCGACGAACCGCACGCCCAGGCCTGGCTCGGCGCCCTCAACGACCTGCGGCTCGCGCTCGGCACCAACCTCGGCGTCACCGAGGACCTCGACCTGTACGCCGAGAGCCTCGACCCCGACGACCCGCGCCTGGCCGTCCTCGCCGTCTACCACTGGCTCGGCGTGCTCCAGGAATCCCTCGTCGAGGCCCTGCTGCCCTGACGCAAACGCCGCAGAAGGCCCCGCCGGCCCATGCCCGCCCCTGCCCGCACAAACCCCCACCGGTATGCGTAACCTTCGAGCATGCTGACGATCACCACCGAACTGCGCGACGCGATCGTCGCGCACGCCCGCGCCGACCACCCGGACGAAGCCTGCGGCGTGGTCGCCGGGCCGGAAGGCAGCGACCGCCCCGAGCGCTACATCCCGATGCTCAACGCGGCCCGGTCGCCCACGTTCTACGAGTTCGACTCCGGCGACCTGCTCGCGCTCTACCGCGAGATGGACGACCGCGACGAGGTACCCGTGGTGATCTACCACTCGCACACCGCGACCGAGGCCTACCCGTCGCGCACCGACGTCGCCTACGCGTCCGAGCCGAACGCGCACTACGTCCTCGTCTCCACCCGCGAGACCGGCAACGACGACGGCCCCTACGAGTTCCGCTCGTACCGGATCGTGGACGGGGTCATCACCGAAGAAGACGTCAACGTGGTCGACGCATACTGATTCGTCCCGAATGCCCCACCGTGGACCTCGTAGGGATCTCATATGCCGGAACGCCGCGTTCCGACATGCGAGAGACCATCGGGGCCCGGCCCGCGGAATGGCTAGCATGACGATATGCGTTACGCAGGCATGGACATGACGAGCACGGGCCCGGGCACCGCCCCCGGCACGCTGCTCGTCGCGCGCCTGCACGTCGATCTGTGCCGGCTGTCCAGCGCGCTCTGTCGCGCCCTGCCCGCGGGCTGACCCCGCCGCCGCCCCGGACCGCCCCCGGTCCGCGGCCCCGGTCCCCGGTCCCGCCCCCCAGCACCCCGCGCCCCCGGAACGCCCGGGAGCGCGCTCCCGCCTGCAGCACGCAACCCGCATTCTTGGAGCGCCCCATGGCCATCGAGGTCCGCATCCCGACCATCCTGCGCGACTACACCGGCGGCGCGAAGGCCGTCGAGGGCAACGGGAAGACGATCACCGAGCTGATCGACGACCTGGAGTCCCGGCACGCCGGCATCCGCAACCGCCTCATCGAGGAAAGCGGCGAGCTGCGCCGCTTCGTCAACGTCTACCTCAACGACGAGGACGTGCGCTTCATCGACGGGATCGGCTCCGCGCTGGACGACGGCGACACCGTGACCATCCTCCCCGCCGTGGCCGGCGGCGCCTGATCATGCGTTACGACTCCCTGATCGACGCGGTAGGCCGCACCCCGCTGGTCGGCCTGCCGCGCCTGTCGCCGTCGCCCGACGTCCGCGTCTGGGCGAAGCTGGAGGACCGCAACCCCACCGGGTCGGTCAAGGACCGCCCCGCGCTGCACATGATCGAAGCCGCCGAACGCGACGGCCTGCTCACCCCCGGCTGCACCATCCTCGAGCCGACCAGCGGCAACACCGGCATCTCCCTCGCCATGGCCGCCCGCCTCAAGGGCTACAAGATCGTCTGCGTGATGCCGGAGAACACCTCCGACGAACGCCGCGAACTCCTGCGCATGTGGGGCGCCGAGATCATCTCCTCGCCGGCCGCCGGCGGCTCCAACACCGCCGTCCGCGTCGCCAAGGAACTCTCCGCCGAGCACCCCGACTGGGTCATGCTCTACCAGTACGGCAACCCGGCCAACCCCGGCGCGCACTACGCCACCACAGGCCCCGAACTCCTCGAAGACCTGCCCACGATCACCCACTTCGTCGCCGGGCTCGGCACCACCGGAACCCTCATGGGCGTCGGCCGGTACCTGCGCGAAAAGGTCCCCGGCGTGCAGATCGTCGCCGCCGAGCCCCGCTACGACGACGTCGTCTACGGGCTGCGCAACCTCGACGAAGGCTTCATCCCCGAGCTGTACGACGCCGACGTGCTGACCACCCGGTTCTCCGTCGGCTCCCACGACGCCGTCCGCCGCACCCGCGAACTCCTCGAACACGAGGGCATCTTCGCGGGCGTGTCGACCGGCGCCGCGCTGCACGCCGCCCTCGGCGTGGCCCGCAAGGCGGTCAAGGCCGGCGAGCGCGCCGACATCGCCTTCGTCGTCGCCGACGGCGGTTGGAAGTACCTGTCCACCGGCATCTACACCGCGGCGACCACCGAGGAAGCCATCGAAAGGCTGCACGGGCAGCTCTGGGCCTGACGCCCGCGCCGCCGCCTTGGGCGTACCACCATCCGAATAGCGTGCATCCCCCGCCGGAACCAGACCGGCGGGGGCCTTCGCGCGCGGTCCGGTGGTGATTCGCAACACAAGCAGGGTGAGCCCTCCGGAGATCGGCCTGGGCGGAACGTACCCTCCTGTATGTGGCAGACCTCGGCGACGCACCCATCGGCATCTTCGACAGTTCTTTCGGCGGCCTGACCGTCGCCCGTGCGGTCCTCGACCAGCTTCCGCACGAGCCGATCCTGTACCTGGGCGACACCGCGCGGCAGCCCTACGGACCGCGCCCCATCGCCCAGGTCCGCGCGTACGCCCTCGAATGCCTCGACCGGCTCGTCGACCAAGGCGTCAAAGCCCTCGTCATCGCCTGCAACAGCGCCAGCTCCGCGATGCTCCGCGACGCCCGCGAACGCTACGACGTGCCCGTCATCGAGGTGATCCACCCCGCCACCCGGCGCGCCGCGGCCGCCACCCGCAACAACAACGTCGGCGTCATCTCCACCGCCGCCACCAAGCAGTCGATGGCCTACGAGGACGCGTTCGCCGCGGCCCCGCACATCACCGTCACCACCCAGGCCTGCCCGCGCTTCGTCGAATTCGTCGAAGCCGGTGTCACCGGCGGCGACGAACTCCTCAAAGCCGCCGACGAATACCTCGAACCGCTCGTCGCCGCCGAAGTCGACACCCTCATCCTCGGCTGCACGCACTACCCGCTCCTGACCGGTGTGCTCAGCTACGTGATGGGCGAGAACGTCACCCTCATCACCAGCAGCGAGGAAACGGCCAAGGACGTCTACCGCGTCCTCGCCGCCAACCGGCTCATGCGCGACACCGCCCGCCCCGAACCCGAGCACCGCTTCCTCACCACCGGCAACCCCAGCCAGTTCCGGGAGATCGGCCGCCGGTTCCTCGGGCCGGAACTCACCCACGTCGACGCCCTGGGGGCGACCGTATGAAGCTCACCGTCGCGGGCTGCTCGGGCAGCTACCCCGGCCCGCACGCCGCGTGCTCGTGCTACCTCGTCGAAGCCGACGGCGTCCGCATCCTCCTCGACCTCGGCAACGGCGCCCTCGGCAGCGTCCAGCACCACACCGACCTCGCCGACATCGACGCCGTGGTGCTCTCCCACCTGCACGCCGACCACTGCCTCGACCTGTGCGGCTTCTACGTCTACCGCAACTACCACCCCGAAGGCCGCCTCCCGCGGATGCCCGTCTGGGGACCCGCCGGCACCGCCGACCGGCTCGCCCGCGCCTACGACATACCCGGCGAACCCGGCCTGACCGAAGCCTTCGACTTCCGCACCATCGACCCCGGCGTCTTCGAGATCGGCCCGTTCCGCATCACCGCCGGACACGTCAACCACCCCGTCGAATCCTTCGCCTTCCGCGTCGAAGCCGGCGGCCGCTCCCTCGTCTACTCCGGCGACACCGCGGAAAGCGAGACCCTCGTCCACCTGGCCACCGACAGCGACCTGCTGCTGTGCGAAGCGTCGTTCACCGACGGCCGCGACACCTTCCCCGACGTCCACCTCAACGGCCGCGAAGCCGGCGAACACGCCGAACGCGCCGGAACCCGGCGGCTCGTCCTCACCCACATCCCGCCGTGGACCGACGGCGAACGCAACCTCGACGACGCCCGCAAGGCCTACTCCGGGCCCGCCGAACTCGCCGCACCGGGCGCCGTATACGAAGTGTGACGCCGACGCGGATGACCCCCGGGGCGGGGCGCACCGTTGCGCCCGGACGGCTCGCGGACGGTTCCCGCGTGCCCGCGGCATAGGCTGAAGCCATGTCACGTGCAGACGGCCGAACCCCCGAACAGCTCCGCCCCATCGCCTTCCACCGCGGATGGCTCGACCACGCCGAGGGCTCCGTCCTCGTCGAATTCGGCCGCACCCGCGTCCTCGTCGCGGCCAGCGTCACCGAAGGCGTCCCGCGCTGGCGCAAGGGCAGCGGCCTCGGCTGGGTCACCGCCGAGTACGCCATGCTCCCGCGCGCCACCCACACCCGCGGCGACCGCGAAGCCGTCAAGGGCCGCATCGGCGGACGCACCCACGAGATCTCCCGCCTCATCGGCCGCTCGCTGCGCGCCGTCGTCGACTACAAGGCCCTCGGCGAAACCACCATCCAGCTCGACTGCGACGTCCTCCAGGCCGACGGCGGCACCCGCACCGCGGCCATCACCGGCGCCTACGTGGCCCTCGCCGACGCCGTCGCGTGGGCGCAGCGCAACAAGCTCGTCAAGGCCAAGGCCGAACCGCTCACCGGCTCCGTCGCCGCGGTCAGCGTCGGCATCATCGACGGCGTGCCGATGCTCGACCTCCCGTACGAGGAAGACGTCCGCGCGGAAACCGACATGAACATCGTCTGCACCGGCGACGGCCGCTTCGTCGAGGTCCAAGGCACCGCCGAAGGCGAGCCGTTCGACCGCGACCTGCTCAACCGGCTCATCGACCTGGGCGCCGCCGGGTGCGCCGAACTGACACTGCTTCAGCAGATCGCGCTGGAGGAAACCGCCCGCTGACGCCCCCGGTCCTCCCTTTCGGGGTCTTCCGGACAACCGGGGCAGTTCGCCCCGACTGCGGATAACGCGGCGGTTGCGGGTGTCACGAGGCTGCAACCGCCGTGCGCGGAATCCGCCACCGCACCGGACGGTTCGGGCTGCGCTCCGCTACCTTCTGATCACCAGTCAGGCGTGTCCGCCCACTTTCCGAACCGGATCCCACCAAGGAGCGTCATGTTCCGTGCCCACCGCGCCGTGCGTACGAGCGTCGCCGCCGTCGCCATCGCCGCCGCCCTGTTCACGGCCACCGCGTGCTCCGAGGCCCAGAAGGCGATCGACTGCGTCAAACTCGGCCAGCAGCTCGCCAACGACGTCAGCAGCCTGCAGAACGTCATCAACGACCCCGACGCCGCCTCCGACGCCCTCCAGCACATGAGCAAGACCCTCACCAACGCCGCGAGCGACATCGACTCGCAGGACGTCAAGAACGCCATCAACGACATGATCGGCCAGGTCGACACCCTCAGCCGGCAGATCGCCAACAAGGAAACGCCGTCGCCCGACGTCCTGGGACTACTCAGCTCGAGCGCCAAGGCCATCGGGAGCGCGTGCACCAGCTGAGGCGTCGGCTGCCGCTTTCGGGGCGGCTGTTCTTGCCCGGCTGGTTCTGTACGACTGTTCATGCGCGACTGTTCTTAGGCGGCTGTTTTTGTGCAGCTGTGACGGACCGCGACCGGTTTGCGGACGAGGCGGGGCGGGGCACCTACCCGCCCCGCCTCGATGCGTAGGCTGCCGGACATGAGCCGTCTCGTACTCGCCACCCGCAACGCCCACAAAGTCACCGAACTCCAGCAGATCCTCAAAGCCGCCGGCCTCGACGTCGAACTCGTCGGCGTCACCGAGTTCCCCGACGTCGCCGACGTCCCCGAGACCGGCCTGACGTTCGCCGCCAACGCCCTCCTCAAAGCCCACGCCGTCGCCAAGGCCACCGGCCTGCCCGCCATCGCCGACGACTCCGGCCTCTGCGTCGAAGCCCTCAACGGCATGCCCGGCATCTTCTCCGCCCGCTGGGCCGGCCGCCACGGCGACGACCGCGCCAACCTCGACCTGCTCCTCGCCCAGCTCTCCGACATCGCCCCCGAACACCGCGCCGCCCACTTCGCCTGCGCCGCCGCCCTCGCCCTCCCCGACGGCACCGAACGCGTCGTCGAAGGCCGCCTCAACGGCTCCCTCACCACCGCCCCCCGCGGCACCAACGGCTTCGGCTACGACCCGATCCTCCAGGTCGACGGCGACACCCGCACCACCGCCGAACTGACCCCGGACGAGAAGAACGCCATCAGCCACCGCGGCAAGGCATTTCGAGCGATCGTGCCGGTGGTGGAGGAGCTGGTGGGGCGGAGGTAGGGGGCGTCGGGGCGTCCTCGGCACCGGGCGCCGTCGGGCCGTCGGGCCGTCGGGCCGCCGGGGCGGCTGGGCGGCTGGGTAGGCAGGCGGCCGGCGCGACGTGGCTTTGGCGGCCGTGCCGGTCTTGCCGCGCGGAACCTCGCGGCGGGGCGGAGGCACCGGCCGACCGGGGGCGGTGCGGCGGCGGTCGGGGCGATCAGGCGGGCTGCACGAAGGGGATGCGCTGCCGGACCGCCGGGTGCAGGCCCGGCACGCAGACCCGGCACGCAGACCCGGCACGCGGGTACGCCACCATCGGTGGGCGGTTGGTGGTACGGCCGACTGAGCGGAGGGCGGCGGCGCCGGTTCCGGCGTTCAGTACCGCAGGCCCGACCCGGCTTGCCACGCAGCGGATTTGCCGTGCCGCGGAGCGCCTGTGGCAGGCCACTCGCCGCGCGTCCTATCCGCCAACCGCGGACTTGCGAGCCGCACTGATGGGCTGACCGGCTCTGTGGCGGACGCCGCTGACCGTTTCGGTTTTCCACCCAGCGGCACCGGTGCGTCCGCCCTACCTGCCGTGCGAAAGGCGGCCCGCTGCGAGCCGTGACTCGCCGTCCGCTCGGCCGCCCCGTCGCGCACCCCGGTCGGGACGTCATGGGTTCGTAGTCTTTGGGGCCGGGCTTTTTGCGGCGGGCGCGGCGATGATGTGAGGCACCACGTTCCGCGACTGTGAGGGGGAGCCGCGTGCCCATGTCTCCGGCCGGAGGGCGCCTGCTGCGTACCCACGGCGCCGCCGCGCTCAACGGTCTGGTGGCGGGCGGCCTCGCGGTCGCCGCCGCGGAGTTCACCGCCGCATTCGTCCGCCGCGAAGCCGCACCCCTGGTCACCGTCGGCCAATCCGTCATCGACCGGACACCGCGCGGCCTCAAGGAATGGGCCATCCGGCAGTTCGGCACCGACGACAAGCTGGTGCTGCGGATAGGCGTCGGCGTGCTGCTCGCCGTGTTCGCCGCGGTCATCGGGGTGGTCGCACGCCGATGGCTGTGGGCCGGGCTGCTCGGGGTCGGGATCCTGGGGGTCGTCACCGTCGCGGCCGCCCTGTCACGGCCCGCGGAGAAAGACACAGACGTCGTCCCGGCCCTGGTGGGAGCAGCCGTGGGCGCGGTGGCACTGGTGATGTTGACGCGGCCGGGGGTGGTGTTCGGGCGGCGGACCGAGACCGCGCCGGCCGACGGTGAATCCGAGGCAGCTGCCACCCCCACCGTCCCTGTCGTCGCCACCGGGCCGCGGCGACGGACATTGGTCGGCGGGGCGATCGGCGCCGGGGTGGTGCTCGCCGGGGTCGGCCGGTGGCTCCAGGACGTACGGTTCGACGTCAGCAAGTCCCGCTCCCGCGTCGTGCTGCCGCCGCCCGCGGCACCCGCGCCCAAACCCCCCGCGAGCACCGAACTCGGCATCCCCGATCTCAGCACTCACATCACGCCCAACCGCGACTTCTACCGCATCGACACAGCCCTCGTCGTTCCGGAAATCCGCGCCGAGGACTGGAAGTTGCGCATCCACGGCAAGGTCGACCGAGAGATCGAGATCGACTTCGCCCAGCTCACCGCCCGGCCGACGATCGAGCGGGACATCACCCTGTGCTGCGTCTCCAACGACGTCGGCGGCCCGTACATCGGCACCGCGCGGTGGCAGGGCATCCCGCTCGCCGACCTGCTGCGCGAGGCGGGCGTCCACCCGGACGCCGACCAGCTCGTGTCCCGATCCTCGGACGGCATGACGATCGGCACGCCGACCGCGGTGGTGATGGACGGACGCGACGCGATGCTGGCGGTCGGCATGAACGGCGAGCCGCTGCCGATCGTGCACGGGTTCCCCGTGCGGATGGTGGTGCCGGGGCTGTACGGCTACGTGTCGGCGTGCAAGTGGATCGTCGAGATCGAGGCGACGACGTTCGCCGACTACGACGCGTACTGGGTCCCGCGCGGCTGGGCGGCCCAAGGCCCCGTCAAAACCGAGTCCCGCATCGACACCCCCAGGAACATGGCCAAGGTGCCGCGCGGCCGCATCCCTGTCGCGGGCGTGGCCTGGGCCCAGCACAAGGGCATCGCCGCCGTGGAAGTCCAGATCGACGACGAGCCCTGGCAGCAGGCCGAACTCGCCGCCGAGGACACCGTCGACACCTGGCGCCAGTTCGTCTGGTACTGGGACGCCAAACCGGGTCCGCACCGTATCCGCATCCGCGCGACGGACAAGACGGGCTACGTCCAAACCGACGAGGAGGTCGGCGTGGGCCCGGACGGGGCGACGGGGTGGCACACGATCTCGATGACGGTGACGTAGGTGCGGACGGGGCTCGGCCGCGATACGCGAAGAGCGCCGTCCGGGGCTCCGGAGGCGCTCTTGCTGTGCGATGCGGCCGGTGGGATTCGAACCCACAAGTCATATAAGACCACAGATCCTAAGTCTGCTGCGTAAGCCATTCCGCCACGGCCGCGGGGTGCAAACTCCCAGGGCCAAGCCCTGTGAGGTGCACCCGACATACTAAGCGGCGGTCGGTGTAGACCGCTGCGTAGTGGCCCGCCGGCGCCCACGATATGTGTCGGTTTGCGTGTGGCAGTTCGGGCACAGGTAGCGGAGGTTCTCCCGCCGGTTGTCCCGCCAGTCGCCATTGATGTGGTCGACTTCGAGGATCAGCTTCCCGCCGTTCCAGACGTCGCCGATACCGCAGAGCGCGCACTCGTACGGGCGGCCGAGGTCTGCCAGGGCGTTCCTCAGGCGCCGGGGAGGGAGCCGCTTCATCCGCTCCGGTTCGAGGCGCAGAACCTGATCGGGCGAGAAGCGCTTGGGCGAGCGTCGGCCCTTGTTGTGCGACTTGCCGACGAAGTGGCCGGTGTCCAGCCCGGCCTCGGCGATCCAGCGGCGGACGAGGTGGTGCGCGCTGCCGTGGTCGGCGAATCCGAGCATGCGGGCGGTTGCGGCCACGCTGCGGGACTCGGCGACGGCCGAGCGGAGCGCGTCGGGGTCGACGGATCGCCGGGCCAAGTGCTCCAAGTGGCGACGGCTGGCGAAGTGGTCCGTGGGGATCTGCCAACGCTGGAGCTTCCGGCTGACCAGCGAGTGCGTCCCGCCAAGCGCCGGAACACCCATGCGCCGCAGCATGTCCGCCACGCTTGTGGACTCGGCCGCGACCCGCTCCAGCAACTCGCGCGTGTACTTCTCCGCCGTCATGCCACACCCTCCCGACGATGGCCCTCCCTGAGCCGCTGTTCAGCTCAACGACGAACACCAGTGCGAGTCACGCGGGTGAATCGAGCTATTTTCTGACTGAATGTCAGATCGTAACCAAGGCGTTGGTCGCTCGTTGCGCACGGCGCCGGGCGCGAGGTGTGTCCGGGGTGAGGAGGGGATTGATGGCACCGTCAGGGGATGGGCGCACGGCTACGCTGGAGCGGGTGGCGACACCCGCCGACCAGGAGGTGGCTGCGATGGGCCGGGAACAGATCACGATCACGGTCGACCGGGAGTTGCTGGCGAGGGCCGCTGCGGTGGCCAAGACGCGGCACCCCGACACCGTGGTCGAGTTCGCCCTGCGTGACCTGATCTTTCGGCACACGCCGGAGGAAGTGCGCAGGGCGGCGATTGAGCGGCTCATGGCGCGTTCACGCGAGCTGGAGTTCGACGCCGAGTCGGAAGACCCGGAGCGGTGAGCGGGGTGGTATACCTCGCCGACACGAGCGCATATCTGCGGCTCGGACGCGGCGAGCATGTCGAGGAGTGGGCGAGCAAGGCTGCTGCCGGCGTGGTGGCGGTCTGCCCGGCGGTTGAGGCCGAGGTGTTGTTCACGGCGCGCGGCCGCGAGGACTACCGTGACATGTGTGAGGAGTTCCGGACAGCCGTCGGCTGGGTGCCGATGCCCGACAATGTGTGGGTGCGGGTGCGCGCGGTGCAGGACCAGCTTGCCGAGCGCAGCAGGCACCGGGCGGCGTCCGTGGTGGATCTGTTGGTGGCCGCGACCGCGGAGATGTCCGGGCTGACGGTGCTTCACTACGACCGTGACTTCGAGACCATCGCCACGGTGACGGGGCAGCCGGTCGAGTGGCTGGCCAAGCCGGGGTCTCTCAACTAGTGCTGTGACCGGAAACGTTCACCGGGTGGCCGGTGGTCGTGATGGTCTGCGTGCCGGTTGGATGTCATGGACATCCAACCGGCGACAGGGGGTTCGGTGGCAGAGCCGGTCAAGGTCCGCAGA
>NZ_BAABHS010000071.1:0-18085 GCF_039542225.1 Yinghuangia aomiensis | reverse complement strand
GGCACCGGGCGGCCAATCCCTTTCAGCCACGACATCGGCTCACCCATGCCAGCCATACCCGGACCCCCGGGCGTCCCGATCTTACGAATGATCAGAAACAACCCACGAAGAAAGGTATGGAACCCATCCGCCCCCCGCTTCCTCAAATACTTTGAACACCGCACGCTGTCGGGGACTTCGGGGAGGATGCAATGGATGTCGCGGTCGAGCCCGCCACCGGGTCGGCGGTCGATTCCCGGCTCGAATCGGTCGTTGTCTACGCGCAAGGGGCCATCTGCACCCGTCGGGCACGGGTCGCCGTGCCCGACGGGCATACCGGCGAGCTGCGCGTCCGGGTCGGCGGGATTCCGTTGGCCGCCTACGCCGAGTCGCTGCGCGGCAGCGTCGTCGACTCGGGCGGCGACGTCCGCGTCGCCGACGTCCGGCCGCACCTCGAGACCCAGGTCGTGACGGCCGGGGACCTGCCGCGGCTGCGCCGGGTCCTGGACGAATCCCGCGAACGGGCCCGGCGGCTGGCCGGGCGCCGGGTGCGGCTGCGCACCGAGATCGACGCCACGGCGGCGCTGCGCGCGGTGCCGGCCAAGCCGCGCCGGGAGGATCCGTATCCGCGCCCGGCGTCGGTCGAGCCGGTGCTGGCACTCGCGGACTTCGTGGACACCCGGCTGACGAGCCTGCACGAGTCCTACCGGGCGGTCGATGCGGAGTGCCGTCAGGCCGACCACGACGTCACCGTCGCCAAGCACCGGCTCGACGAGGCCTCGGGGGCCCTGCGCACCACCGAGACGCAGACCACCGGTGCGGCGGTGCTGACGTTGGACATCGCCGAGTCCGCTGCCCGGGAGGTGCTGCTCGACGTCGAGTACCAGGTGCCGGGCGCCCGCTGGGTGCCGCAGTACCAGCTGCGGCTCGACCCGGCGATGACCGGCGGTTCGCTCGTCATGCGCGCGGCCGTCGCGCAGCGCACCGGCGAGGACTGGTCCGGGGTCCGCCTCGGGCTGTCCACCGCGGACCTGGACCGGCGCACGGACCTGCCGGAGCTGCGTTCCCTGCGGATCGGCCGCCGTCAGGCCGTCCCGCCGGCGTCCGGCTGGCGGGAGCCGCCCTCCGGGCTGGACGAGCTGTTCACGGGCTACGACACCCGGCGGCAGGCCCGCGCGCTGCGCGAGGAGGAGTACGCGGTGGCCGTCGCCGCGCCGGGCGGTATGGGCGGCTACGGCGCCGCCGAGGAAGCCGACGTGGACCAGGTCTGGTACCGGTCCGCCTCGCCGATGCCGACGATGGCGCTCCCGGCGATGACTCCGCCGCCGGCCCCGAGCGCCCCGATGCCGGTGCCGCGGGCACCGGGCGGCGCGCCCCCGCCGCGCGCCCGGCGGCGCGGCATGCCGGCCGCGGAGGCCCGCAGCTTCGCCGGCGCCCCCGCGGCGGCCGCGCCGATGTTCGACGCGATGCCCGAGCCGAGCGCGCCCGTCCCGGCCGGGCCGCCGGTCCCGGATGCCGACCTGCTCGACTATGCGGGCCTGACGCTCGCCGGGCCCGACGATCCGGCGCGCGGCCGGTTGGCGCCGGGCGCGCGGGCGAACCTGGTGGCGGACGAGTACCGGCGCCGGGCCGAGGCGGTGTCCGGGCTGGTGCTGCCCGCGCACGCGGCGCGGGTGCGCGAGTCCGCGGGGTCGTACGACTACCGCTTCGACGTCGCCGCACCGGCCGACGTCGAGTCGGACGGCACCTGGCACACCGTCCCGGTGTGCACCGTCGAGGTGGCGCTGGAGCCCGAGTTCGTGTGCGTCCCGTCGGTCGACGAGGCGGTGTTCGGGACGGTGCACGTCACCAACGCGTCGGCGCACGCGCTGCTCGCGGGCCCGGCGGACGTGAGCGTGGGGGGCGAGTTCCTCATGACGGTACCGCTGCCGACGCTGGCGCCGGGCGAGCGGCAGCGGGTCGGGGTGGGCGTGGTGGAGAGCGTCCAGGTCGCCCGGCGCAGCCACATGCGCGAGTCCACGGCGGGGTTGCGCGGCGGGACGACGCTGCTCGAGCACACCGTGGAGGTCGACGTCGCGAACCATCTCGGCCGCGAGATCGTGCTCGAAGTCCTCGAACGTGTCCCGGTCAGCGACGACAAGGACGTGCGGATCGACGAGCGCGCCGCCGAGCCCGCGTGGGCGCCGGACACCGAACTCCGGGACGGGCGGCTGGTGCGCGGCGCCCGGGTGTGGCGGCTGCGGATACCCGCCGCGGCCACCCGCACGCTGGTCGGCGGCTACACGCTCCGGATCCCGACCGGCAAGGCGGTCGTCGGCGGAAACCGGAGGGCGTGACGATGCGGCTCGCACAGGGAGGGGACGCGGCGTCCGGTGGCGCACCGGACGCGCGGCAGGCAGCACCGCACGGCCGCAGAGGCGGCCGGGCGGCAGGGTTGTTCGGCAAGCAGTGGACCGCGCCCCGTGTCCGGCGGAGCGCCGATCGGGGGAGGTGCCCGCGTGGCTGAACTGACGTACCACCGGAACGACGACGCGGTCGCGGAGCCGCTCGCGCTGCCCATCACGGCGGTGACCTGTCTGGAGGACCGCGCCCAGGTCGAACGCTCCGGCACGGTGGAACTCGCCGCCGGAACCCAGCGGTTGCGGATCGGTCCGGTGACCGCGCTGGCGGTGGACCGGTCGCTGCGGGCCGAGGTCGTGGACGGTGCCGGGGTGACGGTGGTCGACGCGCGGGTGGTCCGTGCGGCGACGGTGCCGCCGCCGGTGCCGGGCGCGGACGCGTCCACGCTGCGGACCCGGGTGTTCGACCTGGAGCAGGAGGTCGACGAGCTGGACCGGCGCAAGGTCCGGGCCGAGTCCGCGCTCGCGGTGGCCGGCCAGGCGCGTGCCGAACTGCACCGGGCGCTGGCCGAGTTCGCCGGTGCCGACAGCGGCTCGTCGGGCGTGCACTTCGACACGATCGACTGGGCGGGCCGGCTGGAGGCCGTGGACGCCGCGGAGGAGCAGCGCCACGAGGACCTCCAGACGCTGCGCTACGAACGCGAGCGGGTGTCCGCGCGGCTGACCGAGGCGCGCCGCGCGTTGGCCGCGACCGAGGAAGCGCCGTCCGAGGTCGGCGCGGTGGTCGAGGTCGTCGTGGAGGCCGAGCAGGCGGGCCGGGTCGAATTGCGGGTGGTGCATCTGGTGCCGTGTGCGCTGTGGCGGCCCGCCTACCGGGCGACGCTGGCCGCCGACGGCACGTCGGTGCACCTCGCTGCGGACGCCGTGGTCTGGCAGCGGACCGGCGAGGACTGGGACGGGGTGCGGCTGTCGCTGTCCACGGCCCGGCCGACGCTGGCCGCGAAGCCGCCCGCGCTGGTCGACGACGACATCCGGCTGCGCGACAAGAGCGACGAGGAGAAGCGCACGGTCGAAGTCGACCTGCGCGAGGAGGACGTCAGCACGGTCGGCGCCGTCGCGTCGAACGCCGCCGAGCTGCCGGGCGTCGACGACGGCGGCGAGGTCCGGGTGCTGGCCGCGCCGACGCCGGTGACGGTGCCGTCGGACGGGCGGCCGCACCGGGTGCACCTCACCGGTTTCACCGCGGCGGCGCGGACCGAGTACGCCGCGGCGCCGGAACTGTCGCCGCTGGTGACCCGGGTCGCGTACTTCCCGAACGACGCGGGGCACGTGTTGCTGGCCGGGCCGGTGGATCTGGTGCGGGAGAGCGGGTTCGTGGGGCGCGGGAGGCTGAAGTTCAGCGGCCAGGGCGAGGAGGTGCGGCTGCCGTTCGGGAGCGAGGACACCTTCCGGGTGGTCCGGCACGTCTCCGAGCGGCGCGACACCAAGCTGCTGACCGGGCGGACCACCACGACCCGCACGGTGCGGGTGTTCGTATCGCACCTGGCCGGGACGGGCGCGCCGGTGCCGGTGGTGCTGCGGGAGCGCATCCCGGTGTCCGAGGTGTCCGCGGTCGAGGTGGAGATCGACGCGGCGGCGTGCGCTCCGGCGCCGGGGAAGGCCGATGCGGAGGGCATCGTCCGGTACGACCTGGAGCTGGCCCCGGGCGAGCGGCGCGAGCTCGTGCTGGTCTACGGATTGTCGGCGTCGGGCAAGGTCCAGGGGTTGTGACGGCGGCCGTGGCCCTTCTCAGCCGGGTGCGGGCCCGTAGTCTGGACGTGCACCACCGCCCACCTCAGGGAGTCGTCTCCGATGCTGCGGCTCGCACCGTTGGTTCTGCTGTTCGCCGTCCACCTGTACGGGTTCATCGATTGTCTGTCGGCCGATGAGCACAAGGTCCGTACTCTGTCGAAGCCTGCGTGGATGGTCGCCCTGCTCATCCCGGTCCTCGGCGCGCTCGGCTGGTTCACGGTCGGCCGTCCGCGGGAGGACGCGGCGGTGCGGCCCCGGACGCGCTTCGTGGCGCCGGACGACGACCCCGAGTTCCTGGCGTCGCTGTCCAAGAGCAACCAGGAGCACGAGGACATGCTCAAGCGCTGGGAGGAGGACCTGAAGCACCCCGAACAGGACCTCCGCGGCGGCGACGATCCGGAGCCGGACTCGCGCCCGAAGGACTGAGCATCCCAGGGACTGAGCATCCCAAGGACTGAGCATCCGAAGGACCGAGCTTGCCGCAGCCGCGCCGCGGCAGTGACGGCGTCGGGGCGGGTCCCCGGCGCGGATGGCCGATCTGGCATCCGCGCGGGACCCGCCCCGACGTGTGTCCGGGGCCGGGATCGACGGCAGCGCCGCTGCGGGCAGCCACGGCCGGCATGTGGGCCGCGCAGTCGGGAGGTCGGGAGGTCGCCCCGACCTCACTCGCCTGGTCCGCCGCCTCCGCTCACGCGCCTCACGCGCCCCGCAGCGCCTCCAACGGTTCCAGCCGGGCCGCGCGCCAGGCCGGGTACGCCCCTGCCAGCAGCCCCACCGCCACGCCCGCGGCCGGGGCCGCGACGACCAGGCCCAGGTCGAGGACCGGGGTCCAGTCCTTCGCCACGCATACCCCGACCACGGTGACCATGCCGGCGGCGGCGCCCACGATGCCGCCGATGAGGCCGAGGACGGCGGATTCGACGAGGAACTGGGCGGCGATGTGGCGGCGGGCGGCGCCGAGGGCGCGGCGCAGGCCGATTTCGCCGATGCGCTGCATGACGCCGACGAGGGTGACGTTGGCGATCCCGACCGCGCCCACGACCAGGCACAGCAGGCCGAGGACCAGGAACATGCCGTTGACGTCGTCTTGGACGGCGCCGCGGGCGCGTTCCAGGCCGGGTGGCGCGGCGACGCGGAATTCGGCGGTGCGGCCGGGGTTGAGGGCGGTCGGTGCTTGGCGGGCGATGAGCCCGGCGGCGCCGAGTTCGGTGTCGACGACGACGCGGCCGACGCCGGTCAGGCCGAGCCGGTCGGCGGCCGTCGTGGGCGGGACGATCACTGCGGCGGCGAAGGCCTGTTCGCGGCGGAAGTCGCCGACGATGCCGATGACCGTGAAGGGTTCGCTGCCGACGAAGACCGCGGGGGCGTCGTCGAGGCGGGTGATGCCGAGTTGGCGGGCGGCTTCTTCGCCCAGGACGGCGACCCGGTCGTGCCGGGAGATGTTGCCCGCGTCGTAGAACCGTCCGGCGATGATCCGGCCGCGCAGGGCGTCGGGGAGGCCGACCGTGGCGGCGGCCACGCCGAGCGCGCGGGCGGAGACCGTGGACGGGTCCTGGATCGCGTTGGCGCGGACCTGCGGCACGCTGCCGGGTGCCGCCTCGGCGAGCGCGACCGCGGCGACGGTGCCGTTGAGGCGGGCGAGCCGGTCGGGGGCGTCCCAGCCGATGAGCGGCCCGAGGCCGGGGACTTGGTCGGCGCCATCGGCGGGGGTGATGGTGACGGCGGTGGCGGTGAGTTGGTCGAACCGGCCGACGATGCGGTTTCCGGCGGTGGCCGCGATGCCGACGGTGACGACCAGCGTGGCGATGCCCAGCACGGTGCCGAGGGTGGTGAGGGCGGCGCGCCACGGCCGGGCGAGTACCGCGGCGAGGGATTCGTCGACGAGGTCGCCGCGGCCGATCCGGGTTCCGCCCGCGGTCCGCTTCACCGGACGGTCCCGTCGACGCGGCCGTCGGCGATCCGGATCCGGCGGTCCGCGCGGGCCGCGACGGTTTCCTCGTGGGTGATCACCATCAGCGTGAGGCCTTGGCGGTGGAGGTCGTCGAGCAGGTCGAGGACGACGCCGGTGTTCTCGCCGTCCAGGTTGCCGGTCGGTTCGTCGCACAGCAGCAGGTCCGGGCCGCCGAGCAGCGCGCGGGCGATGGCGACGCGCTGCCGTTCGCCGCCGGAGAGCCGGTCGGGCCGGAATGCGGTGCGGTGGCCTAGCCCGACGCGGTCCAGCGCCTCGCGGGCGCGGTCCCGCCGTCCGCGGCGCGGCAGGGCGGGGGCGCCGCGGGGGCGGTAGACCTCGGCGAGCATGACGTTCTCCTCGGTGGTGCGGTACGGCAGCAGGTGGAACGCCTGGAACACGAACCCGATCGCCCCGGCCCGCAGCGCGGCGCGTTCGCGCTCCGGGAGGGCGGCCGTCTCGCGCCCGTCGAGCCGGTACGAGCCGGACGTGGGCCGGTCGAGCAACCCGAGCAGCCCCAGCAGCGTCGACTTGCCGGACCCGGACGGCCCGGTCACCGCGGTGTAGGCACCGCGCGGCACGGTCAACGACACGTCCCGCAGCGCGTACACGGGCGGATCGGCGTCGAACACGCGGCTGACGGAGGCGAATTCGATGAGCGGAGGACGAGCGGCGGCTTCGTCCGGCAGGCTCCGGGGCGACGGCCGGGCCAGGCGATCCGCGTCACCGGCCGTCGGCGGCGCAGGGACGGCCACGTCGTTCGCCGGGTGCCGCACCGCGAACGGCGATTCGGCCGGCAGCAAGGGCGGTACCCGGGGACCGACTTCCTTCTCCGTGGCGGAACTTGCGGTGGCGCGGCCTGCGTCGAGCCCGTCGGTCGCGCGATCCCCGCGGTCGCGTCCGGGGCCTCGGCCCGTCCGAGTCGCCGCGTGGTCCCCGTGGCCCGGTCCGTCCCCGCGTCCGCCGCGCCCGGCCGTTCCGTCCCTCACTTCTCCCCCACCACAACGCGGTCCCCCGCCGCCAACTGCTGTCCCGCCGCCGGGTTCACCGCGACGAAGCCGGACGCCGAAAGACCGAGCGCCACCGCGACGGTGTCGGCCTTGCCGTTGCCGCGCTGCACCTTGACGCGGGCCTGGCCGTCGGCGCCGGTGTAGACGGAGGCCACCGGAACGGCGAGCACCGGGGTGCCCGTCGAACCGACTTCGACGGTCACGCGCAGCGATGTCCCGGCCCGCGTGCTCAGCGCGGAGGTGTCGTCCGGCGCGATCCGCACCGGCACGGGCGCGCCGGGCGCTCCCGCCGCGTCTCCTCCGGGCGCCGACCCGGCGCCGCCGGAACCACTCGCGGAGTCGCCGTTCTGGCCGTTCTGGCCGTTCTGGCCGCTCTGGCCGTTCTGCCCGGCCCCGGGAGCCGGGGTCTCCGCTCCCGCGCCGAGCGCCTCGACCTTGCCGGTGTGCCGCGAGCCGCCCGCTTCGTCCTCCAGGACGACGGCCATGCCCGGCTTGAGCAGTTGCGCGTCCACCCCCGGCACGGTCGCCTGGATGCGCACGCCCGTCCCGGTCACGGTCGCGACCGGGCCCGACGGAGTGTCGCCGGGACGGACGTTGACCTGGTCGACCCGCACCGGCAACGACGCGACGAACACCAGCTCGCCGACGGGCAACGAAGTCCCGTAGGTGGCCTTGAAGTCCGTCAGATCCTGCTGGGCCAGCTGCAACGCCTTCTCGGCATTGGCGACCCGCTGGCGCAACGACGCCGCGTCCACCGGCGGCGATCCCCCCGCGCCTCCGGTGCTTCCCGCGGCGCCCCCGCTCTTCCCGCCGTCACCACCGGTACTGCCGGTGCCGCCGCTCGGTGTCGATCCCGGCGAGCCGGCGGACGGCGTCCGCTGCGCACTCCGCGCCTGCGTCAGCGCATCCGTGGCGGCCTGCACCGCCTGTTCCAGCGTCGCGAGCCGGTGCCGGTCCTCCGTCCCCGGCTCCTTGGCGTCGTAACCGCGCGCCCGGTACCAGTTCTTGAGTGCCGTCGCGGTGCCGTTCGTGAACGACTCCCCGCTGGTGCCCGGGTCGAAGCCGACGCGCTTGAGGGCCTCGTTGAGCTGCTTGACGTCGGCGCCCTTGGTGCCGGGGCCGAGCGTCCGGTACATCGGCACGGCACCGCGCAGCACGAACACCGGGCGCCCGGACACCTCCATGAACACCGTGCCTTCGGCGACCGAGGCGCCCGCGCCGGGCGCCCGGGTGACGCGCTGCGGGCCGCCCCCGGCGTCGCCCGTACCGCCGCCGGGCGCGGCCGTGCCGACCGCGCCGGACAGGTTGACGGGCATCGGGGATTCGAAGGAGATCGTGCCGTGGGTGACCACGCTGTTCGTCAGGACGCGGGACTCGACCGGGACGGTGATCAGCGAAGCGGGCGGCGCCTGGTGGGCGGCCGCGGCCTCGGCCGGCGACTGCACCTGCTGTCCCGCGTACCAGCCCCCGGCGCCCACCACGACGACGGCACCGAGGATCAGCGCGAGCGTACGGCGCGGCTTGTTCACCCGGCCCCCTCGGCACCGGGCGCCTTGTCGAGCTTCGGGTAGTAGGCGGCGCGGAAGTCGCGGCCGCAGTCCAAGTCGGCCAAGGCCGCCTGGATTTCCTGGGTGAGCATGGTGCGGGCGGTCGCGGGGTCGAGCGTCGGACCGCTCTGCGGCCTTGCCGGTTGGTCCACATCCGCGGGCTGCGGGCGGTTCTGGTTCAGCTGCGCGGCCTTGCCCATCCACACGAACCGCTCGGCGTTGCGGATCTCGGTCACCGCCGTGGTCTCCACCGGGTAGCCCTTGCCGCGCAGGCAGGACGCGAACCCTTGGGCGAGTCGGGAGAGTTCCGGGTCGCCGTTGAGGTTGAGCCGGTTGCGCCGGGCGGCTTCCGACGCCGCTTCGGCATCGGCCTTGGACTTGCCCTTGTCGCCGTAGACCTTGGTCTGCGCCGCACCCAGGCAGCCTCCGCCGTCCGCCATCGCCTGCTTCATCTTCGCCGGATCGGTGCTGCCCATCATCGCCGCGTTCCAGGCGTCCTTGCGGTCTTGGGGCAGGGCCTGGAAGGCCGCCGTGTTCGGGTCCTCGGCCACCGCGGTCTTCGAGCCGGGCGCCTGCGGGTCGTTGGGATAGACGTCGGGGGCGAAGGCTCCGAAGCCGTACTTCTCGCGGATCTTGCGGGCGGAGGCGTAGTCGCGGTCGTTGTCGTCGCGGTTCGCCGAAGTCGGCGTGAGCACGAACGGGACGTACGCGAACCCGGCCTTCTTCATGCACTCGGCCACGGCGTTGGTGACCATGTACTGCTTCTTGGTCTCGTCGTCAGCGCCTGCGGGGATCGCGAGTCTGCCGTCCGCGCCGGCCTGTTCGGCGGCTGCCGGACCCGATCCGCCACCGGACGCGGAGCCGACCGACGCGGCCGGATCGGCGGATTTCTTGTCGTCGGAGCCCGAAGAGCACCCGGCGAGCACCAGCAGCGCGGCCAGCGCCGCGGCGGAAACACCGTATGCCGAATGAGGACGAATCATCATCAACCTTGCTGTCGAAGGCAGGGAAAGTGCACCCGGCGGCGGGATGGCGGCCGGACGAAAAGGGAAAGCGGAGGGCGGACCGGGAACGGCCGCGGATCAGGTCAGGTCGTCGCGGCGGACGGATGCTTCGAGGGTTTGTCGCCGTCCATGGGGGTCACCGGGGTGTCGGGGATGGCGTTGATGACGTCGGTGAGGTCCTTGTCGGCGCTGATCCGCGTCAGCGCCGCACTTTCGGCGTACAGCGAGTTCGGAGACGGGGACGCGGACTGGCGGTCGGCGAGCATCCAGACCCGGACGATCTCCGCGCTCGGCCCGACCCGGACCGTGCCGTAGCGTGCCGGATCCGCATCCGACGTGCGTTTCAGCATCAGGTCCCACGCCGACGTCCGTTCGTCCTTTGTGGCGACGAACTCGCAGAGCGTAGGCACGTGCGCGCCCGACTCCGGCCCTGCCGGGTCCAGCTTCCGGAGCATCCCGCATTCCGTCGAGAGACTCTGGCCGGGGTCCAACGGCTGCCTCATCCGCGCCACCGAAAGCTCCAGGACGCCGGTGCGCCGTTCGGCGTCCCGCACCAGGACCTTGACGGTCTTGCCGCCTTGGGCATCGGTCCGCACCTCCATCGGCGCGGGGTTCACCGACCATCCCTTGGGGGCGAAATAGCTCTCTAGCAGGGCGGCCAGTGCCTCGCCGGACGGCCGCCCGGGGGGCTGCCCGCCAACGGGCACCCGGTCCGTCTTCCCGGAGTCCTGCCCGAGATACACAAACCCTCCGGTGAGCCCGCCCCCGACCAGCACCGCCGCCGTGGACAGCGCGACAAGCAGCGTGGCGCGCCGCCGTCGGCGGATCCGGGTGCCCTCGGCCATCGCGGGTCCCAGCAGGTCGGGCATTCCGGGTTCCGGCCCGGTGGCCCCGTCCATCGCGTTCGTGAGCGCCCGGCGCAGCAGGTCTTCCTGCGCCCGGTCGCCGTTTCCGTGGCCCGTCACCGAGCGCCTCCCGTCCGTGTCGTGGTGCCCCCGGTCCGTCGGCCGGGTCCGCTGTAGGCCGCCAGCAGTTCCGCGAATTCGTCGTCGGCTCCGAGGCGTTGGCGCAGCGCCGCGAGGCCGCGCGAGGTCTGGCTTTTGACGGTGCCCGCCGTGCAGCCGAGCGCGGCGGCGGTCGCTTCGACGCTCTGGTCCTCCCAGAAGCGCAGTACGACCACCGCACGGGCCCGCGGCGGCAGGTGCCCGACGGCGTCGAGCAGCGCCATGCGCAGATCGCTGTCGGGTGCCGGTGCGGCGACGTCGGGCATCTGGTCGGCCACGTACTCGCGCCGGTAGCCGCGCCGGGTCTCGTCGATGAAGCTGCGGTACAGCGTGCGGCGCGCGTACGCCTCACGCTTCTCGCTGTCGCGGACCCGGTGCCAGACCGAGTACAGCTTCGCCAGCGTGGTCTGCGTCAGGTCTTCGGCCAAGTGCCAGTCGCGGCAGAGCAGATAGGCCGACCGGCGCAGATGCGCCTGCCGGGCCGTGGCCCACTCGCGGAAATCCTCGTCGAGTTCCGCTTGCCGAGATCGTCTCCAGTACCGCACACCTCTTGAACGGAATCGGAGCCGTCTGCGGTTGTCAGCAACACCCTTGTGACCTGCGCCACATGGGTGCGGTCAGGGCGCGAGCTTGGCCGACACCTCGCGGGCGACCGCCGCGAGCCGCTCCCCGATCTCCGCGACCCGCGCGCCCGGGACGCGCGTCGGGAAGCCGTGCAGCACCAGAACCAGGGCGACGTCGCCGGCCGGGTCCAGGACACCCGCGCCGATACGGCCGAGGCGGTATTCGTGGGCGGGGTCCAGGTCGACGACCGGGTCCTGGCCGGTCTCGCCGAGTTCGGCGGCGATTTCCTCCATGAGCGTGCGCAGCCGTGCGGCGGCCGGGCCGCCG
The DNA here is from genome assembly GCF_039542225.1 of Yinghuangia aomiensis. Lineage (NCBI taxonomy): Bacteria > Bacillati > Actinomycetota > Actinomycetes > Kitasatosporales > Streptomycetaceae > Yinghuangia > Yinghuangia aomiensis. The sequence continues at coordinate 6,572 of NZ_BAABHS010000071.1, read as the reverse complement.
ACGTCGAGTTGCTCGTCCAACGCGGCCAGCGTGCGGCCGAGTTCGGTGTCGACGGCGGTGGCGAGTTCGACGGCGTAGCCGCGCGCCCGGGACGCCTGCACGGCGGCTTCGTGGCGGGCGCGCTGCGCGGGGTCGCCGGTGACCGCGTCGAGCCAGCGCCGCAGGGTGGGCGGGTCGGCCCAGCCGACGTAGCCGACGCCGAGCGGCGGGGCGATGGGGATCTGGTCGCCGACCCGGACCCGCGGTTCGCTGGCGGACTCGCCGCGCACCACTTCGGCCACCGTCACGTGCGCTTCGCCGGGGGTCAGCGCGATGCAGCCGAGGCCGAGGTCGTCGCGCAGGCGTTCCATGCCGGGGCGGGCGAGGTCGACGACGCCCAGTCCTCGGGACGCGGCGCGTCCTACGGTGACCAGCGCCGGGCCGAGCCGGTAGGTGCGCCGCACCGGGTGGCGCACCAGCCAGCCGAGGCCGGTGAGGCTGACCAGCATGGGATGGCAGGTCGCGGGCGTGACCGCGAGGTGCCGGGCCACTTCGGACAGCGTCAGCCCGTCCTCGGGGCGCTCGGCGATGGCGTCCACGATGGCGACCAGGCGTTCGGTCTGCGGAGAGGGTCGGGTCACGACCGCGACGGTACCCCGCGACGATCTTTTTGCATAGTGCGAATATTGACTCGCACAATGCGAAGACGTACCTTCCGGGCAGCGAGCACGGCCTGATGCCTGCTCATATCCCGCGCGCGGGAAGGGGTTTGCACATGGGAAGCACGGGCGGCCAGGACTACGACCTCAAGATCGTCGATGCGGTGATCGTGGACGGCACGGGTGCCGACCGGTTCACCGGCGACATCGGCGTCAAGGACGGCCTCATCGCGGCGCTGCACCGGCACGAGCCGGGCGAGCCCGGGCTGCCCGGCACGGCGGCGGAGACCATCGACGCGGCGGGGCAGATCGTCACGCCCGGCTTCGTCGACATCCACGCCCACTACGACGGCCAGGCGACGTGGGACGAGCTGCTCGACCCGTCGACCTCGCACGGCGTCACCACCATCGTGGCCGGCAACTGCGGCGTCGGCTTCGCCCCGGTCCGCCCGGGCAGCGAGGCGTGGCTGATCCGCCTCATGGAAGGCGTCGAGGACATCCCCGGCACGGCACTCGCCGAGGGCATGACCTGGGGCTGGGAGACCTTCCCCGAGTACCTGGACGTCCTCGAACAGCGCCACTTCTCCGCCGACATCGGCGTGCAGGTCGCGCACGGCCCGGTCCGCGCCTACGCGATGGGCGAGCGCGGGGCCCGCAACGAGCCCGCCACGGCCGAGGACATCGAGGCCATGGCGGTCATCGTCAAGGAGGCGATCGAGGCGGGCGCGCTCGGCTTCTCGACCTCGCGCACCGTCGCGCACCGCGCGATGGGCGGCGAGCCCGTGCCGGGCACCTTCGCCGCGGAGGACGAACTCTTCGGCCTGGGCCGCGCGATGGCCGCGGGCGGCCGCGCCGTCTTCGAACTCGCGCCGACCGGCTCGTCGGGCGAGGACATCGTCGCGCCGCCGGCCGAGGTCGCGTGGATGAAGCGCCTCGCCGAGGAGATCGGCATGCCGGTCTCGTTCGCGCTCCTCCAGGTCATGTCCGCGCCCGAGCTGTGGCGCGAGCTGATGGAGGAGTCGAAGAAGGCGCTGGAGGCCGGGATTCCGCTGTACCCGCAGGTCGCGGGCCGGCCGTTCGGCATGCTCACCGGCTTCACCACCCGCAACCACTTCAGCAAGCGGCCGACGTTCCTCGCCCTGGAGGCCCGCCGCGCGGCCGGCGAGCTGACCGACGCCGCGTTCGCCGCGGAACTCGCCAAGCCGGAGGTCCGCGCGGCGGTCCTCGCGGAGACCGACGAGCCGTCCGATGCGACGATCCCCGGCGACTCGGTCAACATGGCCCTCCAGCGCCTGGTCGGCATGACCTACCCGATGGCCGCGGTGCCGGACTACGAGCCGACGCCCGACCGCACGGTGACGGCGATCGCGGCGGACCGCGGCCAGGACGTCCTGGAGACCGTGTACGACCTGATGCTGGAGGACGGCGGGAAGGCCATGCTCACCGTCCCGCTGTTCAACTACGCGGGCGGCGACCACGAGGCGATCCGCGAGATGCTGACCCACCCGGCCAGCGTCTTCGGCCTGGCCGACGGCGGCGCGCACTGCGCGATGATCTGCGACGCCTCCCAGCCGACCTACCTGCTCACCCACTGGGCCCGCGACCGCCACCGCGGCGAGCAGCTCCCGCTGGAGTTCGTCGTCAAGAAGCAGACCGCCGACACCGCGGCCCTCTACGGCCTCGGCGACCGCGGCACGCTCGAAGTCGGCAAGCGCGCCGACCTCAACGTCATCGACCTCGACAACCTGACCCTGCACCGCCCCCGCATGGTCCGCGACCTCCCGGCCGGCGGCGGCCGAATGCTGCAGGACGCGACGGGCTACACCGCCACCGTCGTGGCCGGCGAGATCACCCGCCGCAACGGCCAGGACACCGGCGCCCGCCCGGGCCGCCTGGTCCGCGGCGCGCGCTGACCGGTCGAGCACGGCCCCGGCCGACACCTCCGCGTCGGCCGGGGCCGCTTCGCAGAACACCTTTCCGCAAAGCGCATCGGACGGCGCGGCATCGTCACGACGATGCCGCGCCGCTTCGCCGTCACCAGCGGCGACGGTCCGCGAACACGTCCGCGCCGCGCAGCACCACTGTCGCCCCCAGGCAGGACAGCGACACCCACAACGCCGTCCCGCCGTCCGTGACGTCGTCGACCGGCCGCGGCGTCAACCGCCCCTCGGGGTCGAAGGCGACGTCCAGCCGCTCGCCCCGGCCGGCCGGGCGGTGGCCCAAGGTCATCGACGTGGGGCGGCCGCCGTCACAGGCGAGGTCGTAGTCGTAGTACACGTTGGTGTGCGAGGTCGTGGTGCCGTTGGCGTCCGTGGACGTCGAGTACTCCACACGCCTGTCGACGTCGCGGACCAGGCACGACGTCGCCTCCGCCCGCCCCTGGAACACGTGGTGCTCCACCGCCCGGTCGGCGGCCGCGACGGCGACGAACGCCGTGAAGAACGTCGCGAACGCGACAAGGGTGCGCCTCGGCATCATGCTCGTCCCCAGCAGGATCCCCAGGATCGGCACCCAGAACAGCAGCGCCCACCCGCCGACGCTCGTCTCCGCACGCAGCCACGCCGCACCCCCGGCCATCGCCACGGCAACCGGAACCGTCAGCACCGCCACGGCCATCCGCCGCCGCCAAGCCCGCTGCAACCCCTGGGTCCCCATGACATCACCCCCCGATCGGCCGAATCCCCAGTACACCGGCAAATCGGACAGATCGCGACGGGGAATTCCCTACCCTTGCGCACCCGGCCGGAGGACGTGGCGGATCGCCGCGGCCACATCGGGCGCGGTGTGGGTGGGACGGTACGAAGCTTCCGTCCACACACGGCCGTTGGCGATCCAGACGCTCAGTGCGCCGAACGCGTACGCGCCCGCGATGTCGGCCTGCGGCGAATCGCCCACGACCCACGTCGGCTCGACCGGAGAAGCCCCGACGAGGGCCGCCGCCGCCCGGAAGATCTCGGGGTCCGGCTTGGCCGCGCCGACGGCCTCCGACACCACCCAGCCGTCCACCAGGCGATCGAGTCCAGTCCGGCGAATCTTCGTCTCCTGCTGCACGGTACGGCCGTTGGTGACGATCACACACGTCCAACCGCGCTCGCGGGCGGCCGACAGGGCATCGCGGGCGGCGTCCGCCGGCACGACGCGGCCGGCGGCACCGCCGTCGACCAGCCCCCGGATCGCCGCCTCCGGCACCACGTCGCCGTACCGCGCGGACAGCGCCGCGGCCACGTCCGGACGCGGAGTCGAGCCGCCCGCGTCGACCCCCGCGGCCCACGCGAGATCGCCGTCCGGCAACGCATGCTCGGCAAGGAACGCGGCAACCGCGTCGCGGAAAGCCCGGTCGCGGTCGACGAGGGTGTTGTCGAGATCCACCAGCAGCAGCATGCGCTCAGCATGGACCGCAGAAACGCGGCTCCGCCTCCGATTGGTTGCCGGTGAGCCCGTCGCCTACGCCCCGGCGACTCCCAGGAACCGCAGCACGGCCAGCACCCGGCGGTGGTCCGCGTCCGCCCGCGGCAGATCCAACTTGGTGAAGATGCTGTTGATGTGCTTGGCGACCGCGCTTTCGCTCAGCACGAGTTCGGCGGCGATGCCGGAGTTCGAACGACCGCCGGCCATCAGTTCCAGGACCTCGCGTTCCCGCGGCGTCAGGCGGTCGAGGGGGTCGCTGTGGCGGCGGACGAGGAGTTGCGCGACGACCTGCGGGTCGAGGGCCGTGCCGCCGGCCGCCACCCGGCGCGCCGCGGCAGCGAACTCCTCGACATCGGCGACCCGTTGCTTGAGCAGGTAGCCGACGCCCGTGGTGTGGGCGGCGAGCAGGTCGGCCGCGTACCGCTCCTCCACGTACTGCGACAGCAGCAGGACGGCGGTGTCCGGGAACTGCTGCCGGATCACCAGCGCGGCCCGCACGCCCTCGTCGGTGAAACCCGGCGGCATGCGGACGTCGACCACCGCCAATTCCGGACGGTGTTCCTCCACCGCCGCGAGCAGTCCCTCGGCGTCCGCCAGTTCCGCGCAGACCTGGAAGCCCGCCATCTCCAGGACCTTGACCACGCCGATCCGCAGCAGGACCGAGTCTTCGGCGATCACAGCGCGCACGGCAACTCCACGGTGACGACGGTCGGGCCCCCGACCGGGCTTCGGCAGGACAGCGTGCCGTCCACGGACGCCACGCGCTTGGCCAGCCCGGCCAGACCGGTGCCGCCCGTGACGGCAGCCAAGTCGGCACCGCCCACGCCGTCGTCCGAGACGACCACACGCAGAGTCTCCCCGATCCGCCCGACCGCCACCTCCGCCCGGGTCGCCTGCGCGTGCTTGACCACGTTCGTCAGCGCCTCGGAGACCACGAAGTACGCGACCGCTTCGAGCGTCGGCGCGGGACGAAAATCCGACAGTTCCACCGCGACCCGCACCGGTATCGGCAGGCGGGCCGCGATGCCGGACAGCGCCGCGTCGAGCCCGCGATCTTCCAGCACCGCCGGATGCAAGCCCCTTACCAGGCTGTGCAGTTCGGCGATCGCTTCCTTCGCTTCGCCGTGCGCGTCGTCGATGACCTTGCGGACGTCGTCCGGCATGTCGCCGAGCGTAGCCTTGGCGATCCCGAGGTTGACCGCCAGGGCCACCAGCCGCTGCTGCGCGCCGTCGTGCAGATCCCTCTCGATACGCCGCCGTTCCGCATCCGCCGCATCCACCACGCCGGCCCGGCTCTCGGCGAGGTCCGCCACGCGGCGGGCCAGCTCCTCCTCGCGGCTCGGCCCGAGCAGCTCCCGCGCGGCACGCGTGTCGAGCTGCGCAAGGCCCTTGGCCAGCCAGGCCGTCGAACACAGCAGCGCAACGCCGACGACGGTGGTGTACGCGGACAGCGTCGAGTAGCCCCGGTGGTCCACCCGCCAGCCCAGCGGCAGCGTCCAGAACCACAAGTAGACGCCCGCCGCCGCGCCGCCCACAGCCCACAACCCGAGCACCGCCAGGCCGCCGACCCAGGACAGCGGGCCGACCAGCAAGTGGTAGCGCAACTGCCGGCGGCCCGCCGCGGAGCGCAGCCACCCGGCGATGCCGCGCGTTCCAGGCCGATCGGCCAAACCCGCCGGGGCGGGCAGGTCCACGCCGAGGCGGGCGCGGAACCGGGCCCGCTGCGCCCGGCTCAGCAGGGGACCGCTCAGCACCAGCACGCCCGCCGAGTAGAGCGCCGACGCCGCCACCCCCGGCGTCGAGACCGGCACGAACCACAGCCAGGGCAGGGCGACCACGAGCAGCAGTCCGCTCTGGATCCCCACCCCCAGGACATGGAAGGCCGTGGCCCGGGCCGCCCCCCGAAAGCTCTTCCGCAGAATCGGCCGCAACCGTCTCCTGATGCGCATGTCCCCACGCTAGAGCCGGATTCCGGACCCGGAACAGGACCCCTGCCCCCGGCCGGGGGTGCACTTTTCTCCACCCCGGTTCGGATACCTGCACGACTGACCCGGCCCGGGTCCGCGGCGGATCGTGAAGGCACCCGGAAGGCGCCGGAAAGCACCGGCGAGCACCGGCCGATGCCGATCAAGACCGACGCGGAGAACGGACCACGACCATGACGCACTACCTGGCCGAGCGGCCCACCCCGACGAAGGCGAGCGCCCTCGAACCGGTCTGCCGCACCGCCCGCACGTGGACGGCCCGCGTCGCACCGCGGCACGAAGCGCAACACCTGCCCCGTTCCGCCCGCAAGAAGGTCCACGGCAGCCCCCGCACCGCGCAGCTGCTCGTCGCGTCCGGTCTCGCCCTGTGGGCCCACACCCCAAGGCCTTCGCGCACACGCGTCCGGCGCTGAGCTTGCCGTTTAACGTCAGGGATGGGGTTGCTCAAGAGCCCAGGCCACCAGCCCCGGGGCAGCATTCGTGAGCTGTTGGACGTAGTTTTCAAGCGTCGATATGCAGTCCGGCACCGTGGTGGTGACGG
>NZ_BAABHS010000070.1:0-18487 GCF_039542225.1 Yinghuangia aomiensis | reverse complement strand
GTCAGCGCGAGGCCCTCCGCGCGGGCCCGGTCCGTCAGCCGGCGCACCAGCTGCGCGTCCAACTCGTCCGCGGCCCACACCTCGGTAGGCTCAACCGGAACCGGTAACCCACCCTGCTCGCTCGGGTGTTCGGACATCTGAGGCCTCCTCAGATCCAGCCATTACACCAAGAACCGTACAGACCCGGTACACGGCGAATACCGTCGCGGCGCCGGATCTCCAGGTATGGGTGAACGTCGTCTTGATGATCATGCGCGGATCGTACGAGGCGCCGCGGAGCCCCGACGAGAGGATTCCCCCTGGCAGTCGGGGCGTTCGGGTCCCCGAGCTCAGAACGGCGGGTCGTCCGTACAGCCGCCGGCGTCCCAGTCGACCGGTTCCGGGATCAGGCCGCGGGTGTCGTAGGCGCGGTGGTCGTCCTCGGTCAGGAAGCCGTGAACCTGGGACACCAGGTAGTCGCGGTTGACGGTCGGATGGCGGCCCAGCATGACCGCGGCCAGGACCGCGGTCTCTCGCGCGTGCGGCTCGGGGGCGTTCAGGTGGCGAGCCACCGCCTGGAGCAGGGCCGGGCGCAGCGCGAGGAACTCGGCCTGGGCGGGCGTGGGCGGGTGTGGGGGGTTGCCGGGGTGGAGTTCATGCCAGGCCGCTTCCGCGGCGAAGTCGGCCAGCAGCGCCAGGAGCGCGGTGCGCGGCGCCTGGTCGGCGCCGGGAGGCCCCTGGGGGTGGGGGATGCGGCGCAGCGTGCGCGGATCGTCCAGCAGCGCGGCAGCGAAACGGGCGACCGGCGGGACGAACGGGAAGATCGCCAGGTCGCCTCCCTCGTCCACGGCGCACCGGGTGACCGCGTCCAGGGCGCGTGCGGCGGTGCGGGCGTCCGGGTGGAGGAAGGCGCGCAGCAGGTCGGGAATGTCGGCGACCTGTTCGCCGTCGTGGGGCGGGCAGTCCACGGCTGGGCCGAATACGTGGCGCAGCGCGGCCCAGTCGGTGGTGTCGACGACCTCGGCAGCCGCCGGCGGGAGAACGGACAGGTCGGCCGCGGGCCGTGCTGTGTCGTGTTCGGAGGAGGTCACCGTGGCCATCGTGCCGACCCTGGCCGGGCGCAGCCGGCGTCGCTGGCAGCCAGGCCCTCGTGTCCGCGGGGCAGCGCCGCCAGCCGTGCTGTCCGGGCGGTGAGGGGTGGGCCGACGGGGCCCTCGGCACTCGCGGAAGTGGCGCCGCCGCTTCCGCATCCCATACCTCGAAGATCTCGGCATGGTCCGGAACCCCGCCCACGCCGCCCTCAACGACGGCCTGGCGGCCGCGCGGCTGTCGCCACTGCGGTCTAGCCTGCATCGGGTCGTCAACCGAACCATTGGAGCGTGTCGTGCCGCTGTCTGCCCCGGACTTCGACCAGATCTTCGTTGACGGCGCTTCCTTCGAGGGGCCGTGGGGCTCGGTCACGGTGGACCTGGTCGACGCCGGCCTGCTGCGCCTGTCATCCGGCCGCCTGGTCGCCGGGGACCCCTTCGGCGTGCTCTGCTTCCCCGAAGAGGCGAAACCCTTCACGGCGACCCTCCCCGTGGGTAACCATCGCGTGCTGATAGCGGCCCTGCGACCGAAACCCAAGGCCGACGACGCCGGCCGGCGCCGGCGGGGCCTCCCCGTGGCCTCGATGATCCTGTTCGAGGACACACCCGTGGCACGTTGGGATATGGCGCTCACCCGCGACCTCGACCTGAGCGGGCTGAGCGACCAGGAGTTCTACGGGTTCGGCGTCGACGCGGGTACCGCGGCCTACTTCGACCTCGATGGACTTTCCGAGCTCACCATCGACCTGGACGTCATGGACCACGACGACAGCGAGTTGTTCGAGGCCCTCATGGATACCAGCGGCATGGGCCCGGTACAGCTGACCACACCCGGCGGCCACACCATCGTCGCCTTCAGGTCCGGCCCCGGAGACGGCACCTACCCCACATGGATCGGCTACGCCCACGACGGCCGCCCCGCCCGGGTCGCGACCTGCTTCGAAATACTCCGACACGTCCGCCGCACCGGGTAACCGCCGAACAACTCGAACGGCTCACCGAAGCCGGCTTGGAATGGCGATAGGCGAGAAGGAATGCGCGAGATTCGCTCAGTCCGCTGTGCCGCCTGCAGCTTCGCGTGCTGCCTCATGGGCTGCCTCGCAGTCGCAGTCTCCGACATGGCTGGGCTCAACCCGGCAGAAGAACCAGTAGTAGGGCCCACCCGTCAGATACGACGGGTGAAACCGCCGGTCACAGTACCTCTCGCTCCAATGGTCCCTGCCCCGCTTGGCCACTGGGCCCACCTCTCACAAGCGTCAACGGCACGCACCTGCGCGCCCCCATCCGGGAAGAATGCCAGGCCCCAGGTGCTTCTCTGCCTGTTTCCGCTGGAACTCATACTGTGATCTGAGTACAGTCTGAGTATGAGCACTGTGCGCCTGGGGCCCGAGCTGGAGTCCGTCTCTTTCACCGATCTGTCGCGGAACCCGAAGGCGGTCGCCGCCAAGACCAAAGAACTCGGCAGCGTGCGGGTCACCCACCGGGACGCGCCGGACATGGTCCTGTGCACCGCCGCGCTCGCCGAACGCACGGAAGAGAACCTGACGACCGCGTCGCGGCTCTTCCTCGCCCTGATGAAGCAGGACGACGGCGCCCGGTCGCTGCTGCTCGCCCTCCCGGACGTCTTCCCGTGGGTACGGCACCTGGACGAGGAGGAGGTCCGCGCGTTCACCGTCGAACTCCTCGACGCACTCTCCGACGCCGCCGAACTCGGCCACCGCGACGCCGTGCACCGCACGATCGTGTCCTGGCTGGCCACCGCCCGCATCAACGCCGACCCGGCACAGCTCGCCGCGGCGCTGCAGCCCCTCGACGGAGACGACCTGGGCCCCGTCGAGGTGTGTGGCGGGTGAGCCCGAAGAAAGGCGACCGGGTCAGCGTCCCGCCCCTGGACGGATGGAACGTCGTGTTCGGGACGACCGACGCGGTGACCGGCTGGGAAGACCTGTGCCGCAGCGCGCTGCCGAACGCGCACCGCTGCCTCGACGCGCTGCGCACCGACCCGCTCTCCCGAGACAACTGGAACCGCCAGCACCAGCTCCGCGGACGGCACGCCACCAAAGCATGGAAAGGCTCCGAGCTGGAGCAATGGGAGTACGAGATCACCAGCAGCGGACGCGTCCGCTACCTCGTCAGCCCCGAAACCAAAACCGTCATCCTCGTCCACGCCTCACCCCGGCACCCCAAAGACACCGAATAGCCACGGCCACAGCTGGCATCCCCAAGTTCGGTGAAGTGGCGGTGGGGGGCGCCACGCCGACGTGGGGACGTAGGCGTGGGCTCCACAGCGGCAGGCTGTTCAACGGGGTTGCGTACGCCCTTGCTGATGGAGAGACCTCGTTGGCGCGGCGTCACTGGCAGGCGGGGACTTGAGCCTTGGCGTCGCCTCCGGTGTCGATCTGTCCGATGGGCACGTAGCCTTTCTTGCCCGCGACGGTCACGCGCAGCCAGGTGGAGTCAGGCGTGCCGTTGCGGTACTGCACCTGTCCGGCGATGTAGCACTCCACCGTCACGTGGGTGCCGTGGTCGGCTGAAACAACGGTGCGCCCTTTCATCTCCGGCGCAGGGAAGACGACCAAGGCGATACGAGAGGTGACCGTGCCTGTCACGGAACCGGCCGGCGACGACGGCAGCGGCGGCGTGGTGGTGGTGCCGGGCACGGAACCAGCCGCCGCGGCCGGAGGATCCCCGGAGGGGGTCTCCTGCCCGCTCCCAGGGCCCGCTTCCTCGTCCGTCCTCAGGCGGTCGTAGAGGGTGGTGCCGCCCCAGGCGAGGGCAGCCAACAGGACAGCACCGGCAAGGGCCGGCCGCATGACGCGTCGGCTCCTGGGGCTGGGGTCGCGGGCTGCGTTGTGCCGGGGGTTGTGTGGCGCAACGTTCCGGAGGCTGCTGTCACCGGGCACCGGGCACCGGGGTCTTTGGCGAGGCGGGCGTTGGGGGTTCCGCGGCGACGGGGCGTGCGGCTCGCCTGGCCTTGGACGGGCGGGCAGTCCTCGTCGTGTCGTCGGCCGCGGAACCCGGTCCGTCGGCGGCGAGGGCCCGGTCGGCGATCTCCAGGAGGGCGTGAGCCAGTGGCGACGGCAACCAGTCCTGGCCGCTGCGGCACCCTGCGTTCGTGGCCAGGTCGGACAGCGTGGAGCGCAGCCAGGCGGTGTCCGGGCGGGCGGCCGGGTCCTTGGCCAAGCATCTCGTCACGATGGCCAGCAATGCGGCTGGTGTACCGGCAAGGTCAGGCTCGTGGTGGGTGATGCTGCGCCACAGCACCGGAAGTTGGTCCCCGGAGAACGGGGCGTGGCCGGTGGCCGCGTAGGCCAAGACCGCCCCGAGCGAGAAAACGTCGCTCTCCGGGCCGACGTCGGCACGTTCGAACTGCTCGGGCGACATGAAGGCGTAGGTGCCGACCGTGTGGTCCGTGCCCGTGAGACGGCTCGCCCCGTGGCTGCGGACGATGCCGAAGTCGATGATGCGAGGGCCGTCGACCGCGAGCAGGACGTTCGACGGCTTGAGGTCCCGATGGACCAACCCTGCCCGGTGGACGTCCGCGATTCCCGCGGCCAGACCCGCCGCGAGACAGATCAGCGTAGGTTCGGGCAGGGCGCCGAAACGCGCCACGGCGTCGGCGAGGGGCAGCCCCGGAACATACGCGGTCGCCAGCCACGGAACGGCCGCCTCGATGTCGGCGTCGACCACCGGCGCGGTGAACCGGCTGTCCACCGCGCGGCCCGCGGCGACCTCCCGGGCGAACCGGCGACGCACGTCGGAGTCGCCGCCTGTCAACAGGTCGGTGCGCAGCACTTTCACCGCCACCGCCCGGCCCCGAGGCGACCGCCCCAGGTACACCCTTCCCATACCGCCGGCTCCGAGCAGGCCGACCAACTCGAACGGCCCAACCCGGCGCGGGTCGTCGTGCCCGAGCGCTTTCAAAACCTCTCCCGGCCATGCCGCTGTCGGTGCCACGACTGTGCCAGGCAGCCGACACCCAGGGAATGCACGTTCGAGTACCAGCGCATCGTCTCCGAATCCGTGACGAAGGTGGAAGACCAGCCCGTTCGACCGCCACGCCTCTGGCCGCCCTCGCCGCCGCTGCACGCCAGATCCCCGGCCAGCCCGGCAAAACGGCTCAGTTTCGACGCCCACAGCCTGGTGTCGGTCTCGCTGCCGGCTTCTTCCAGATGCGGAACCGGCCAGCATCGGATTCGGCAGCGCAACGCTCGCGCTGCCTCCGCTGCGCCTTTAACCTGGTCCAGCTTCGGTTCAGTGCGTTCCTTGGGGGGAAGCATGGCGCCGCACGACAGCGAGTATGCCGTCGGGGATGCCCCGGGAGACCGGGGAGGGGACCCGGCAGATGCTGATCCGCACGCCCAGATGACCATGGGACAACGAGCCTTCTACGCGGATCTGCGCGAGGTCGGTCACGTTCCTTTGCCGTCTCTGAGCACGCACGTACAGACCGGGGACCGGCGGGCGCTGGCGTTCTCGCCCGACGGCACCCTGATCGCCGCAACCATCGGGTATGGGGCGGTGGGGATGTCGGCTAGGGGGCCGATCCGGCCCGCGCCCTCACCCCGGACGCGGAGCACGGCCGAACGTGCCTTCTACGCGGCACTCGACTCCGTGCCCAGCCCCTTGGCACCTCTGCTCACCAAGCACACCGGGGTCATGTGGGCGATGGTGCCCTCGTTCGCAGGCACCGTGATCGCCACCACCGGCGAAGACAACACTGTACGGCTGTGGGACTACGCGACCCGCCGCGGAATCCGCTTCTTCAAGGCCCCCGGGCCAGTGTCCGCGATGGCAATCTCGCCGGACGCGGCCCTTATCGCCACCGGCGGCCGGGACGGATCGGTAGCACTGTGGACTCCGACGTCTCCCTGGCGAATCGCCCAACTGGACGCGCATACAGGCGCGGTCCTCGCCGCGGCGTTCTCCCCGGACGGCAGCCTCCTCGCGACCGCAGGCAAGGACAAGACGATACGGCTGTGGGACCCCGTCAACCACGAGCAGACCGGCCAACTCGAGGGCTACCACATGGCGTTCTCTCACGACGGCACCCAGTTCGCGACTGCCACCCGGGACGGGACCATACGATTCTGGGACCTGGCAACTCACCAGCAGACCGGCCAACTCGCCAGGCAGGCCAAGGAAGTGCGACGCCTGGCCTTCTCACCCGGCGGCGGACGGCTCGCCACCATCGACCGATCTCACGTACGGCTGTGGGATCTCTCCACACACGGGCACGACCACCAGATCGTCAGCGGCCCCTCCTACCCGGCCGCATACTCACCACCGTGCGGGGCCGCGTTCTCCCCAGACGGCACCCTCCTCGTCACCGGCCGGACAGACGGGACGGTCTGCCGACACGCACTCAAACGAACAACGAACGCGGAGAACTGACGCCACGTTGGCGGGGATTTGCGTCTGGTGTGTCAGCCTTCGCCCCGTCGTTCCCCGAGGATGTCCCCAACGCAGACCGCCGGCCCGCCGCCAGCCCAGCTCGCTGGCCACGAGTTGCTGTGGGGTGCGGGGCGGGCTTGACATGGCCGCCTCGTGGCTCCCGCTCGCCAGCGCGGGGGTGGGCACCGGTGGGGGTGGGGCCGACATGGTCCGGCGGCGCCGGGCCGGGGGGCACCGCGGGCGGGGGTCAGGCGCCGGGGCCGAGGTGGGAGACGTAGGTATAGGCGCCCCAGTCGGAGTCGAGCTCGGCGATGACGTCGTCCCAGATATCGGCGAGCGCGGCCTGGTTGCTGGCGACGAGGGCGTCGTCCCAGAATGTACCGGACCTGCAGCCGGCGCACCCGCAGATTGTGCCGGCGCCGGGACGGGACGACGAAGTCCTGATTGACCGGGTGGATCTCCACCGCGGCGCCACGGCCGTTGTTGTTCAGGTGCTGCTCGAGCGCGCCGGGGTTCGACCAGGACGTTGCGGGCGCGCAGGTTCCAGTACGCGGTGTCGACGGCCTCGGCCTTGCCGGGGCGCGGCCCGCAAGCCGACCCCTGCCCAAGATCCGACCGACAGTCGCCGGCTACCCCCTCGGCATCCGGACCAACCGCCAGCGCACCGCCTATACCGCGGGCACCCTGACGGGCTTGCGCGTGCAGCGCCTCGCGGGGCTGGGCATGCTCTGGAACCCCACGGCGCCGCCTTCGACGACGGCCCCGCCGCACGCGCGTACTTCGCAGACCATGGCACCCTGGCCGCCCCCGCACCGCCACCGCGCTCGACCGGCCCATCGGGCAGTGGCTGCCCAACCAACGCCGCCCCGGGCTCTCGGCCGGCCACCCCGAACGCACCGCCGCCCTGGCGGCGATCGACCCGGACTGGAACCCGTCATGGCCGCTCGACTGGCAACGCCACTACGCAGGCGTACGCGAAACCCTCGCCGCCGGAGCGGAATTGGGCAAGCTGGCGCCCGGGGTCACCATCCACGGACACGACATCGGACACTGGCTGGACCGCCAGCGGCAGCCAACGACCTGGCGCGGCCTGTCGACGAGACAGCGTGAACGGCTCACCGAGCTGGGCGTGCGAAGCGAACGTCCGAGGTCGCCGGTGAGGATGCGCGGGTGGCGCCGCCACCACCACAGGTCCGGGCCAGGCAGCCTGTGGAACTGACCGAGTGCTTGGCCGTCGTCGTCGATGGTCGCGACCTTGTACCGGTCGTCCAGAGCTTTGATCCGCGGGGTCCAGAGCTGGACCACGTGCTCGTCCAGCAGGAGCCACGCCTCGTACAGCCAATTCCGGCAGTAGAGATCGTTGGTGTACTCGCAGACGTCGTCGCCATAGCCGCGCTCGACGGCCCTCACCAGGACAGCCCACGCTTCCACCCGCTCAGCGACCGTGAACACCGCCCGCCAGCCACGCTGGCGCAACAGCGCCCCCACTTCGGTTTCCCTAGCCGGGGCGCGGCCCGGCTTGGGTGAGGTTGCCCGCGCCGGTCGGTCGACGGTTATCCGCTCCCGAGGGCCTGCCAGGCGGGGGTGCGGGCGTGGCCGGTGCTTGTGTGGGGGCCGGCTGTCCGGGGGTTTTCCGCCGCAGCGGGCGCGGGGTGATGCCGCCCCGGCCGCCGCTGCGTTCGTAACTCCCTACACGGTGGGGAGCATCGTCTGGCCATCGTCCTCCGGCCAGTCTTCCGGAAATACGGTAATGGCCGCGCGATCGTACTTCAGGCCGCGCGCAATTCCCGTGATTCCTCCCGGATACCGAAACCATTCGTCACCTTTGTCCGCGACGATCACTGCATCCCACGCGTTGGGGTCGTTCCCCGAAACATACCAGGCACACTCATCACCGTTCGGAGTCATTCCCCAGCAAAGGATCCCGGACTCGCCGTCGTACACCGGATAAGGGAAATCCTCGGGCTCGTGCGGGTCTTCCATGATCTGATCCATCCACCGAGTAAAGGCGGCGTGCTTCGCTGCCAGGTCGTACGTGCCCTCCGGATCGTCGCTCTCCGGTGGAATCACCCAAATGAACTCCCACAGTTCCAAATCCGGGTAATACGACACCAGGTACTTGTAGTCGTCCGGAAGTCGTGTCCCCAGCCGAGCCTCAACGGCATCCCAGTCGAAGACCCGCACCGGGCCCATCGGGGCCTCAAGGCCCAAAACCGTGACCAGTTCCGCAATTGGATCGGACATAATTCCTCACAGTGTCATCAGAAGCGCCCTGAGGCATGGCGCTACCAGATTTTTCCGGGACAACCACGTTACAGAAGGGCGTCACGGCTCCGGTGTGCCGGTCGATTTCCCAGACATTCATCGAGTAGGCGTCCGGAACGACATTCCCAAGGGTTAGGTACATGGGTGTGACCACGTAGAGTACCGCCTTTTTCCCATTCCCGTCGTTCAGCCATGTCTTGGTCCGCTTCTCGACGGTCTTCATCCAAGAGTTGTTCGTGGGGTTCTGGGTACACGTTGTCACGTTCAACGGATCCCGCCCGTCTCCACCCAAAGCATTCCCGTAGAGGTGGCAGCGAGCCATTTGACTGGCACCTTGCGGGTTTCGGTTGGGGAAGCCCGGCGGCATTATCCTTTGCGGCACAGGGTGACCCTTGCCGTCTCCAGTGCAGGATATCCCGAAAGCACCGGCCGGGACCGACGCTCCAGGAATCACATTGTACTGGTATGGGCGGTAATTGATTCGGGACTTCTGATCCACGTCGCAAATATCCGGCCTGCCGTTACTGTCTCGCACCGAGGGGCCACCGGGGCCGCCGATCTCGTTAATAATACGGTCTGCGAAATCCTGCGCGGCATCGTCGCTCATGAAGACAGACTCGCCAGCCGTAGGCGCTGTCCCGCTCAGGTCTACTTCGACCGGCTGGTAGGGCGCACCTTGCTGGCTCGCCAAGATATCGTCCAAGGTCTGCAGAGCCGTGATGAGGGCCAGCGCATTTCGGATGGACGTTATGGCCTCGAGCAATCCGTTGGCGACCACAGGGACCGCAACGCTCGGGACGAAAATCGGCGCTATGGGCACGACCGGCACGATGGGGAGAATCGGCTTCTTTTTGGTCGGCGGATTGATCGGTTTATGAGGGCTGTTGTTGCAGCGACTCTTGCACTTGCCACCGCCGCCGCCCCCGCCACCTCCGCCGCCACCGCCATTCGACTTGGGGAGGGCGTAGCCGTGCTGTGCGAGGCGGGGGGCAGCGGCGTAGCCACGCTGTGCCATCTGCGGCTTCAGGGCGGTCCACTTACCGAAGCCGTAACTCACCTCGCAGCCCGTGAACAGGCACTTGATTTGTTTGCCGGCTTCGATGTAGTCGTCGCTATTGCAGACGATGTCTGCGCCAAGCGCGGGCAGGCCACCGCCCTTGACCACGACCTTGCCAGCTTTGTTCTTGGCGAGGCTTCCGACGACGCCGCATTTTCCATGACCGGTCGGGTCGGTGACATCCAGCGGGTCGCCTTCGCCGTAGGCGTAGCGATTTGCGGCGCCGGAAGGGTTGGGGTCGAGGGTCCAGGTGTCGCGGCTGTCGAATCCGCCGGCGGCGGGGTCATACCAGCGCGCGGCCATGTTGACCTGGCCGGTGTCCGGGTCGGTGTACTCGCCCTGGTAGCCGAGGCTGGGCAGGCTGCCGGTTTGGGCTTTGACCTTGCCGAAGGGGTCGTAGGTCTTCGAGCCGGTCACGGCGGCCGTCTCGGCGTTCAGAGACCCAACGACGTCTCCGTGCTGGTCGCTGATGGCGATTTCGGGACTGCCAAGGAGCTTTCCGCTGGAGAGAAGGCTGCCGTCCGGCGTGCGCGCGAATCGTGAGGTGCCATCGGATACCAGGTTGTTGGTCACGCCGTCGTAGCTGAAGGCTGTTGCTGTGCCGCGCTTGGACACGCGGCCGAGCGCGTCGTAGTCATACGTCTGTGCGCCGTCGTTGATGAGTTGTTCGAAGGCATCGAACTGCATCTGCCGTGTCATTCCGGGCACGGTGACGGTGGCTCGGGTGCCTCGTGGTGTGTATGTGTACGAGGTGTCGCCCGATTGCGTCAGGCGGTTGCGTGCGTCGTACGTCGCAGTCACGCCGTCGGCGGAGGTGCGGTTGCCAGCCGCGTCCCAGGAGTAGTTCGTCGTGCTGGCCCCGTCGTTGTGGCTGGTGAGCCGGCCCGATTGGTCGTAGGTGTACGTGTTAGACGACGCGCCTGCGACTCCGCTGGTGGTCTTGCTGGTCATGCGGTCGTCGAGGTCGTACCCGTACTGCATCGCGATCTGAGGTGCGCGGTTGGTGTCGAGGGTTGTGTCGCTGACCATACGCCCCAGGTCGTCGTACTCGTGGATGCGCTGCCCCTTGTAGGGAATCGACATCGGAGACAGCTGGCTTGTTGTTTCTCCGGTGTCGAAGGCTGCCTGGGTCATGCCTGGAGCGAAGGCTTCTTGCCCGAGTTGGCCGTCGGGGCTGTACCAGTAGCGGAAGTACGTGTTGCTGAGTGGGTCGTAAGCCTCATCGAGCAGCCCTCGGTCGTCGTAGGAGAATTCGGCGGTCCCGGCTGCGTCGTTGCGTTGGATGAGTTCGCCTTCGGCGTTCCAGTCGTACGTGCTTTGTCCGCTCGGGCCTGCTGTCGACAGCAGCAGTCCGCGGTCGTTGTAGGTGTAGGTGTTGGGAGTTACGCCGACGGCCCCCGCGCGGGCCGTGAGCATGCGTCCGGCCTTGTCGTAGGTGAAGTTGCGGGGAGCTGTCGCGGCCTCGGCGCCTGTGCCGGTTTGGTCGGTGACCAAGCCAAGCGGGTTGAGCGCGAGTTCCGTGCGCACGCCCCCGGGTGCGACCTGGGCCACTGCCTGTCCCGCGGCGTCGTACACGCTTGTCCATGTGCGGTCGGCGACGTTGGGGTGGGTCGGGGTCGCGGGGTCGATGGTGGACTCCGGGAGGCCCCAGGCGTTGAAGGTGTGGACGGTGGCGTTGCCACGGCCGTCGACGAAGCGGGTGCGGTTGCCGGCGGCGTCGTAGTCGAACGTGACGCTGACCGATTCGGTGGCGGAGACCTTCTCGGTCTGGGTCTTCAGGCGTCCTCCGGCGTCGTACGCGAACGTCGTCTGGCCGCCCCCGGGGGTCACTGCCCGAGTGGTATTGCCGTCCGGGTCGTAGGCCTTGGTCGCCGCACGCAGGACGGTTCCGTCGGGGCCGAGTTCCTGAACGGCGTCGAGGCGCCCGGCAGGGCTGTACACGTTGCGCGTGGCCCGGCCCGACGGAAGCCTGGTCGTGGTCGGTCGGCCGAGTCCGTCGTACGCCTGGGTCGTTGCGTAGTCTGCCCCGTCCCAACTGGCTATCGGCTCGCCGGCGGGGTTGTACTGCGTCGAGTTCTCCCGGCCGGACGGCGAACTTGTCCACACCAGGTTGGACGCGTCGTCGTAGGCGTAGTCGGTGACGAAGTAGTCGGGCACCGGGTAGCGGTCGGACTGGGTCAGGCTGAGTTGGCGTCCCAGCGGGTCGTAGGTGGCCTCGGTCCGAGCACCGGTGGGCCCGGTTTCGGACAGCCGCAGGCCGGTGGACGTGTACGTGTACTTGGTGGTCGGGAGGTCCGGTCCAGGAGCGGTGCTTTCCAGCAACGTTCCAAGCTGGCCATACTTCGCAGTCGTGGTTCGGCCCAGCGGGTCGGTGGCACTGATCGGCCGGCCAAGTTTGTCGTAGGCCTGGCTGCTGACCGGTGTGATCGCGCTGGTGCCGCCGGGCGGGGTGTATGCGGGAAGTGTGGTGCTGGTGACCAGGCCGCGGCGGTCGACCTCGCTGGTCGTGACGCTTCCGTTGGCGTCCCGTGACTGCAGGGCTTCGCCGAACGTGTTGTAGCCGGTCGTCACGGAGGGACGGGTCAGCGTCGGCATCTGGCCGTTGACCGCGACGATGGCCTCGGGAGCTGTCGTAGTGACGGGGCGTCCGAGGACGTCATAGGTCGTGCTGATGCGGTAAGGGGTGACGTCCGCAGCTGCGTTGCCGTTCGGCCCGGTTGCGCTGGTGACGAGTCCGCGTTGGTCGTAGGTGCGTGTGCTGACGAGGTCTCCGTCGGCGCGTCCGGTGCCGTCGGCGTTGCGGACGGTTTGCTTGACCGCGCGTCCGGCGGCGTCGTATTCAACGTCGACGATCTCGGGGAGGGCGATGTCCGGCCCGGTGCGGAGGGTTTTGGTGATGTCTCCGGCGGCGTTGTATTGGAAGGAGGTCACCCGGTGCAGGCCGCCGGGGTCGAGGATCTGCTCTTGTATGCGGCCCATGGCGTCACGTGTGATGTCCACGGTCGTCGTGCCGCCGCCGGTCGTGGTGCGGACGACGTTGCCTGCTCCGTCGTACCAGTTGCGTGCCAGCACGATGTCGTGCTTCGCACCGGCACCGTTCTGCACATAGCGCGCGATGGTCCGGGCGAGGGTGTCGTCGTCGTAGTACTGGTACTCGGTGATTCCGCCGAGCGAGTCGGTGACGGATGCCAGCCGTCCCGCCGGGTCGTAGGCCCGCGACTCGAGCATGAGGTCGCGCGGGGCCGCCCCCCAGGGGTCGTCCTTCCAGTTCAGCAGGGTGGTCGTGGCGAGTTGGCCGGTTGGCGTGTACGTCTGGACGGTGGTGTCGCCCTCGGCGTTGGTCACGCGTTCCTGTCGGCCGAAGGCGTCGTAGCCATAGGCTGTGACGTTGCCTTCGGGGTCGGTGACGGATGCAAGGAGCCCCTTGTTGTCCCAGACATTGGTGGTTGTCCGTGCAATGTCGCCGCCGGTCACGTCTGCGGCCGTTTCGGTGAGGAGGCGTCCGTCGGCGTCGAATGTGCGCGTGGTTCGGCCGGTGTGCACGACGTTTGTGATCTCGTTGCGTACGCCGGGACCGGTCGCGGTCGTCGCGTGCGACATCGGGTCATAGGTGTAGGTGGTGGTGGCCCCGCTCGGGACGGCGTCCGAGATGGCCGTCTCGGTGAGGATCCGTCCGATGCCGTCGTAGGTGTAGCGGGTCGTGAGGCCTGACGGCACAGTGACCGTGGCCATGTCCCCGTTGGGGTAATAGCGGTAGGAGGTGCGTCGGTCACCGGGTTCCACGACGGAATCCAGCAGGCCGGCGGGCGTGACCCCGCCGCCTTCCGCGGCCGTCGACGCGCTCGTGTACGTCCGCGTGGTGCGGGTTCCGTCGGGGTTGATGACCGTGTCCGACTGCCCGCTGGTCGTGTAGGTGTACTGCGTGCGGTAGGTGTTGTCCCGGGCGTCCACCGACCGCGGATCGCGTGTGGCCGTCATCTGGCCGTTGCGAGGATCGAGTTCGTTGTCCGGGTTGTGGAAGTACTCCTGGTACCCCGTCCAGCAGGAGTTGCTGGACCGGCATGTGGTGCGCGAGACCTCGTTCCCGCGAGCGTCGTGCCCGCTGATGGTGACGTTGCCGTTGGCGTCGGTCACGGTGTGCCGGGACCCGCCGGCGTCGTAGCTGTAAGCGGTGGTTCCCCCGCTGGCGTCCGTGGTACTGAGGACACGACCGCGCAACGCGTCGAACGTCCGCTTCACGGTCTTGCCGACCGGATCAGTGACGGTCACAGTCTGGGCCAGTCGGGAGTTGGTCTGTGCGGTGCCGGCCGCGTAGTGGGCGTTTACTTCCTCGGCATCGAGCGCCTCGCGGTAGAGGGCTGCTTCGTCGATAGAGCCGCGGAAGAATCCCTTGACATCGCTCGGTGCGGCCGGCCAGCCGACGTTGTTGACGGTGCCGGCGCCGAGGGTCAGGTAGGGATCGACGGTGAGCGTGGTGAAGTCCTTGGTGCCGACCGCAATGCCATCGACGTACAGGGTTTGCTTGCCGGTAGTGGGGTCGACGACCAAGGCGGCGTGATGCCACTGGTTGTCCATGACGGAGTCGGGAGAGGTGATCGGCTCGGGGGTACCGTGCCATGCTTCGCCGCGCAGGTGTCCGTCGGTGCCGACGTAGAGCATGGGTGTCGCGGGGGTGGTCGCGTTCCCGTAGGGGAATTCGGTGGTGGAGTATCCGGCGACGACGCCCGGAGCGTCGGTACGGAACCAGGTCTCGAAGGAGAAAGCGTGGTCGGTCGGAAGCTGTCCGGCCGGGAGTCGCAGGTGGGAGCTCGTCCCGTTGAAGCCCATGGCGCGGTCGCCGTCCGCGCCGAACGCGCCCTGAACCCCGTACTGGACGTCCCAGATGCCGGCGACATCGGTCGTCGGAGGCGCGACGAGGTTGCGGGCGATGCCGTAGGTCATCGGTGACATCGCCCAGTACCCGACGGGGCCGGCGTCCTCGACCCGCTGCCGGTACTGCGACACGCTGAGCGGGCCGATGTCCGCGTGGCTGGCGACGGTGGCCGGGTCGAGGGACTTCTGGTAAACCGCGACCTCGTCGATCAGGCCGTCGAAGTAGCCATTCCCTGCCGGTGCCTTCTCCCAGCCTTGGGTCCAGCCGGCGCCGATGAAGTTGCGCACGCTGCGTTCGTGGAAGGTGCTGCCTTCCTGTGTTCCGACCAGGGCCCCGTCGAGGAACATGTTGTGCCAGCGTCCGTCGCTGGTCAGCGCCACGTGATGCCACTCGTCGTCGGTGACGGTGTCGGGGGAGACGATCTGCCCCATCGGCGTGCTGGTGTAGAAGCGGCCGCGCAGCTTGCCGTCGGTGTCGACGTACAGCGCCGGGGTCCAGTCCGTGTGTGCCGTTTCGTCCATTCCTTCGGACTGGTAGGAGAACAGCACGCCGGGGTTCGACGTCTTGAACCACATCTCCACGGACACGCGTGCGGCGCCGTGCACCAGGTCCGGTGTGAGCTCGACGTAGGAATTTGTTCCGTTGAAACGGGCTGCTCCGTCCCACCGCATGACGCCCACGTCGTCTGTGGTGTCATGGGCCGAGCCCTCGCCCCAGTTGGCTCGTGCGGCCTGCTGCGAGACCGCCTGGCCGCCGTTTGCTTCGTTCAGCCGCCAGTAGGACCACGGACCGCTGCCGGCGACCGCGGCGCGGTAAGCGGGAGCCGTGCTGGCGAGCAGACGGGAGCGAGCCGTGTAGTGCTCTGCGACCGTGGCTGCCTCCAACGGCTTATCGTAGAAGGCGATTTCGTCGATGCCGCCCTGGAAGTACATGCGTGGTCCGGTGGCTGCGGGCCAGGTGTACGAGTCGGTCAAGCCGGCGCCGAACACGATGTAGGGATCCACGACGACCCATGTCGACTGGATGCTCCCGAGAGGCTTGCCGTCCAGGTACAGGGTCTGCGCTTTGCCGTCGCCTTCGACGCTCAGGACCACGTGGTGCCAGAGACCGTCGTTGACGGCTTGGGGAGACGTGATGGTCTGCGCCGATCCCGACCAGGATTGGCCGCGCAGCTTTCCGTCCGTGCCGACGTAGATCAGCGGCGTCGCCGGGTTGGCGTCCTCGGCGAAAGGCTTTTGGGACATGCCGGCAATCACGCCTGCACTCTCGGCCTGGAACCATAGTTCGAGGGAGAGGCGCTTGTCCGGGGTCGCGAAGGCGTCCTGCGGGAGCTGCGCGATGGAGCTTCGTCCGTTGAACTTGGCCGCGGTGTCGTCACCGGCCGCGAAGACCCCGGAGTTGCCGAGCCGTACATCCGAGTAAGCGAGCGAAGGGCCTCCGGCAATCGCATTCGCGCCGACGGTGCCCTGGCGCTCGCCGAGCCGCCAGTAGCCCTTGGGGCTCGCGGCGGCGACGGCTGCGGAATAGGGGGCAGAAGAGCCCTCGTACGCCGGTGCCGACAGCTTCCAGACCCCCGCGTTGGCGTCGGTCACCTGGGTGACTCGGCCCGAGCTTGTGTCGTAGGCGATCTCGGCGTGTGCGCGTCCCGAAGGCAGCGTGACCTTGGAGGCCTGTGCGGCCGCGCGGCGGGCCGCATAGTGCTCGGTGACCGTGGTCGCGCCCAGCGGACGGTCGTACAGCGCCACTTCGTCGATGTCGCCGTCGAAGTAGCCCTGAGGATCGTTCTCCCAGCGGGCCGGCCATGCGTCGTGGGAACCGCCGGCGCCGATGGTGTTGTATTCGTCGAGGTTGCTGATCTGCCCGGCGAGGCTGCCAACCGGGCTGCCGTCCAGATAGAGCGTCTCGGTGTCACCCTGCCCGGCGAGGACGGTGTGGTGCCATTGCCCGTCGTTGACGCTGCCGCTGCTGGTGATAGGGCTGAACTGGCCGTTCCAGTACTGTCCCCGGAGCTTGCCGTCGGATCCGACGTAGAGGACCGGGACGCCGCCCGTGCTGCCTGTCTGCTGCTCGACGGGCTTCTGGCTGTAGCTGAACAGCGTGCCGCCCGCGGTGGTGCGGAACCACAGTTCGACGGTGAAGTACGGGTTGGATCGGACGAGGTCCTTGGGCAGGTCGACGTAGGAGTTCGTGCCGTTGAAGTGCGCCGAGCCGTCGGCGGCGCTCGCCAAGGCTGCCTGCGCGTTGGCCGTCACGTTCTTGTACGTCCCGTTGTCCTTGCCTCCTTGGACAACCGAGGCACTGGCCGCGGTCGGTCCGGCAGCGTCGCCGAGACGCCAGTACGAGCGCGGGTTGGTGTCGACGACCACGCCGCGGTACTGCGAACCGGTCGCGTACTCGTACTTGCTGCAGGCAGTCTGCGGGCCTGGCGCAGTCGGTGGCGGGCATGCCGAGACCAGGCGGTCGCCGTCGTAGACGTAGGTCCACTCGAGTCCTGCGGCCCCTGTGACAGGGCTCGTGGTCACCTTCGTGACGTGGGAGCCCGTCCACGCGAATTCCAGGTACCGGCCAGAGGCGGTGTCGGTGGCGCGGGAGAGCTTTCCGTCGGGACCGTAGGTCAGGGCCTGCGTCCGTCCGGCGATGTCGGCAACGCTCGTCAGTTTGCCGTCCCCAGCGAAGTTCTGCCGTGTGCCGGACTTGTCGGCATGAATCCAGCCGCCTCCGGAAGCGGCCGTGAATGTGGCGAACCCGGCGCTGGGGGCCGCGTAGCTCCCGTCGGTGTTGCGGCCGAACCGGACTTGCTGGCCGTTGGCGAGGACGACGACCACGTTGCCGGAGCCGTCGTTGTCCGGGAGCGCGCGCATGTCCCAGCGCGACGTCCAGCCTTCGCCGAAGACACCGTCCGTGCGCGGGTCGAGGGAGTTGTAGGTGCGCTGGACTGTCAGCTCCGGGCCCACGGCGGCGACCGAGGCGTCGCTGGCGCCCGTGGTGTAGTTGCCGACCTGCACATTGAACTCGTGGCCGTCTGTTCCCGACGCCAGGTGCGTGGTGACGGCCGGCTGGGGCACCTGTGTCGTGAAGAACATCGGGCGAGCCGTTGTGCCTGTGCCACCGCCGAGGTCACCGACGATCGCATACCAGGCGTAGGTGGTGGCCCATTTCAGGTTCCAGTCGCGTGGCACGACGAACGACGACGAGGTCGTCGCGCCCGACGTGCGGCAGTTCTTGCGGCTGTCGGTGCCGTCGGTTTCGCAGACCTCGAACTTGTAGTCGATGCCGAGGTTCGGCCAGCCGTCCGTGTCGTGGCCGGATGCGAACAGCATTGGGCTCAGCGTCGGGAAGGTGTAGCCGTTCGGCGGCCAGACCGCGTCGAGGATGGGGTCGCGGTTCGGGAACGTGAACACTGCCGGATTGGGTCGGACGCTGGCTGCTGCGCCGTCACCCACGTAGGCGTACCAGGCGTATGTTCCGCCGCGGGTGAGTCCCCAGGATGCGGGGACGGTGAACGACGTCTGGGTCTGCCAGGCGGAGGCGCGGCAGTTGACCCGGTAGTCGGAGCCGGTCACGTCGCATACCTCGAAGAGGTAGTCGAGGCTGGGGCGTGGCCAGTTGTCCGGGTCGGTCCCGGCAACGGTAAGGGTCGGGGTCGCCGTGGGGGATTCGTAGCCGATGCCCGGTGACATCGAGGTCAGGACGGGCCAGTAGTTGGGTCTGATGCAGGTTTGGGTGACAGGTGCGGTCACGCAGCCCGGGCGGCTGGCGCGGCCATGACGGTTTCGTATTCGACCGGGGTCAGTCGGCCTAGCGAGGCTTGTCGACGGCGGCGGTGGTAAG
>NZ_BAABHS010000069.1:0-18553 GCF_039542225.1 Yinghuangia aomiensis | reverse complement strand
TTCCTAGCGACCCGCACGACATCTTCGCGGAACTCATCCGGATAGGGCTTCGGCACAACGACATCCTTCCCACCTACCCCACAGGGCAAGCCAGTTCAGATGTCACCCGATCGTGCATCAGACCCGTCCTTCAACCTGATGGCGTTGGTCTGGAACGCGAACAGCTTGATCAGCTCTTCGTCGACTGCGCGGGCGCTGTCCAGCCGCGCCATCAGTTCGATGAGATCCGGGTCCGGGACGCCCCAATCGGACGTGTCCGGCTCGTTGAACCCAAGCTCGTCCGGGTCGACTTCGAAGACTGCGCACAAGAGGGCTTGGTACCGCTCGTCTGGGATGCCCCTGCCGTTCTCCCACGCGGACAGCCGGCGCTTCAGGCTGTCGTCTGCCGGGAGCTTGAATCCGCGGCGGCCCGCGATGGTTCGCATCCGGCTTCGTACGTCGTGTTGAACCCAACCGCGCTCGTTGCGTAGCTGTCGCAAGCGCTGGGCGTAGGGCGGAAAGTCCTTGTCCGACATGCACTTACCCCCGTAGTGGACGGGGGGGACACGTCCCCCCGGTCACCTTGGTGTCATCTTCCGCGCGCACTTCGGCCGGGTCAACTCTGGACACGCAGAGAACAACGAACCGGTAGCAAGGGGGCGAGCGATGTGCGAAGGATGACGGCGCGAGGGATGTGGTGGTTGTCGTCGGCGGCGGACGATCCGCGGGCTTGCCGTGACGGCTGGTACCACGACCCCGGTATGCCGCAACTCGTTGCCGCGGGGCGCCTGTTCGACGTGGTGTTGATGCCGATGTCGTTCGGTCTGGAAGTCCTGGGGCGGATGGTCGGAGATGAACGCTTCGCGGTTGGTTCGGTGGTGATCGGCGAGCGCCGGGCGAAGCTCGGCTTCCTGGTCGGTCCGGGTTCGCAGGCCGACTGGCCCGGTCTGGTGTCGACGGCAGGCGCGGCCGATGCCAAGACCTGGTGCCTCGGCAAGGGCGGCTACCTCGTCGCCCCCGGGGCGCTGGTGATCCACGACCTTTCCATCTGGTGGGAGCGCGGCCCGACGGGTGAGTTCGACGACCTCACCAGCCTGTCCGACCTGGCGAATGCCGTGGGTGCGACGTGGCGTGATGTGCAACTGACGGATGCCGGCGCGGCTTCGCTCGTCGGCTCGGCTGGCGGACGCTGAGGAGCGGGACATGCCGGACAAGGGCCCGGAGCGGTCGCACGCCGAAGACGGGAACGCGTGGCACGACGCGCGCCAGGCCGTCATGGAGCTGCGGGACATCCTCATTGCGGCGGGGATGGAGACGGAGTTCAAGTTCCTGACGGCGGACGTCAACGCGTTTGGGCGCGGGATCGTGAGTCTTGGGCGTGTCAGCCCCGAGACGGCGCGGCGCTTGGCCCGGCTGCTTCGCGCGGCCCGGTTGGCCATGGGTGATGAGGCGTTCGCGGGTGGAGGGCTGGAAGGAGGCGAGGAGCATGCCGGATGACAACCAGCCTCGGGCGGAAGTCTTCGAACCGGGGGTGTCGTACGTGCGGGGCTGGAACGACGCTCGCAGCGCGGCCCGGGAGCTGGCCGAGGAGCTGCGGCTCCTGGGGCTCGAAGATGACTTCGCCTACCTCCAGGGCGACGTCAGCATGATGGGAACGGGCTTCGTCCGGCTCGGCAAGGTGATGGCGGAGACCGGGACCCGGTTCGCTGATCTGCTTGCGCTCGGGCTCTGTGTGGAGATCGCGGATCTGCCGTGCGCGGAGGAACCGACCCACATCGACCAGTCGGGTTCCGGCTGACCTCGGAAACTCCGGCGTGCTCCGCGTTCCCCCCGTGCGTGTTGAGCTGCGTCGGCAGCAGTAGGCCCCCTCTCGACTGTGGTCATCGAGAGGGGGCCTGACTGCGTTCATGACCTGGCAGGGTCACGGCTGCACGGTGTACGTGATCTCCAAGTCGTCGCCAGGGAGCTTGAACTCTTCGAGCACGAGCGGGCGTTCGTGCTGGTTGTAGGTCACGCGCATGATCTGGAACAGTGGTACGCCCTCGGCCAGTCGGAGCGTGGTGGCCTCGTCCGGCATGGGCATGCGGGTGCGGACGTGCTCTGTCCAGTGCAGTTCGTGACCCATGGCCTCCAGCTCGCCGAACAGTGCGGGAGCGGGGGGCGGTGCCGTCTCCTCAAACTTGGTCCCAACGAGGACCGAGAACGGGACGTAGGTGCGGTGCGTCTCGCGCAGGCGGCCGTGCTCGGCGGTGTGGACTTCGTCGAAGGTGAACATCGGCTCGCCCGGTGGGATGCGGAGCATCTCGGCCAAGGCAAGCGGGGCGTCGGTGCGCGTTGCGATCGGCTCGCCTTGGATGTTCCAACGGATGGCGTCGGCCTCGATGTACCGGCCGTCCTGGCTGCGGCGCACGCCCCGGGGGCGAGTGATGTTCGGGCGGGCGTGGGGGGAGCGGACGAAGGTTCCGCGTCCCATGGCGGCCTCGACGAGTCCGGCGGCGCGCAGTTCGCTCAGGCCTTGGCGGACGGTGGGGCGGGTGACGCCGAACTCCTTCGCTAGGACTTCCTCGCTGGGGAGTGCCTGGCCGGCCACGTAGGTGCCGTCAAGGATCCGATCGCGCAGGTGCGCTGCGATCTCCCGGTACTTGGGCAGCTTGCCTGCGCGTTCCATCGTGATCCCTCCGCGTGTGTCGGCGTCCGCCCACGTGCGTTTACCGGCTTAGCATCCCGCATTGCTATGCGCTTGACAACCCGTACTTCGGGTCGCATGCTGTCTACATCCCGTACTACGGGATGGCATCTGAAAGGTCTTCGGGTGTCGATCGAGCTGAGGAGACCAGCGGGTTATGGCGATCAAGGGTGCGATTCCGGTGGCGTTCGGCGATGTGTTCCCGGTGGGGGCGTTCGCGACGAAGGTCGAGCCGGTGTCCGACTTCGAAGCGTCGAAGGGTGGTCAGCAGGTTCAGGCGCGGGACAAGGCGTCGGGGCTGCCGATGTGGGCGGTCACGGTGTCCGACCCGGACCCGGAGGCGCGCGAGGGTTCGGTGAAGGTGAAGATCCCGGCCAGCGTGGTGCCGGTGCTGCCGGACGAGTTGCCGGGGCTGCCGTTCCGGCCGGTGGAGTTCGAGGGGCTGACGGTCACGCCGTGGGTGAACGGGTCGGGTCGACTCGCGTACTCGTTCCGGGCGGCCGGCCTGCGGGCCCCGATGGCGGCGACGGCGAAGACGGGGCCCAAAGCGGGCTGACTGCTCGCAGGTTCAAGCGCGATCCCGGTGCCTGGTGACTTGGCGGTCCGGCACCGGGATCGCTCCCACTCAAGAGACCTGACGATCTTTGAAGGGGTGTTCCCATCATGCACAAGTCCACGGGGATGGGCTGGCGGAAGCCCGCGTATGTCGCGGGTGCGATCTTCGTCCTGTATCTGGCGGCCGATCTGAAGTTCGGGCCGCGGGGCTCGTTCCTCGTCGCGGTGGCGTTCATCTTCGTCGTCGTCGCGTTGGCCTGGTGGTGGCTCTTCTCGTTCGCCGCTCGGGTGCGGCGCGGGTGGCCGCTGCTGGCCAAGGCGATCGGGCTGTGGCAGCAGGACCCGATCAAGCGGATCAATGAAGAGTTCTCGTACGCGTGGCCGGTGATCAGCCGGATCAAGCGGGAGCCCAACGGCTACAGCGTCCGCGTCCTGCTGCTGCCCGGTCAGACGCCCGACAACATCGCGGACCATACGGAAGGGATCGCGCACACCTGGCGCGTGTTCCGCGTCGATGCCTCGTCCCCGAGTCGGGGCGTCGTCCTGCTGCGGGTCTGGGTGTCCGACCCTTTGGACAAGCCGTTCGGGCCGGTCGCGATGGGCATGCCGGGCCTGCCTGGGCTCCACGATCGCGAACCGGTCAAGACGCCGGAGACGCGGTATGACTCGGTTGACCTCGGCCGGTGCGACGACGGGACGCCGTGGGTGCTGCGGCTCCACGGGACACACGTGATGGTCGCGGGCGTTACGGGTGCCGGTAAGGGTTCGATCCTCTGGGGTGTCACCCGTGGCCTGTTGCCGGCGGCCCGTGCGGGGCTGGTCGAGCTGTGGGCTCTGGACCCGAAGCGGATGGAACTCTCGTACGGTCGCGCCCTTTTCCAGCGGTACTCGTCCGATCCGGAAGAGATGGTCGAGCTGCTGGAAGAGGCGGTGGCGGAGATGTCGGCGCGGGCGGATCGGTTCGCGGGCAAGGTCCGCAAGCACGAACCCTCCGCGGACTGTCCGTTCGTGGTCGTCATCGTCGACGAGTTGGCGTTCCTGACGGCCTACCAGCCGGACAAGAAACTCCGTGTCCGCGCCGAAGCTGCGATTGCCACTCTGACGAGTCAGGGCCGGTCCGTCGGGTTCTGCATCCTCGGTGCGCTCCAGGACCCCCGCAAAGAGGTCATGAACCTGCGGAACCTGTTCCCGGACCGGATCGCGTTGCGCCTCGACGAACCGGCGCAGGTGGACATGGTGCTCGGCCTTGGTGCCCGGGGCCGTGGCGCGACCGCGGATCTGATCTCGCCTCTTCCCGATGTCGGTGCCGGCGTGGGCTACGTGAAGCGGGAGACGCACCCGGAACCGGTGCGCGTGCGGGCGGCGTACGTCTCGGACTCCGACATTGACGCGATGGTGCGGGACTACACGCTCGGGGGTGCGGCATGACCAGCAACGACAACCGGGCCGATGTCACGCGGGGCGTGATCGTGCTGCGCTGCCTCGCGGACTTCCTCGCCGCGCGCCGGGGTCTGCCGGACGTGATCGGCGTTCAGATCACCTGGTCGCACGCCGATCGGGTCTGGGGTGTCCTGGCACAGCTGGCGGTCGACGCGGGCCTGTCTGAGGTTGAGCGGTGGGCGCTGGCGCTCGATGACGCGGTGATCACGTCGCAGGAGGTCGACGGGGCGCACGGGCCCTACATGTCCCACGAAGCAACCGGAACCGTCCACGGGCACCCGGTCAGGGTGTGGACACACGTCCGCCACAAGGAAGCACGGTGAGCCCGAGTACTCGGGCGGAGCGGGCCCGCATGCCTCTGGCGAAGGAGGTGGTGCGGGCCGCTGCGCTCGAACACGGGGTGTGCATCCGACCGATCGCGCTCCGGCGCACCGACGTGGCGACGGGTCAGACCGAGATCATTGACGTGCCGTGCGGGGCGACGCTGGCGAGCGTGTGCCCGACTTGTGCGGAGCGGAAGCGGCAGCTTCGGATGGCGCAGTGTCGCGAGGGCTGGCACCTGACGGAGGAACCGGCCCTCGACGCGGACGAACCCAACGACTGGCAGCGCGCCTTGGTCGAGATCCGCGCGGACGTCACCAAGCAGGCCGACGCGGCCGGCGGGTCGGAGCGTGAACAGCTCGCCGCGGACCTGGCGGCGTTGGACGGCGAGATCACGCGGGCCGGGGTGCGGGGGAACGTTGACCCGGACAAGCCGAACCGGCGGACTCGTTCCACGCGGCGGCGTCAGGATGTGGCCGATCTGCCCCGGCGGCCGGTGGAGGCTCGGACGGTCGGCAAGGCTTACACGGGCCCGGACGGAAAGACGTTCCGCCCGTCCTTGTTCGTGACCCTGACGTTGCCCTCGTACGGGCGGGTGCGCTCGGACGGCACACCGGTGGACCCGGCGGCGTACGACTACCGGCGGGCGGCGCGGGATGCGCTGCATTTCTCCAAGTTGGTGGACCGATTCATTCAGAACCTGCGGCGCCTGGTGGGCTTCGATGTCCAGTACTTCGCCGCGGTTGAACCGCAGCGACGTTTGGCGCCGCATGTCCACCTGGCGATCCGCGGCACGGTCTCCCGTACCGAACTGCGGCAGGTCGCGGCGGCGACGTACCAGCAAGTCTGGTGGCCCTCGTGCGACGAACCGGTCTTCGGCGATGACGCGGCGCCGGTCTGGGATGCGGACCTCGGCGCCTACGTCGACCCGGACACTGATGCCGTATTGCGGACGTGGGATGAAGCCCTGGATGACCTCGACGCGGACCCGGCGGCGGAACCGGTGCACGTCGCGCGGTTCGGTGTCCAGGTCGACGCGAAAGGCGTCCTCGTCGGCAGCGACGATGCCAAGCGCTGCATCCGGTACTTGGCGAAGTACCTCAACAAGTCCGCCCACGAATGCCACGAACCGCAAGGCGGCGCCGAGCGGGGGCACGTCGACCGGCTCATGGATGAACTGCGCTACGAACCGTGCTCCCCGGCCTGCGCGAACTGGCTCCGCTACGGCGTGCAGCCCAAGAACGCCCGCCACGGGATGCGGCCCGGCCACTGCAAAGCCAAGGCACACCGCCGTACCCATCTCGGCTACGGCGGCCGGCGCGTCCTCGTCTCCCGTAAGTGGTCCGGCAAGACGCTTGCCGATCACAAGCATGAGCGGCGCGCCTGGGTGCTGGACCTTCTTGGCGAGACGGACGGCGGGCCGGACCCGGACCGCTACCTGTGGGAGCACGTCCGACCCGGTGACCCGGACGTGCCCTCGATCTCCCATCGCCTCCTCCGGGCGGTCGCCGAACGGGTCCGCTGGCGCGGGGCCCTCGACGCGGCCAAGGCACGCGCAGACGGACAGCTCGGAAATTCGGCAACACCGGGGAGGGCGGCATGAGAAGGGACCACTTGGTCTCGGTCAAGCAGATCACCGGCGAACTCGGCGTCTCGCGGCGGACCTTCTACCGCTGGCGCGAAATCGGTAAGGCGCCCGGTCACGCGGTGCGGCTTCCGAACGGCGAATTGCGTTTCTGGCGAAGCGATGTCGATGCGTGGCTGACTGATCTGGGGGAGCGGGCGGCATGAAGTCGTACAAGGTCAAGATCTGGGCGATCCGGAAGAACACCACGAGCAAGCGGCCCTCCTACCAGGTGCGCTGGTCGGTGGACGGCCGGGAGTTCAGCGCGGTCTACGGGACCAAGGCGCTGGCTGAGTCGCACCGTGCCGACCTGGTGAAGGCCACCCGCAACGGCGAGGGATTCGACACCGAAACGGGCCTGCCCGATTCGCTAATGCCGAAGCCCAAGGCGGTCACGTGGTACGAATTCGCGGCCCTCTACGTCGACATGAAGTGGAAGGATGCGGCGGCCAAGTCGCGGGACGGGATGACCGATGCGCTGGCCACCGTGCTCCCTTCGCTGGCCGAAGAGCAGCCCACCCGGCCGTCGGATCGCGTGCTTCGTCGGGCGCTGCGGTACTTCTACCTGGCGCCGGCCTCCCGGGAGCCGGGCGAAACGCGGGAAGTTCCGTCGGACGTGGCCAAGGCGCTCGCCTGGCTGACCAAGGCGTCCCTTCCGGTGGCTGCGATCGCCGATCCGATCCACGGTCGGGCGGCCCTCGACGCGATCACGCGGAAACTGGACGGCACCCGCGCAGGTACCGAGATGATCCGCCGCAAGCGGGCGGTCTTGGCGAACGTCATCGGGTACGCGATCGAGCGCGGGGAACTGGCGGAGAACCCGCTGCCCAAGATCCGGTGGACGATGCCCAAGACGGTGCAGCGGCTTGACCGGCGACGGGTCGCGAATCCGCGGCAGCTCGAGGAACTGCTGACAGCCGTCTCGTACGTCGGTGGGTACAAGCGGGCTCGCGGTCGGCGACTCGTCGCATTCTTCGCCTGCCTGTACTACGCGACCATGCGCCCGGCTGAGGTCGTGAACCTCAAAGAGTCCGGCTGCCACTTGCCCGAAACGGGCTGGGGCTCGCTGACGATCGAGAAGACCAAGCCGCTGGCGGGCAAGCAGTGGACGGACAGCGGCGAGAGTCACGACGATCGCGGACTCAAGCAACGGGCGGAGGGCGAGACGCGGGTGATCCCGATCCCGCCGGTCCTGGTTGCGTACCTGCGGGCTCACCTCGATGAGTTCGGCACAGCGACGGATGGTCGGGTCTTCGGCAACGAGCGTGGCGGCTTGGTCGGCTCCTCGACGTACGACCGCGTGTGGCATGAGGCTCGGATGTACGCGCTGACCGAACCGCAGAGGGAATCGCTTCTCGCACAAAGGCCGTACGACCTCCGCCACGCGGGTATCTCGTTCGGCCTGCGGGCCACACGGGACCCGGCGCGCATCGCGGAACGCGCCGGCCACAGCGTCGAAGTGATGATGACGCGCTACTCGTGGGTCCTGGACGAACACGACGCCAGCGCGAACAAGGTTATGGATGACGCGCTTCGCGCCTACGGAACGGACAACGCCCCAGACCCCCAGAGCGACGGATGACCGTCGCCGCACCGCACACCACGAGCCTCCGGCAAGCCTTCTGGCTACGCTGGGGGCTCGTTGGCGTTCATACCGCGGCGGGCCCGGAAAACGGGGTCTGACCTGCGGAAACGGCGACCAAGATCATACCGTGCCCATACCGGGAACGCTGATTAGCAGCTACTCAGACCGGCATACGACTGCACATGGTCTGGACCCTACAAACAGTAATGGCCCCTGGTGAGGGGCCGTTTTACCTAATCAATCTGGGTGCCCCCGGCAGGATTCGAACCTGCGCACACGGCTCCGGAGGCCGTTGCTCTATCCCCTGAGCTACGGGGGCTCGGTGGGGCAGGTGGAACATTACCAGGGTGGGGGGTGTGCTCGCGCCAGGGTTTCGGGGGTGGGGGAGGGAGGAGCCTGAAGGGTGGGTGGGGCGCGGGCGAGGGGCTCGGTGGTGGGTGGGGCAGTGGGCGTTGTCGTGGCCGGTGGGGGTGGCAAGGCGGCGCGTTTGGGGGCGCTTGTGGTGAAGGGGAGGCTGGTTCGGGGGAATGCGGGGCGGGGGATCGGCGGGCGTCTTAGGGTCCTCGGTATGGGCGGTCTCGGGCGGGTTTTGGTGGTGGATGACGACGAGGTCATCCGGCGGTTGATTTCGGTGAACCTCCGGTTGGAGGGGTACGAGATCACGACCGCGGTCGACGGCGAGGAGTGCCTGGAGCTGGTGCACGAGGTGCAGCCGGATCTGGTGACGCTGGACGTCGTGATGCCGCGGCTCGACGGGATCCGGACCGCGGCGCGGTTGAAGGGCGACCCGCGGACGGCGCATTTGAAGATCGTGATGATAAGCGCCTGTGCGCAGAGCGAGGACATTGCGCGGGCCCGCGAGGCCGGCGTCGACGCGTACCTGACGAAGCCGTTCGACCCCGATCACCTGGTCCGCGTCGTCCGGAACCTCGACAAGCGCAACCCGAATCGCTAGCGGGAAGCGCCACGGACGGGCCACCGCAGAGGAGAGGCCAAGGAGCGATAGAGAGGAGCAGCGGAGGAGGGGGAGGGGGCGAGGAGTCGAGGAGTCGAGGAGAGGCCGCAAGTCGTCGGCCCGTTGTCCGGTCGCGCGCGACGGCGCCCCGCCATGGTGTCGTGGTCGGGGCGTCGTCGTATGTGTGGGGCGAGGGGGAGGACTCCCGGTTTGGGATGGCTCCCGGCTTGGGAGCGCCTGGGGTTCGGGATGGTGCGTGGCCTGGGACGGCTCGCGGTTCGGGATCGCTCGTGGTCTGGGACGGCTCGTGTTTGGGATGGCCCGCGCTTCGGGGTGGCCGGCGGTTCGGGATGGTCTGTGCGTGTACCGACGCGCCCCCCGTCACGGTGTTGTGGTCAGGTCGCCCGGCTCGGACTGGTGGTGTTTTGGCCGCCCGGGGCGGGGGTGGGTGGGGACGGCGTAATGGAGCGCCACGACGTGGGGCAAGTGGTGGGGCGGGGCAGTGGCGCAGGCAGCGAGCCTGCGAGGCTGCGAGTCGGGTTCCTCGACCGGGCGTCCCGGTTCGGTTCCCGGGGCCGTGACTGTCGGCCGCCCCAGGGCCGACGGTCCTCCACGGCCAGAGGTTCCCCAAGACCGCGAGCGTCCGCCGCAGCTCCGGTGCCCCGAGTGCCCCCGGCCCCGGCTTGTGGCCGCTGCCGCAGCTCCGACATCCCGAGCGTCGACACCCCGAGCGCCGCCCCGCCCCCGCCGCCAGAGTGACCCAAGCCCACCGACGTGGAGAAGCCGTCGTCGAGGCGCCCCCAACCGAGTGACCCCCCACCCCACCCCCGCCTCCCCCCACCCCCCGTCGCATACCCTTATTCGCGTGACCCCCGTTGAACTTTCCCAGGCTGTGTTGTCCGCTGTGCGCGCGTGTGTCGAGGCCGGTGAGCTGGCTGTCGCGGTGCCCGAGTCCGTCACGGTGGAGCGATCGAAGAACAAGGACTTCGGGGACTACGCGACGAACGTGGCGCTGCAGCTGGCGAAGCCTGCCGGGAAGCCGCCGCGGGAGGTGGCCGGGCTGGTCGCGCCGCGGCTCGCCGAGACCGCCGGCATCAGCAAGGTGGACATCGCCGGCCCCGGGTTCCTCAACATCACGCTCGATGCGGCGAGTGCCGGGGAGCTGGCGCGGGTCGTCGTCGAGGCCGGTGAGTCTTACGGGCGGAGCGACAGCTTCAAGGGGTTGAAGATCAACCTCGAGTTCGTGTCCGCGAACCCGACCGGGCCGATCCATATCGGCGGTGTCCGGTGGGCGGCGGTGGGCGACTCGCTGGCGCGGATCCTCAAGGCCGCCGGTGCCGACGTGAGCACCGAGTACTACATCAACGACGCCGGTGTGCAGATCGACAAGTTCGGGTCGTCGCTGATGGCCGCCGCCAACGGGCGGCCGGTGCCGGAGGACGGCTACGTCGGCGCGTACATCAACGACATCGCGGCGGAGATCGTCGCCGCCGAGCCGGGGATCGTCGACCGGCCCGAGGCGGAGCAGAAGCAGGTCTTCACGGAGACCGGGCTGCGGCTCATGGTGGCCGAGATCCAGCGGTCGATGGAGGAGTTCGGGACGCACTTCGACGTGTGGTTCTCGGAGAAGAGCCTGCACGACTCGGGTGCCGTCGAGAAGGCCATCGAGCGGCTGCGCGCGCAGGGCCACGTCTACGACGACAACGGCGCGATCTGGCTGCGCACCACCGACTTCGGCGACGACAAGGACCGCGTCCTCATCAAGGGCGACGGCGAGACGACGTACTTCGCGTCGGACGCCGCCTACTACCTCGACAAGCGCGACCGCGGCAACGAGGTCTGCGTCTACATGCTCGGCGCCGACCACCACGGCTACGTCGGCCGGCTCAAGGCCATCGTGGCGTGTGCGGGCGACGACCCGGAGCACAACATCGAGGTGCTGATCGGCCAGTTCGTGAAGATGCTGCGTGACGGCGAAGAGATCCGCATGTCGAAGCGGGCCGGCAACATCATCACGATCGACGACGTCGTCGAGTGGATCGGTGTCGACGCCGCGCGGTACTCGCTTGCCCGGTCGTCCACGGACTCCACGATCACGCTCGACGTCAACCTGCTGACGAGCGCGAAGAACGAGAACCCGGTCTACTACGTGCAGTACGCCCACACGCGGATGTGCGGCGTCAAACGCAAAGCTGACGAACGCGGCATCGTGCGAGGCGAGTTCAAGCCCGAACTGCTCGCGGACGAATACGAGTCGGCGCTGCTCAGCATGATCGGCGAGTTCCCGCGGATCGTCGCCAAGGCCGCCGAGCTGCGCGAGCCGCACCACGTGGCGCGCTACCTCGAGGAGCTGGCGGGCGTGTTCCACCGGTTCTACGACAACTGCCGGATCATGCCGATGGGCGACGAGCCGGCCGGCGACCTGACGTACGCCCGCATGTGGCTCGCCGAGGCCGCGCAGACGGTGGTCGCGAACGGCCTGAACCTGCTGGGAGTTTCGGCCCCCGAGCGGATGTAGTCCAAAGCGGATGTAGTCCAAAGCGGATGCGGTTCGAGGGATGCAGTCCAAGCGGACCTCGTCCGAGCGGATGTGGTCCGAGCGGACGCGGGACGCCCGGACGCCCGGGCGTCGGCGACGCGAGCGATCCGGCGGCGGGGTGCACCAAGCCCGCCGCCGATCGCGCTTTGCCGCCGGCACGGACCACGAGGGGCCACAAACCCCAGGAACCACAAAGCCCACAAGGCCCACAAGGCCCACAAGGCCCGCAGACGGCATCCCGCACCCCCACCCCCCACCCGCACACCCCGCACCCCCCACCCCGCACCAGCCCATCCACACGACAAAGCCCACCCGGTACCTGGGGAGATCACCGCACCATGAGCAGGTCCGCACACCCCGCCGGCCCCCGGCACGCCGACGTCCTTCCCGAGGGCCACCAGCTGCCGGTCCCCGACGACCTCAACGTCCTGGACCCCAAGGTGTGGTCCGCCACCACCGAGCGCCGTGCCGACGGGGTTGCCGCGGTCGGCGGGATCGACGTGCGGGACCTCGCCGCGCGGTTCGGGACGCCGCTGTACGTGATGGACGAGGACGATCTGCGCGCCCGCTGCCGCGACTGGCGGGCCGCGTTCCACAACGAGGAGATCGACGCCGACGTCTTCTACGCCGGCAAGGCCTTCCTGTGCCGTGCCCTCGTGCGCTGGATCGCCGACGAGGGCCTGAACCTCGACGTGTGCTCCGGCGGCGAGCTGGCCGTCGCGCTGTCCGCGGGCATGGACCCGGCGCGGATCGGGTTCCACGGCAACAACAAGTCGACGGCGGAGATCGAGCGCGCGGTCGAGGTGGGCGTCGGCCGGATCATCGTCGACTCGTTCGAGGAGATCACGCGTGTCGCGTTCGCCGCCGAGCGGCGCGGTGTGACGCAGAAGGTGATGATCCGCGTCACGGTCGGCGTCGAGGCGCACACCCACGAGTTCATCGCGACCGCGCACGAGGACCAGAAGTTCGGCATGTCCGTCGCGGACGGCACCGCGGCCGAGGCGGTGCGCCGCATCATCAAGCTGTCGCACCTCGAACTCCTGGGCTTGCATTCGCACATCGGCTCGCAGATCTTCGACACGTCGGGCTTCGAGGTGTCCGCGCGGCGCGTCGTGGGGCTGCTCGCGCAGATCCGCGACGAGCACGGCGTGCAGCTTCCGGAGATCGACCTGGGCGGCGGCCTCGGCATCGCCTACACCGGCGCCGACGACCCGAAGACGCCCGCCGACATCGCGCGCGAGCTGACCGCGATCGTGCGCCGCGAGTGCGACGTCGCGGACCTGCGGGTGCCGCGGCTGAGCGTCGAGCCGGGCCGGGCCATCGTCGGGCCGAGCACGTTCACGCTGTACGAGGTCGGCACCGTCAAGCCGCTGCCCGGCCTGCGCACCTACGTCAGCGTCGACGGCGGCATGTCCGACAACATCCGCACCGCGTTGTACGACGCCGAGTACTCGGTCGCGCTCGTCTCCCGTGTCAGTGACGCGGAGCCGATGCTGGCGCGCGTGGTCGGCAAGCACTGTGAGTCCGGCGACATCGTCGTGCGCGACGCGTACCTGCCCGCCGACGTGACCGCCGGCGACCTGGTCGCGGTGCCCGCGACCGGCGCCTACTGCCGGTCGATGGCCAGCAACTACAACCATGTCGCCCGTCCCGCGGTCGTCGCGGTCAAGGACGGCAACGCCCGCGTCATCGTGCGGCGCGAGACGGAAGAAGACCTGCTCCGGCTCGACGTGGGATGACGATGGGGTGACCGCCGGGAGCCGGTGAGGTGGGGCCAGGGGAGACGGTGAGGTGGGGCCGGGGTGTGACCGCGGGGCGGGAGCGCAAGGTGGCCGCCGAGAGCCGGTGAGGTGGGACCGCGGGCAGACCGCGGAACGGGACCCCCGGGAGTCCCGGAGACCGCCGGACGCCCCCGCCCACCCGGCGCGGAACCCGGTGCCGACCGCAGAATGTCCCGTCCGGACCCGGTTCCCGCCGCAAGAATTCCCGCCCCGGGCCCGTCTCGGACCCGGGGCGGATCCGTCTCGGATCCTGGACGGGCGTGGGATCGCACGGTGATCCCGGCGAAACTGGCCGGGTGCCGTGTGCCCGGGAGCGCGTCCGCGGACGGGCTCCGCGGGCGCCGTGGTGACAAAACGCATGGCAGCAGCAAGCTGCAAGACAGCAGCTCTCGAGAAGTCGTTGATGAAGCGAGGTCGGATGATGCGTACGCAGCCGCTCAAGGTGGCGCTGCTCGGTTGTGGTGTGGTGGGTTCCGAAGTGGCCCGCATCATGACGACGCACGCCACGGACCTCGCCCAGCGCATCGGCGCCCCCGTCGAGCTCGCCGGCGTGGCCGTGCGCCGCCCCGGCCGGGTCCGCGAGGGCATCGACCCCGCGCTGCTCACCACGGACGCCGAGGGCCTGGTCAAACGCGGCGACATCGACGTGGTCGTCGAGGTCATCGGCGGTATCGAACCGGCCCGCTCGCTGATCCTCGCCGCGATGGAGAACGGCGCGTCCGTCGTCTCCGCGAACAAGGCGCTGCTCGCCGAGGACGGTGCGACGCTGCACGCCGCGGCCGCCAAGCACGGCGTCGACCTGTACTACGAGGCGTCCGTCGCGGGTGCGATCCCGCTGCTCCGGCCGCTGCGCGAGAGCCTCGCGGGCGACAAGGTCAACCGTGTGCTGGGCATCGTCAACGGCACGACGAACTTCATCCTCGACCGGATGGACTCCACCGGCGCCGGGTTCGCCGAGGCGCTCGACGAGGCGACCCAGCTCGGCTACGCCGAGGCCGACCCGACCGCGGACATCGAAGGCTTCGACGCCGCCGCGAAGGCCGCGATCCTCGCCGGGCTCGCGTTCCACACCCGGGTGACCGCCGCGGACGTGTACCGCGAAGGAATCACCGAGGTCACCGCCGCGGATGTCGCGAGTGCGCGCACCATGGATTGTGTGGTGAAGCTGCTGGCCATCTGCGAGCGCGGCGCCGACGGCACGTCGGTGAGCGCCCGCGTGCACCCCGCGATGATTCCGCGGTCGCACCCGCTCGCGTCGGTGCGCGAGGCGTACAACGCGGTCTTCGTGGAGTCCGAGGCGGCCGGCAGCCTGATGTTCTACGGCCCGGGCGCCGGCGGTGCGCCGACGGCTTCCGCGGTGCTCGGCGACCTGGTCGCGGTGTGCCGCAACAAGCTGTCCGAGACCACGGGCCCGGGCGAATCGGCGTACGCGAACCTTTCCGTGCGCCCGGTCGGCGAGGCGGTGACCCGGTACCACCTCAACCTGGACGTGGCCGACAAGCCGGGTGTGCTCGCCTCGGTCGCGACGGTGTTCGCGAAGCACGATGTGTCGATCGACACCGTGCGGCAGCAAGGGCGCGACGGTGATGCGACACTCGTCATCGTCACGCACAGCGCCACCGACGCCGCGCTGTCGGCGACCGTGGCGGAGCTGCGCGGGCTGGAGATCGTCCGCGACATCGCCGGGATCATGCGCGTGGAAACCCAGGGCTAGCCAAGAGGGAGAATGACCATCGTGAGCGCGGTGAACGAGGCCGTTCGCGCCAAGCAGACCCACCAGTGGCGCGGGGTCATCGAGGAGTACCGGGACCGCCTGCCGGTCTCCGCGACGACTCCGGTGGTCACGCTCCGCGAGGGCGGCACGCCGCTCGTCCCGGCCCAGGTGCTGTCCGAGCGCACCGGCTGTGAGGTGTATCTCAAGGTCGAGGGCGCCAACCCGACCGGGTCCTTCAAGGACCGCGGCATGACCATGGCGATCTCGAGGGCCAAGGAAGAGGGCGCGCAGGCGGTCATCTGCGCGTCGACCGGCAACACGAGCGCGTCGGCGGCCGCTTATGCGGTGCGCGCGGGCATGGTGTGCGCCGTTCTGGTGCCGTCCGGCAAGATCGCGCTGGGCAAGATGGGCCAGGCGCTCGTGCACGGCGCGCGCATCCTGCAGGTCGACGGCAACTTCGACGACTGCCTGACGCTCGCCCGCGACCTGGCCGACAAGTACCCGGTCGCGCTGGTGAACTCGGTCAACCCGGTGCGCATCGAGGGCCAGAAGACGGCGGCGTTCGAGATCGTCGACATGCTCGGCGACGCCCCCGACATCCACGTCCTCCCGGTCGGCAACGCGGGCAACATCACGGCCTACTGGAAGGGCTACCGCGAGTACGCCGACGACGGCCTGGCCACCCGCCGCCCCCGCATGTGGGGCTACCAGGCGGCCGGCTCGGCGCCGATCGTCAACGGCGCGCCGGTGACCTCGCCGCAGACGATCGCCACCGCGATCCGCATCGGCAACCCGGCGTCGTGGGACTTCGCGCTTGCCGCGCGCGACGAGTCCGGCGGCCGGATCGACTCTGTGACGGACCGTCAAATCCTGTCCGCCTACCGCCTGTTGGCGTCGCAGGAGGGCGTTTTCGTGGAGCCGTCGTCGGCGGCGAGCGTGGCCGGTCTGCTCAAGGCCGCCGAAGCCGGCCTCGTCGACCCGGGCCAGCGGATCGTCTGCACGGTGACCGGCAACGGCCTGAAGGACCCGGACTGGGCGGTCGCGGGTGCGCCCAAGCCCACCGTCGTCCCGGTGGACGCGGGCGCCGCGGCGGCGCAGCTCGGCCTCGACGGCTGACCCGCCCAGCGGAAGCGGGCATCCAGCGGATCGGCGCGGCCGGGGACGGAGCTTCCGTCCCCGGCCGCGCCGCGTTTTCCGGCGGGACACGCGGAAGACGCTCGGCGGATACGCGGCGGGCCGCTTCCGGGGGAGAATCAGGGGGAAACCCGGGGGATTCGGCGGATCCCGGGGGAGTCGATACGGCGACAGGGCAAGAAATCGAGAGATTCCCCCGGGCGCGGCGTGCCGCCGGGGAACGTCCTTTCGCTACGCTGAACCCCTGACGCGGCAGCGTGACCGTCCCAGGGTCCGAGCCCGTCAGTTCTTGCCGTTCCCCAGCGCCGGACGCGGCCACCGTTCCGCCCGGGCAGTATGCCCGGCCACGGCCACGTCGTTCCAAGGCGCCCGGTGGGACTCCACGAGGAGGAGTGTCCGCAGCCCATGGCCGGTCCTGCTTTCCGCGCCGCCCCGGTGCGCGTCCGCGTACCCGCGACGAGCGCCAATCTCGGCCCCGGTTTCGACGCGCTCGGGCTCGCGCTCGGGCTCTACGACGACGTCGTCGTCCGGGTCGCCGACCGAGGCCTGGCGATCGACATCGCCGGCGAAGGCGCCGACACGCTCGGGCGCGACGAGAACCATCTCGTCGTGCGCGCCCTGTACGCCGCGTTCGAGGCCCTCGGCGGTCGCCCGGGCGGCCTCGAAATCGTCTGCGCGAACCGCATCCCGCACGGCCGCGGACTCGGTTCGTCGGCCGCCGCGATCTGCGCGGGCGTCGTCGCCGCACGCGCGCTGACCATAGGCGGCGCCGAGCGCCTCGACGACGCGGCCGCACTGGCCGTCGCCACCGCGCTCGAAGGCCACCCGGACAACGTCGCGGCCTGCCTGTACGGCGGGTTCACCACGGCGTGGACCGACGAGGACGGCCCGCACGCGGTACGGAGCATGCCGCACGCCGACATAGCCCCGGTCGTCTTCGTGCCGTCGACCCCGCTGTCCACCGAGGTCGCCCGCGGGCTGCTGCCCGCGCAGGTGCCGCACGCCGAGGCCGCGGTCAACGCCGGGCGCGCCGCGCTGCTGGTCACCGCCCTGACCGAGCGCCCCG
This sequence comes from Yinghuangia aomiensis, assembly GCF_039542225.1. Taxonomy (NCBI): domain Bacteria; kingdom Bacillati; phylum Actinomycetota; class Actinomycetes; order Kitasatosporales; family Streptomycetaceae; genus Yinghuangia; species Yinghuangia aomiensis. The sequence continues at coordinate 1,174 of NZ_BAABHS010000069.1, read as the reverse complement.
ACCTGCTGCTGCCCGCCACCGACGACCGGCTGCACCAGGACTACCGCGCCCCCGCGATGCCGCACAGCGCGGAACTCGTCGCGAAACTGCGCGGCCAGGGCCACGCCGCGGTCATTTCCGGGGCCGGCCCCACCGTCCTGGCCCTCGTCACCGCGGACCACGTGGACGAGGTGATCGGCGCCGCCGACACCGATTGGGTGGCGACCAGGCTCGACGTCGACACCGAAGGTGCGGGCGTCTTGCCGCTGGGGTAACCCACGAGACGGTTGCTCGTTGGCAGGGTGCATGATCGCGCGACGAAACCACACCCACCGGCGGAACCGGCGAAATCCCGCCGACCCTCCGCCGACCAGGGCCGGAGCAGCCGACACACCGACTCGGAGGCGTTGCGGGGTGGGGGAATGTCGTGGGGGTCCGGTAGTGTTAATGTCACCGCACCAGGAGACCTGCCCTTATGGGGCGGGACCAGTTCGGTGCCCGGTTTCGTTTTCCGTGGCCATGGTCCTACGGGAGCTTCCCCTCCTGCCTGTCCCAGGCACCACGACTGGTGACGAGACGTGGCTCCCCGAAGCCGATAGGCGCCTCCCGGGCGTCGTATCGCCAGACTTCCCGGGGCCCCGAGGACGAATCTCCACGCAGACACGCCCGATCATCCCGACCGCCGCGCTGGACGCAGTTTGACGATCCCCGCCGATTGGCGGACCACCGCACCGGATTCGGATCCGGGCCACCAGGGCCCGGAGTCCGGGCCGGACAGCACAACCGGTCGCCGTGCCGTATCAAGGCCGACGCCCGCTCCAGGGAAGGACCCTTCGTGAGCGACACCACCGATCTCATGGATCAGGCCGCAGAGGCCGGGTCCACCGCCAGTGACGCCACCGCGGCCGCGCCGCGGCGCCGGCGCGCCGCCGGAAGCGGCCTGAACGGCATGGTGCTGGCGGAGTTGCAGCAGGTCGCCGCCGGTCTCGGGATCAGCGGCACCGGGCGGATGCGCAAGAGCCAGCTCATCGAGGCGATCGAGGCCAAGCAGGCGGGCGGCGGCAAGCCCGCCGACGAGAAGCCCGCCGAGGCCGCGCCGCGCGCCGCGCGTGCCGCGAAGACGGCCGCCGCCGCGCCCGCCCAGGAGCCCGCCGCCGACAGCGCCGCGCAGGCAAGTCGGATCGTAGCCATGTCG
>NZ_BAABHS010000068.1:0-19895 GCF_039542225.1 Yinghuangia aomiensis | reverse complement strand
TGAATGGATCGCCTTCCCCCGCCGCTACCTCTCCAGCGACAGCATGAACAGCCTCTATCCCGACACTGCAGCCCTCACCACCGGCACCACCGACTGATCAGCTACACCACCTCAAGGGACATGACCGGTCTTCGCCGCCGTGAGCGCCACAAATCAAACCCTCAAACGGCTGCCGTGGCCGCCCCGCCCGATGCCGACGGCGCCGCTCCCGAGCAGCTGGGGCGTGCCTGGCGGCACGACGACGGGTCGTGAGTCTGTCGGGCGGCAGCACGGGGGCCCGCCGCGAGGTCGCCGCCGCCTGCCCGGAGCCGCGTCACTCGTCAACATTCGTGGCGACCGGAACTCGCGGAAGCTCTGCGAAGGCAAACGCGCCGACGGCAAGGAGCACGTCCCAGCCGTGCTCGCTCTTGCCTACCGACGCGTCAACGTCCTGTGGGGCCTGATCGGGTCGGAGCGTCCTCCCGAATGTTGTGCGGTCACATGCTGTCTGTCAGGATCGGCACTCGACGCTTGTCCTTCCTGATCCCGTCGACTACGAGGAGGCGAGACCGTCATGGACGCGGATGCGGAAATATTCTTCGACTCGTTCGTCAACTCCAGGGCCGCGGACATAGAACTGTCCTTTCTGTCCCAAGTGGTCGAGCTCGATGAGTACGCCGCGAAACTTCCGAGTATCGCCTCGATGTTCGCCGAGGGAGCTCGCGAGACGTGGGTCGCCCGCATGGCGACTCTTCGCGAATACATGCATGCGGAACATGAAAAATCCGAGAGCGCCCTGCGTCGATCGAATGCCCGGCTTGCGAACCACGCGGTGGACCACCGGAACATGCCTCCAGTCGATGCTTCGACGATTTCGCATCCCACCGCAGATTCCAGGAAAGCGAAATCGGCTCTCGCCCCGGAGCTGACTGCGGACGGCGCGCTCCTCGCCAAATTATCCGTAGCCTACGCCGACATTGTTTCGGATACGCTGCATCAGCGCGAGTACAGTGCGAACGCCGAGGGAACTGGTTTGGTTTCCATCGGAAGTTCGGAACTGCTCTACCATCCCGAGGTAACGCACTGGGTGCCGAATTCGCTGGCCGCGGCGGTGACGCTGGCCAGAGAATCCGTCGGCCGGGAACCGACGTTGCGCAAAGCGGCCGAATTGCTCCTCGCCGGACGTTCCGTCCACGCGGGCGAGCAGCTCGCGAAATTTGAGACACAACACGATCCGGAGTTGTCCACGCCGCAAAGTAAGACACCCGCCGAAACGGATCCGTCTCGGAATGACATCGGCCGAAAATTCCTCAACACCATTTCCAATCGAATTGTCCGAATCGTGTCCGATCGGGCACCCTCGGCCCTGGAGAGGGAAATACAACAAACTCCCGGGACTCGCCCGCTGACCAGGAATACGCGAGCAGCCGCCCAAAAGGAGCGGCAGCGGACCGAACGCGAGAGGAATGAAAGGGAATTTCCTGCCAGCAGCCTCGAGCCGCGACGCATGCCCCGATGGTTCGCCCGTATCACGAAACTCCCGAAACCTCCGCCGGGACGCCTCGGTCCCATCAACAGCCCCCAGACGCCCAGTCAGCGGGTAACCCTGCCGGGCAGGACGGCCGCCGGGCCTGACAACAGCTCCCGGTCGGTGGCGGCGGTCGGTTTCATGAAGCCGGAGCGCTCCCAACTGCTGCCCCGGAGCGACGGATGGGCGGCCGGGACTCCGGTCAACAGCAAGCACGTCGACCTGGCCGTGGGCCGCGAGGTCGTCCGGGAGTTGCGCAAGTAGCGGCAGGAGCCCTGGCCGAAGGACCCGCCCCGAGCCCGTCACGACCCGCATCCGACCCTGGCAACCCCACGCACCGTCGATCGCCTGCCGAACCGGGAAAAGGGTCGACGGCTGCTGCGCCGCCACGGCCCGACCGGGGCTCCGGATGCGGCGGGGCGGGACCACCACGTCGGCTGGACCGTGGCTTCACCGCAGCTGGGGCTGCCGCGGTGGCTGTGGGCGGTTCGTCGATCCGGTTCGAAGTCGCGTGCCCGGCGAAGCGCTTGCCGGCGTCGATGCCCTGGCCGCGGGCATGGACGTTGTCTTGACGCTCCGGCTGTCCACGACGCAGGTGCTTGGTTCGGCGTCGTGTCCGGCCGCTCGACATCACAACGGGCATCGGACGGATCGCTCGGGTGGGCGGCCGGTATGTCTCGGCAGTGCCGCCCGGTCCCCCACAACCGAGGGTGCAAAGGGGGTCCGTTGGTACAGCCGCTCGGAAGGCACCTCGAAAGACCGCCGTCGTCGTCATCTCCACGAACTCGGCCGGCGCAGCGTCGTCGGCCCCGCCTCGGCAACGTCCGTCTCTTGAGCTCTTGCGCGTCAGTCCGGCAGCCAGTTCAGCTCGTGGGCCAGGGTTTTGGCGACGGCACGGATGCGGTGGTGGAGTGGCGACTGCTCGCGTGGGAGTACCAGGTGGATCGTCATGCTGGGCGCACCCCGCAGCGGTCGCCAGGTGACACCGGCCGGTTGTGACGTGGCCGCGGCTTCTCCGGCCGGGGCGAGGGTGGCCCCGTCGCGCAGGTCGCGCTGGGACATGTCGAAGGAGACTGCCGGCGTGTGGAACCGTGGGTGTGGTCGCACATCTCGGAACAGTGCGGAAAGCTGATCGTGGATCACGGGGTTGGCCGCACGGTCCGGGAGCCGCAGCGGATACGCGGCCGCGTCGGCGATCTCGATCTCCGGGTCTACGGCCAGCGGATGGTGCTGCGCCAACTGGACCCCGATCCGCTGACGTTGCAGCAGGATTCGGCGCACGCCGCGGCCCGGCTGTTCACCGCGGGTGATCCCGGCATCGATGCGGCCGTCGGCGACCGCGGGGGAGATCTCCGGTGTCGCCATCGGCACCGCGCCGATCTCAAGTCCGCTGTTGCCGCGAATCAGCCTGTCCACCAAGGCCGGTGCCGTCTCGGCCCCGGTGCTGAGGCTGTATCCGATGCGGAGCGTGCCCAGTTCACCGGCCGCCGCACTCCGGGCGGTGTCCCATGCCCGGTCCAGCGCCGCCAGCGCGGGCGGCGCGGACTCCGCCAACGCCGTACCGGCCGTGGTCAATACGACGCTACGGGTGTTGCGGACCAGCAGGGGCGTACCGAGTTCCGCCTCCAATCGGCGCATCCGGGCGCTGAGTGCGGGCTGGGCGATACCGATCCGGGCGGCCGCGCGGGTGAAGTTCAACTCCTGTGCCAGTACCAGGAAGTACCGCAGGCTCACGGTATCCGGCGCCACGTGCCTCCCCCTGCCGATTGATAACGATCGGTTCTGAGTCTATCCCGTACTGGTCTTTCCCTCGGCCGCACATCAAGCCCTAGCCTGCGCATATGCCGATTCGGCCGACGGCAGTACGCCGGCGGGATCGATCGATCCGAGTGTCCATTCGAAGCCGGATGTGTCCGGCCGACCGCAGGAGGTTTTCATGGCCAAGGGCTACTGGGTCAGCGTCTACCCCGTCATCTCCGATCCTGAGGCGCTGAGTGACTACAACGCGCTGGCGGGTCCGGCCGTCCAGGCTGGGGGCGGACGCGTCCTGTCCAATTTCGGTCGAGTCATCGCCCACGAGGCCGGAATCGCCGAGCGTGTCGTTCTGGTCGAGTTCGACAGCTTTGAACAGGCCGCCGCGGCTTACGAGAGTGAGGCGTACCAGAAGGCGCTGGTGGCCCTCCCCGACGGCTTCGAGCGCGACTTCCGCATCGTCGAAGGCATCGGCTGACGGGCAAGCCCAGCCAGGCGGGTCTGCTGCTCGATCACCTCGACAGGGCCCGCTTCTGTCGCCCGGCGCGAAGCACCCCGTCATCAGGCGAAAGCGCCTGGAACTGATCGAAGTTGCCGAACCATAAAAACCCAGCCGTACGAGTTGCGGTTTCCGAGCCGGTTCCGCGTACGTCAGCGCCCCACCTCGTCACGCCCCCACCCTGCCGGTCTGCGAGCGGCACACCGCCCGCGGCGGCGCACCTGCCCGTAAGCGGGCACCGCGGGTGTCACCGCTTCCCGCGCGGCCGCCCCGTCCGTTTGGCTCCGCGGTTTCCCGTGGCTCCCTTGCCGGTGGTGCCGCCGCGTCCGGTTCCGCCGCCGCCCTGTCCGCGCCCGGCGGCGGGTTTTCCGTTCCGGGCTGCCGGGGTCTTGCGGGTGTCCTTGCCGGTGTCTTTCGGCGGGGTGGGCGTGCGGCCTCGGGAGCTGTTGACCGTGCGGCCCCGGACGATGCCGATGAGTTCCTCGACGAGGTCGGTGGTGGTGTCTTCGCGCCAGGCGAGGGCGACTTGCGATTGCGGGGCGTCGAGCATGACGCGGTATGTCAGGTCGCGGCGGTGGTGCAGGCGGGCGAGGGATTGGGGCACGATCAGGACGCCGACGTTGGCGGCGACCAGTTCGATCGCGTCGCCGGTGGAGGTGGGGCGTTCGACGGCGGGGCGGCCGGGTGTCGCGTCCCACGCGAGGGTGTCGTCGAGCGGGTGGAAGACGACGTCGTCGGCCAGGTCGGCGGGGGTGACCTCGTCGACGGCGGTCACCAGGTGGTCTTTGGGGACCACGACGACGGTGGTCTCGGTGTAGAGCGGGATGGCGCTGAGGTCGGTCCGGTCGCACGGCAGGCGGAGCAGGACCGCGTCGGCGTCGCCGGAGCGGACCTGGTCGGCGGCGTCGGTGGGTGCCATCGGCACGAGTTCCAGGGGGACGTCGGGAAGTCGTTCGGTCCAGGTCCGCACCCACTTGGCGGGGGTCACGCCGGGGACGTACCCGAGCCGGAAAGTCGAAGGTGCAGTAGTGCCGGTCACGCTGCCAGGCTACCGGGCGTGACCGGAGCACCCTGCGCCGCTCGATAGGCTTGGGGCATGACGTCGCGCAAGACCACCCAGACCATGAAGCCCGCGACCGCGGCCAAGAAGTTGGGCGTGTACCTCCCGGCCACGCCCGCCGCGTTCCAAGAGGGCGCGGTGTCGCGCGAGGAGCTGGACACGCTGCAGGCCGATCCGCCGGAGTGGCTGAACGAGCTGCGGCGCACCGGGCCGCACCCGCGTCCGGTGGTCGCCGCGAAGCTTGGCGTGTCCATTTCCGGGCTTGCGCGGGGCGGGGTGACCGAGGCGCTCACGACCGACGAGATCGAGGCGATCAAGGCGGAGAACCCGCTGTGGCTGCAGCACGAGCGTGCGACGCAGGCCGAGGTGCGCAAGGAAACCGCGCGGCTCAAGGCCCGCGACGACGAGCGCGCTGCCAAGGGCTGACCCGCCGTACTCCCCCACCGGAATCTGTCACGGCCCCGCCGCCCCGCTGTCCTGCGGGCGGCGGGGCCGTCGTTTTTCAGCGTTTGAGGGTGCGTCCGACGCCGGCGATGACGGTGGTGACGAGGACCCATCCGGCGACGATCAGGACGAGGGCGACGGCTTTGTCGGCGCCGGTGGGGTCGCGGGCGGTTTCGTGGCCGAGGTCGATGACGGGCAGCAGCAGGTCGAGGGTGTAGAGGAATGGGTCCCAGGTGGGTGCTTCGCCTGCTTTGACAGGTGAGGGGGCGCCGGCCCAGCGGAAGTAGCCGGTGCCGCCGGCCAGCAGGACGGCGATCCAGGTGAGTGCGCGGGCGGGGAGGTACCCGAAGCCGACGGCGGCGTCTTGGAGGGCTCCCCAGGTTCCGGCGGCGCGGCCGAGGGCGCGGTGCCGGAGGCGTTCTTTGGCGCGGAGGACGTGGCGGGCGTCGGCTTCGCGGCCGTCGGCGCGCATGGCCGTGGCGAGTTGTTCGTAGGGGGCGGGTGCGAAGGGGCGCGGTCCGGTGCCGAAGTCGGCGCCGTGCTGGCGGTCGAGCCAGGCGAGGCGTTGTTCGGCGGTGGGGCGGGCGTGGTCGTCGCTGCGGTGGGTGAGGCGCTGGTAGGTGAAGCCGTCGAGTTCGACGGCGAGGTCGTCGGGCCAGCCGAGGACGTCGTCGACGAAGCGTGCGGTGTGGGCGTCGCGGAGGCTGATGCGGCCGGTCGAGCCGGGGGCGGGGCGCAGCGTGAGCACGGTGCAGGTGGCTTCGATGAGGAGCAGTGCCCAGTCGTCGGGGTGGTCGAAGTGCACGTCGACGAAGGTGAGGGCGGTGGCGACGCGGGCGCCGATGAAGTTGGCTTCGCCGTGCATGTGGAGGCCGTGGGCGAGGAGGCCGCCTTCGACGACGATGCCGGATGCGGCGAGTGCGGTGTGGCCGGGGTTGTAGAGGCGGGCGTGGTGGAGGAACAGGTCTCCGGTGATGCGGGCGTTGCGCAGTCGGGTTTCGCCGGTGACGGTGAAGCCGTCGGAGAGGCGCAGTGTGCCGTCGACGACGATGGAGCCGAGGGTTGCGGTGGTGCCGACGGTGGTGCCGCGCAGGTCGGCTTCGCCGCCGATGCGGGCGTTGAAGAGCCATAGTTCGCCGGCTATGCGGGCGTTGCGGAGGCCGAACCAGGAGTCGGCGCGTATGCCTTCGGCTCCGAGTGCGGGAAGGGTGCAGCCGTCGAGGTCGAGGGACGGGAGTTGGGTGTGGTCGAGGACGAGGGTTTCGTCGAAGGCGCTGTCTTTGATCGACACGGGGATGTCGATGCGGGATGCGGTGAGGTCCACGTGGCCGGTGATTCGTGCGCCGCGGAGGGTGAGGCGGGCGGTGTGGCCGGGTTCGGGTTCGGGGCCGCCGAGGAGGAGGCGGCCGATGGTGGTGGCGCGGATGCGGCGTGCGGGTGGCCAGTGTGCGGCGGTGGCGGGGTCGTCGCGGGTGGGGTCGCCGGTGCGGAGGTCGAGGGTGCGGCCGGTGCGGTAGGCGTGCCAGAGGGCTTGTTCCGGTGGGGTCCAGTCGGGTGGCGGGGTGCCGGTGTTGGCGGGCACGGGGGTTTCGTCAGGCTTCCGCGATGAGCCTGGGGAGGTCGCGCATGTCGTCGAAGACGGTGGTGCCTGGTCCTTCGAGCCATGCGGCGGGGGTGAGGCCGCCGCTGTAGCCGAGGGATCGCATGCCGGCGGCGCGGGCGGCGGCGATGCCGTGGCGGCTGTCTTCGACGACGATGCAGGCGGCCGGGTCGGTGCCCATGCGGGTGGCGGCGTGGAGGAAGAGGTCGGGTGCGGGTTTGCCGTGGGTGACTTCGCTGGCGCTGAAGATGGTGCCGTCGAAGCGTTCGAGTAGGCCGGTTTGGCCGAGGTTGGTGCGCAGGTGGTGGTGGGTGCTGCTGGAGGCGACGCACCAGGGCAGGGTGATGCGGTCGAGGGCGTCTTCGATGCCGTCGACGGGGGCGAGTTCGTCGCGGAAGACGGCTTCGTAGAGGGGTCGGTATTCGTCCTGCCAGCCTTCCGGCAGCGGGCGGCCGAGGTGGGCTTCGATGTCGGCGGCGAAGTCGGCGGTGGAGCGTCCGACGAACCGTTCGACGACTTCCGTTTCCGTCATCGGCCATCCGAGTGCTTCCAGGACGACGACGTCGACGCGGACGGCGAGCCGTTCGCTGTCGATGAGCACGCCGTCGCAGTCGAAGATCACCAGTTCGATCGGCTTGTCCATGCGGCGAGGCTATCGGGCGGGCGGTCGCAGGATCCGACCGGTTGGGGAGCGGATTCGGTCGTCGCGCGGCCGGTTTCCGCCAATCCGCGGCCGTGCTCGGTCGTCAGGCGTCGGGTTCTTCGGTCGCGACGTGGGCGTCCAGCCATGCCATCGCGCTCGTCCAGCTGGGGTGTGCCGGGTCGATGACGTGGAAGTGGTCGGTGCCGACGTGTTCGGCGAGTTCGGCCGGGTCTCCGGCGGCTTTGGCGGCGGTGACGTAGTCGCGGCCTTGGGTGACGGGCACGTCGACGTCGAGTTGGCCGTGGACGACGAGCTGCGGGCGGCCGAGCGGTACGCAGTGGAGCGGGGAGGCGTGCCGGTACGCGGCGGGGTCCTCGTCGGGTCCCGCTCCGATGAATGCCTCGGGGGATCCGGGGCTGAGTCGTTCCGCGACCGACCGCGGCAGGTCGGTGACGGGCGCGAGCGCCACGACCGCGTCGACGCGGTGATGGGCGGCGGTCATGAGCGCGAGGTGTCCGCCTGCGGAGTGGCCGACGGACGCGGACGGCAGGGCGGCGAGGTCGGGTCGGGCGTTGCGAACCGCGTCGACCGCGGCGAGGACGTCGTCGAGGGTTTGCGGCCAGCCTCCGCCGTCGGTGCCGGTGCGCCGGTATTCGACGTTGGCGACCGTCCAGCCGCGGGCGGCCAGGTCGGCGCAGAGGCCGTCCATGAGGTGCCGGTCGTAGGTGTCGCGCCACCAGCCGCCGTGCAGCATCACGACGAGTCCGCGAGGAGGGCGGTCGCCTTCGGCGTTCCACAGTTCGGCGAACTGGCTTGCCGCGGTGCCGTAGCGGATTTCCTCGTGGGTGGGCACGGGTGCTCCTGAGGTGGGGAGGACGGGCGGCTGCTGCGGTGCGCCGATGAGCCCGGTCACGTCTTCGTTGCGCTCATGTGTGTCACCTTCGTGCGGCCAGCCTTGCCCACCTGCTCCCCCGCCGTCCACTCTCCGCACCCGTACGCCGCCCCCTGAGTACGAGGTCGAGATCTGGCCGCGTTCCGCCTTCGCAGGGTGGTCATGCCGGCGCCGATTTTCATTGGGCAACCAGGCCAAGGAAAGCTCGACTTCGGCGGCGGCGTCGCCATCGGCTGCGGCTGCGGCTGCGGCTGGGGGGGGGGAACTTCCCGGGTGACGCGGGCCGGGCAAGCTGCACGTCGAGTAGCGCATAGACGGAAGTCGTCGAACTGGGCGACTGCGGGGCGTACTTCTCGGACACGCATACCCTCGTGCCGTTCGACAGCGCGTTCGCCGACCCGGACGGGGGCTTCGTCGGGTCGGGTCGGCGGCGCCCGGCAAGTCTGCGGACGATCCTGCACCTGGTCGGGCACGTGGCGGCGCTGCGGACGCCGTACCGGGTGGCACAGTTGGCGCTGCCGGTGATCGGCGTCCAGGGTCCGGACGCGTGGTCGCACGTGATGATGAAGTTCCTCGTATTGGTGCGGGAACTCGGTCTCAAACCGATCATCCCCGGGTCGGAAGCGGCGTGGGAGACCCAGCCACTGGAGTTCTTCGCCGACTGCTATGCGCTGTGCCTCACCGAGCCGGACGTCTTGGACTGGGTCTCGGCGGTGCTGCGGGAGTGGATGGAGAAGGGCGGGTATCGGGAGCTGTAGCCCTCCGGAGAAGGGTTGACGTCGGGAGCTGGAGCCCTCCGGGGCAGACCGGTGGAGTCTGCGGCAGCCGTTCGCCCGGGTGCCGGCTGCGGCGGCGACGCCGCTATGCGGCCGGCACCGCGGACAGGAAGTCGCGGATGATCGGGCCCGCCGCGGAGGAGCCCGAGGTGCCGCCCTCGACGTAGACCGCGACGGCGATGTTGCCGCGGAACGCGACCATCCAGCCGTTGGTGGCGTCGCCGACCTCGGCGGTGCCGGTCTTGGCGCCGACGCCGGGCATGCCGCGGAAGACGTCCTTGGCGCTGCCGGTGGTGGCGCAGTCGATCATCATGCTCTTGATCGCCTTGCTCACGCTCACGGGGAGTGTCGCCGAGGCCTTGTGGACGGTCATGCCGCGTTCCAGCACCGGCTGGTGGAACGTGCCGGTGACCGCGGTGGCGACGACCGAGGCCATGGTCAGCGGGTTCATTTTGAGCGCGCCTTGGCCGATCATCTGCGCGGCCTTGTCGTTCTCGCTCGTCGCGGGCGGCACGACGCCGTCCACGGAGCCTTGGCCGGTGCCGACCTTCCAGGCATCGCTGTTGAGGCCGAAGTACTTGGTGGAGAACTCCGACAGGTCGCTGTTGGTGATGCGGCCGCGCAGGTCGATCAGCGCGGTGTTGCAGGAGTGGGCGAAGTCCTGGCGGAACGTGGCGTCGGGCATGACCATGCCGTGCACGTTGTGGAAGTTCTGTCCGTTGACGGTGGAGTTGGCCGGGCACGGCGTGCGCCCGTCCGGGGTCACGACGCCTTTGGACAGCAGCAGCGCGGACGTCACGATCTTGAACGTGGACCCCGGCGCGATCGCCCCGGACATGCCGGCCTGGCGGTGCACGGTCGAGACGATCTCGCCGTTGCGCATGTCGAGGGCGATCAGCGATGCGGCGGCGTTCTGGCCGACGGCCCGCTCTGCCGCGGTCTGCAAGGCGGGCACCAGCGTCGAGGATCCGGGGCCGCTGGTCGGGGCCGGAGACGACGGCGCGGCCGAGGCGGTCGTCGACGGACTTGCCGAGGGCGCGGCGGATACCGGGGCGGTGGGCGAGGCCGAGGCGCTCACGCTGCCTGCACCGGCGTCCGGCGAAGCGTTGTCGTCGGACAGCAGGCCGCAGCCTGCCGCCGCCACGCAGGTCCAAGCGGCCAGCGCGGCGTGGAGCGGCGTACGGCGGGATATGCCGCCGCGCGTGCCGCGACGGCGTTCGAGGGGAACGGTCATGGGCTCCACAAGATCAGACCAACCGTCGGCGAGTCCAAGACGAATATCGCCCTTGCTTCAATAGTCGAATTGATATCGTTCCTGTTCATGAACCTCGTGGCGCACCTGACCTGCTTCGTCGCGGTCGCCGAGGAACTGCATTTCGGGCGGGCGGCGGAGCGCCTGGGCATGGCTCAGCCGCCGCTCAGCCAGCGGATCCGGCGCCTGGAGACGGAGCTGGGTGTGCGGTTGTTCGAGCGCTCCAGCCGGCATGTGGCGGTCACTCCGGCGGGGCGTGCGCTGCTCGGCGAAGCGCGTGACATCCTCTCCCGGGTGGAACGGATCTACGCCCTTCGGTCGCGCGAAGGCGGCACGCTCCGGGCCGCGGTGCCGGGCGATCTGGACGGTGCCGTGGTGGCGGCGCTGATCGCCGCATTCCGTGAGCGCCGCCCCGATCTGGTGCTCGACCTCGTCCCGCTCGGCACGCCCGAACAGGTGCGCCGACTCGGCACCGGGGCTCTGGACGTCGGCATTGTGCGGCACCCGTGCGAGGCCCCCGGGCTGGTGTTCGGCCCGGTGCTCGCGCAACCCGTCGGTGTCCTGCTAGCCGCTGTGGACGCGGCTCCGGACGTCCGGCTGCCCGACCTCGGCGGCCGCGCGGTCGCGGTCTTCCCCCGTGACGAGGCGCCGGGCGCGTACGACGAGCTGCTGGCCGCATGCCGCGCCCGCGGCTTCGCGCCCGCCGCCGTCCACGAGTCGCCGAACCCGCAGTTCGCCCTCGGGCTCGTCCTCGCCGGGACCGCGGTCGCCCTCACTCCGCGCACCGCGGACACGGCGGGCAGCGTGTGGCGTCCGCTGCTCGGCGGCCCGCTGGTCCTGCGGACCTCGTGCGCGTGGCGGCTGGGCGAGGAACCCGCGGCAGGGGTGGGTGACTTCACCGCCACGGCCACCGATGTGCTGCGCCGCGAAGCCGGCATGACCGACCTCGAGACGCCCGCGCCGCGGCGCGTCGTCCTCCGTCCGGCGTCGGGATTCCTCGCGTGAGCGCCCGGCAGGACGTCGAGCAGGTCTTCCGCGATGCCGGCGTCGTCGGCCAGGTGCACGCGGTCGACATCGACCGCGGCGTCGAGCTGGGTGTCTCCCCCGACGATCCGGTGGTGCTCGCGTCGGTGTTCAAGCTGCCGTTGCTGGTCGCGTTCTACCGGGAGGCCGCCGCGGGCGTGCTCGATCCGCGGGAGCCGGTCACGCTGCGCGCGGAGGAGCGGTGCGCCGGGCCGACCGGGACGTCGATGCTCGCCGACGACGTCACGATGTCCCTGCGCGACCTCGCCGCGCTGATGATGACGGTCAGCGACAACGCGGCCGCCGACACGGTATTCGCCCGCGTGGGTGCCGCGGCCGTCGACCGGGCGCTCCGCGAACTGGACTTGGAGCACACGCGCGTCGTCGGCGACAGCCGCATGCTGCAGGACTCGATGCTCGCGGACAGCGGCGCCGCCGGCATGGCCGACCTGTGGGAGCGCCTCGACGAACCCGGCGGACTCGCGCGGCTCCGCGCGCTCGACCCGGCCCGCACCAGCGCGAGCACACCGCGCGACATGACGCGCCTGCTGGCGATGATCTGGCGCGACGAGGCCGCGCCGCCGGATGCGTGCGCCCGGATGCGTCGGCTGATGAGCCTTCAGGTGTGGCCGCACCGGCTGGCGTCCGGGTTCCCGTACGACGACGTCGTGGTCAGCGGCAAGACGGGGACGCTGCCGACGATCCGCAACGAAGTCGGCGTCGTCGAGTATCCGGACGGCGGACGCTACGCCGTTGCCGTCTTCACCCGCTCCCACGCGCTGACGGCGGTCGCGCCGCACGCGGACGCGGCGATCGGGACGGCGGCCCGGCGGGCGGTCGGGGCCTTGCGCTCCGGCAGGTGACCCCCGGCGTGCGCCACGTGGCGACAACCGCCATGCTGGTCAAGGGATTTCGTGCAATTCTGCGGACGCTGTCCCCCTCCCGTCCCGGCGCGCTCCTCGCCCAGCCTCACCTGGCGCCGGGTGGGGACCCGGCCTTTGGCCACTGGAGGGTGGTAGCCGTGAACGCCGAGCGCACGTGCGGGGCAGGTTCCGCGGCGTGGTCGAGGAATTCCAGCTCAAGCCCCTGACCGCCGAGTCGGAGGCGGTATGGGCGACCCGGCCGCTGGAGTTCTTCGCCGAGGTCTCCGCCCTGGCGCTCACCGAGCCGGACGTCTTGGAGCGGGTGTCGTCGGCGCTGCGCGAGTGGATGCGGCTGGGCGGGTATCGGGTGCTGTAGTGGGCGTTGCTCGGTCGTTCAGCCCTGGCCGAGGATCATCCGTTGGACGGGGCGGATCGGGCGGCCGAAGTGGGCGCAGCGGGCCTCGAACTCCGGGGGCAGCCACGTCCCGCCGAGGAGGCGCGGGTGGGACGGGAAGGCGGCGATCGCGGCCAGGGCGAACAGCAGGGAGGCCCAGGTGGTGTGGACGCGGATGGACATGTAGCCCTTGCCGTACATGTCGTGGTAGCGGGCTTCGAGGACGCCGGGGGCGGGAAGGTCGATGACGTCGAGGCCGGTGAAGCCGAGGCTCAGCGGGTTGCGCTGGTGGGCGATGTAGGCGGCCTGCTGGGTCACGGTCAGTTCGCCGGCGCCGTCGGAGTCCCAGCGCGGGACGGTGTCGCGGCGGGCGGCGTTGCGGCGGGCCGCGTTGGTGATGGCGGTGGCGGCGAGGGCGCCGACGACGAAGCCGGGGCGGCCGATGGCCATGGTGTTGGTGTGCCGGTAGCTGCCGTTGCCGACGGCGCGGAGGGTGAAGCGTTCGGCGTGGCCGGTGGCGAGGACGCGTTCGCCGGGGCCGAGGCGGGCCATGCTGGCGACCTTGGGGCGGCGGTCGAGCGTGCCGGTGACCACGTCGGCGACGATGTCGCAGGTGTGCCAGAGGAATTCGTCCATCTGCGTCCACCCGTTGTCGGGTTGGACGTCGTTCCTGGCCAATGCCCCGTCCCCTTCGGTCGGCAGCCGGGTGGCGGGGGTGGTGGTTGCCGCGCGCCGCGTGTCCCGGTCGTCGGTTCGATCCTATGCAATGTGGTGCGGTCTGCGGTTCGCTTATCCGGTGCTTGCCCACGGGTTGTGGCCGCCGATGGCGGCGGTGGCGGCTTCGGCGCATGCGGTCAAGGCGTCGATCCAGGTGAGGTACTCGGCTTCGGGGACGCCGGTGCGTTCGGGGGCGATGGTCACGGTGTAGCGGTGGGTGCCGCGGCGGTCGTAGATCGGGGCGCTGACGTTGGCGATGTCGAGGTGCGCGCCGGAGGGTGGGCCGAGGACGTACTCGGACCAGTCGGTGGCGGGGATCAGGCTGAGGAGGGTGGCGATCACCGAGGACGGCAGGTGGGACGCGACGACGTTGGAGACCACGATGTTGGCGGTCGTGGGGTTGCCGGTGAGGCGTTCCAGCAGGTAGCCGCGGGTGCGGGCGTCGGCGATCAGGTCGTCGAGGACGTTGGCGTCGTCGCGGACCGGGACGAGCGGGGACCGGTCGAGCCAGGCGGCGACCACGTCGTCAGCCGACCAGGCGGCGTTGACGAGGCCGAGGGGCGGGGTGAACGGGAAGCGTTCGCCGACCAGGTCGCGGTGGTCGCCGGGGAGGTGGGCGCCGATCCAGTCGAGGAGCACGATCGTGCCGTCCTGCGCGGTGGACAGCACGCAGCTCGCGCCGACTTTGCCGTGCAGGGCCTGTACGTGCGGGCGGACCAGGTCGAGTGCGGCGAGGCCGGTCTCGGCGGACCAGCCGAGGCGCAGGAGGGCGGGGCCGAGGCCGTAGGTCTTCGCGTCGTCGCGGCTGGCGAAACCGGCGTCGACGAGTTCGTTGAGGATGCCGAGGGTGGTGGGCATGCTCAGGTCGAGGCGGGCGGCGACCTCGGTGAGGCTGAGCCGGGCGCGCGGGTGGTCGGCGAGGAGGTTGAGGACGCCGATGACGCGGCGGGTGGGGGGCGACTCGCGTTCGGTCACCGGGGCCGGACCGCCGTCGGTCGGGGTGTCGCGTGCTGCGCCGTGCACTGCCCCGGGCGGTGTGGCATACGGCTTGCCTGGCATGGCTCTTGACTCGTCATCAGATCCCTCTTACGGTCCCAGGCACCGGCATTTGTGGAATTCACAATTCCATATTCGTAAGCGGTGTCAAGGGGTGGTGCGGCCTTCGTCGCGCGGGCCCCGACGGCGGATGTGCCAGGCAAGGGACCGAACACGACACGGGTCCGGACGATACGGAGGCGGGAATGGGCCGACTGGTGCTGACCGGGGCGAACCTGCTGGACGGGGTGAACCCGGCGGCGGCGGACCGGGCGGTCGTGGTCGAGGACGGGCGGATCGCCGAGGTGGCCGCGTCGTCCGCGGTCGTGCCGCGGGACGGCGACCGGGTCGTGGATCTGTCCGGCAAGACGGTGATGCCCGGCATGTTCACGTGCCACTTTCACGCGACTTACCACGAGCTGGGGTCGCGGCCGAATGTGCCGTACGGCAACGAGTACCCGCCGTCGTACCAGGCGTTGATCGCGGCGAAGAACCTGCGGACCGCGCTGGAGCACGGCTACACCGGCGTCGTGGGCGCGGGTGCGTCGAACGAGGTCGAGGGCGGGGTCAAGCGGGCGATCGAGGACGGCCTGATCCCGGGTCCGCGGTTCTGGCCGTCGGGCCGCGAGCTGTCGACGACCGGCCATGCCAACGACGGCGTGCCGTGGCACTGGGGGATGCCCGCGCCGGGTGCGGTGCGGCTGTGCGACGGCGCGGACGGGTTCCGGATCGGGGTGCGCGAGGAGATCAAGCGCGGCGCCGAGGTGATCAAGTTGTTCGTCACCGGCGGGCACGGCACCACGGCGCCGAAGGACCGCATCGAGATGACGCGGGACGAGTTGGCCGCCGCGATCGAGACCGCGCACTCGCGGGGTGCGCTGATCCGCGCGCACCTGGTGAACAAGCCGGCGATCATGATGGCCCTCGACCTGGGGATCGACATCGTCGACCACTGCGACGAGATGGACGACGAGGTCGTCGCGGCACTGGTGGAGACCGGCGCGTTTGTGGTGCCGTCCCTGCACTTCCCCAAGCATTTCCTCGAGCTGATGGGCGACGGGCTCGGGTTCGCGGCGGACGCGATCCGGGCCGACTTGGCGCACATGTACGAGGAGATCCCCAAGGCGCAGGCCGCCGGGGTGAAGTTCGTGCTGGGCGACGATTACGGCGCGATCGGGTTCGCGCACGGGATGTACGGGCGGGAGTTCCGGCTCTACACGGAGCACGCCGGCGTCTCGCCCCTGGAGGTCATCGGCTGGGCCACCGTGAACGGCGCGCAACTCGCCCGGCGGGGACACGACTTGGGGTCGGTCGAGGTCGGCAAGCTGGCCGACCTGGTGGTCTTGGACCGGGATCCGAGCGTCGACGTGTCGGTGCTCGTGGACGGGACGCCGCGGGCCGTGCTGAAGGGCGGGGAGGTTGTCCATGGGCAGCTCGGCGACTGACTCCGCGCATGCGGCGATGACCGCCATCGCCCACGCACACGCGGCCGCGGAAGCGCGGGGCGATCTGGCCGGGACCCTCGGGACGCTGGACGACGTCCCGGTGTTCGAGTTCCAGCCCTGCGCCCGCGTGCTGCGCGGCAAGGATGCGGTGCGGCGCTACTACGAGCACTTCTTCGCGGAGTTCCTGCCGCGGACGGTCGGCTTCTCGGTGCGGTCCGAGTGGAGCACACCGGAAGGCCTCGGCCAGGAGTACACGTTGCGGCTGCGGCTGCCGGACGGCGGCCTCGGGGAGTTCAGCATCATCGGGATCCTGCTGTTCGGCGTCGAAGGCCTCGCAGGCGAACGCATTTACGCCGCCGACGCACTCCTCGAACTGATGCTCGGACCGGTGTTCGCGGAGACCGAGCCGCTGCCGGTCGGCGACCTTTGACCACCGGACCTCGTGACCACCGGCCCCGTCACCCGTCGCCACTCGTGACCGCCGGCCCCGTGCGGCCGGCCCGGACGCTTTCCCCTCGCGCCGCGTCCCCGGCGCCTGTTTGTTCCATACCCGCCCTTTTGTTCACAACGCTCGGAGAAGCAGCACATGGCTGAGAACCCCAACCCGCCCGCCTGGGACCGGATCGTCGACGTGGTCGTGGTCGGCTCCGGCGGTGCCGCGCTGGTCGCGGCGACGCTGGCGCACGACGGCGGCGCGGAGACCCTGGTCGTCGAGAAGGCCGCCATGCTCGGCGGGACGACCGCCGTGTCCGGCGGCGGCATCTGGCTGCCGGGCAACCACCACATGGAGAAGGCCGGGCTGACCGACAGCCGCGAAGACACCCTCGCGTATATCGAACGGGTGACCGCGGGCAACGGGCAGATCGACCGGGAACAGGTCGAGGCGTTCGTCGACGCGGCGCCGAAGATGCTCGCGTACCTCGAAGAGCACACGCCGGTCCGCACGCACATCACCCCGCTGCCGGACTACTACTCGCCGTGGGGCGTTCCGGGGCAGCGCGCGATGCCGGGGCGCGCGGTGGAGGCGGACCCGTACGCGGTCGGCAGCGAACTCCCGGAGTGGGCGGACAAGATCGTCAGCCGCGGCACGCTGATGTCGCTCGGCGCGGCGACCACCCTCACGGAGGACTTCTCGCCGCAGACCCCCGAACTCCTGGCCGAACTCGCCCGCCGCGAGGCCGAGGACATCCGCCCGAAGGGCGCGGCGCTGATCGCGCGGCTGTTCAAGGGCCTGCTGGAGCGCGGCGTGGAGACGCTGCTGGAGACTCCGGCGCGGGAACTGGTGACACGTGACGGCGACGTCGTCGGCGTCGTGGTGGAGCACGAGGGCCGCGAGCTGCGGATCGGGACGCGCAAGGGCGTCGTCCTGGCGTGCGGCGGCTTCGAGTGGAACCCGGAGCTGGTCGCGGCGCACATCGGCTACGACGTCAAGCCGCTGTCCCCGCTGCGCAACAACACCGGCGACGGCCTGCTGATGGCGCAGGAGGCGGGTGCGCTCCTGGGGAACCTGGACTCGTACTGGGGCACGCCGTCGATGATCGACCCGGAGATCACCGAGGAGGACGGGACGCCGATCCCGCAGTTCGAGTGGGGCCGCGGCGCCCCGGCGTCGCTGATCGTCAACCGGCACGGCCGGCGCTTCGCGAACGAGGCGCTTCCGTACAACGACTTCCCGAAGGCGTACGGCGAGTACGACACGGGCACGCTGGACTTCCCGAACGCGGCACCGGCGTTCCAGGTGTTCGACGCGACCGTGCGCGAGTCGCAGCGGATCCTGTCGATGCACCCGGGGCAGCCGGACCCGTCGTGGGTGCGCAAGGCCGACACGATCCGCGAACTGGCGGAGCTGGTGGGCCTCGACGCGGACGCGCTGGAGGCCACCGTGGCCCGCTTCAACGAAAACGCCGAGCGCGGCGAAGACCCCGAGTTCGATCGCCACCGGACCGGCCTGATGGCGCCGGGCCGCGTGAAGCCGCTGACGCAGGCGCCGTTCTACGCGGTGGAGATCCTGCCCGGCACGCTCGGCACCAACGGCGGCCCGCGCATCGACCCGAACGCCCAGGTCCGCCGCCAGGGCGGCGGCGTCATCGGCGGCCTGTACGCAGCGGGCAACACCGCGGCGAACGCCTTCGGCTGGGCCTACCCCAGCGGCGGCGCCACCATCGCGAACGGCACCGTCTTCGGCTACCTGGCCGGCCGTCACGCAGCCGCCCAGCCGCCCCGCGAGATCTGACCACCACTCCCCAGCGGCCCGCCCCGCCCGGGCGGGCCGCTCCACGGACGTCCCCCCGTCCCACGTTGACTGCGGCCGCGGTGCCCTCAGGGGCGGGCACCGCGGCCGCCGGGGCGAGTAGCCGGGGGCGTTCGGTCGAGTCTGTCCGGTCAGAAGGGCGGATCGTCGAGGCAGCCGCCCTCACCGGGAACGTCGACGGACAACGGCGTCTGCCATGCCCGTGCGTGCGTTGCCGGTGTCTCCATCGGCTCGTAGTCGGCGTCGGCGGCGCCTCGCCACCGCCCGGTGGCCGCGTCCCGCATCAGCCACGGTTGGTGGAGGCGCCCCTCGGTCCACCGCCGCAGCCACTCCGTCAGCCCGAACTCTTGGGGGAACAGCGACGCGGCAAAGTCCTCCGCCGGGGCGGGATTCGGGTCCAGCGCCCACATGCGAGCGTCCGGATCGGCGCAGTCGACAAACGATTCGATGCCGCAACCCCACGTACACAACGGGACGAGACGCCGCGCCATCGGCCGCCACGGCTCGGGCCAGCGCTCCTGGCTCGCGAATTCGGTGCCGAGTGTGCGCTGCGGCGCGTCCGGGTCGGCAGCGGCAAGGAGGCCATAGCCCGGGCCGAAGCCGCCGTCGCCGAGTTCGAGATAGCAGCGGCGCAGCAGGGGTGGCAAGGCGTGGCCGATCAACTCTTCGCATCGCGCCAAAACCTCCGCCGATGCGGGTGCCAACGGAGGCAGCAACTGGATGCCGCCGCTCGCGCGCGCTGCGCGGTACTCGGGCGAGCCACGCCAGTAGATCCGCTGCAGCCGACCGTCGCCCGTCATCTGGAACGCGCCGCCCCCGGCGGTGTCCATGCCCGGTAGCCCCAGCATGGAGTCCAGGTACTCCCGCGACAACACACGTCTACGAACAGCTTCAAAGACCGCATTCGCGTCGTCGCTCGTCACGCCGCCGATCATGCCCCTGCGCTCGGACATTCCGTCCCTGGTACGGGCGCGGCCGGGAACTCTTCAGGCGTTTCCTCGACCTCCCTTGTCAGGTAGGCGAGATCGATCGGGTCTGCGGCGATGCGAACCATTGCGTCGTGGTCGCCGCGGTCGCCGCGGTCGGGGACCGCCAGTGGCTGGGGTGCTGTGCCGTTCGGTGCGGGTCGGACGCCGGACGCTCCTCACGCCGTCGCCCCGTGCTCACCGAGCGGCGGCGCCCACCCTGAAGGCCCGAGTGACCCACTGATCCATACGGTGCGCGAAGTCCGACGCGGAGGCGATGCCCGAGGCCGGGAGGGAGCCGGCGTCGTCGAGGCTCGCGATGAAGTCCACGTCGGCCCAGCCGCCGCGGAACAGCACCACCGACAACTCGGCGTCTCCCGGCCCGGAGACGACCACGCCGACGGAGTCAGGGTCGCGCACCCGAGCGCGGTCGGTCTCCAAGGGCTGGGGCCACGAGGCCTCGGCGTCCCTCCAGGTCAGCGGGCCGACTTCGAGGCCGGCCGACCGCCGGCCCGCAGCCTGCCCGACCAGGGCGGCGGCCGCTTCGTCGAGGTCAATGACTCTGTGCATGCGGGGATCTTCCCTCATGGCGCACCCGGCAGCCTGTGGATTTCCGCTGCGCATGCCCGTGCCGTGAGGAACCCCGATCGGGTCATGTCCCTTGAGGTGGTGTAGCTGATCAGTCGGTGGTGCCGGTGGTGAGGGCTGCAGTGTCGGGATAGAGGCTGTTCATGCTGTCGCTGGAGAGGTAGCGGCGGGGGAAGGCGATCCATTCAT
>NZ_BAABHS010000067.1:0-20717 GCF_039542225.1 Yinghuangia aomiensis | reverse complement strand
TCCCGCGCCCGCGGGGGCGTCGTCGCCGGCTCCGGCCGGCAGCGCGTCCGCGCCGGCCGGCAGCCCTCCGGCTTCGGCGGGCGTCGCCGCGCCCGCGCCGTCCCCGCGGACGACGGCGCCGCCCTCGTCCGCCGACCCCGACGGCATCCCGTACGTTGTCGGACGCGACCTCCAGAAGGCCCGCGATGCCGTCTGGATGGCGGGCTACCACTACATCAAGCCGCACGACGCCCTCGGCCGCGGCCGGGTGCAGCTCCTGCTCAGCAACTGGCAGGTGTGCGACCAGGATCCCGGCCCGGGCGAGACCGACAAGGGCACCACCGTGCGGCTCGGCGTCGTGCGCACCAACGAGGACTGCCCGGCGCAGCCGATCCCGACCTCGGAACCCAGCGCGCCGGACGGCGTGATGCCCGCGGTGGTCGGGCGCAGTGTCAACGTCGTCCGCGACGCGCTGCGCGGGGACGCCAAGATCGACGTCGACGATCTGCGCGGCAGCCGTCCGGTCATCATCGAGAACCACTGGCAGGTGTGCACGCAGACCCCGGCGGCGGGGCAGCCGCTGCCCAAGGGCGGCAAGGCCAAGCTGGGCGTGGTGAAGTTCGACGAGAAGTGCCCGTGAGGCCGTCGGCCGGCCGCGGCGCGGGAAACCGACCCGGCGGCACTGGAAACCGGCGGACCGGCAGGCCACGATGGGTCCGCGGGACATGCCGTACGGTCGGGTACGGATCGCCCCGCGTCGTCGCCGTACGTCCCCCGCACCACGGAGTCCGCGCATGGCCCCGCCGCCCGCCCGCCGCAGTCCCGGGCTCGACCCCCGGCTCACCGTGCACCAGCTCCGCCGCCTGGTGGCGGTGGCCGACCACGGCTCGATCTCGGCCGCCGCCGCGGCGCTCTACCTGGCGCAGCCCGCCCTGTCCAAGTCCCTCATGGAACTCGAACGCACGGTCGGAACACGTTTGTTCGCCCGCACGAACCGGGGGACGGTGCTGTCCCCCGCGGGGGAGCGGGCGGTGCGGCTGGCCCGGATGATCCTGGCGGACGTGGAAGCGTTCGAGGGGCTGGGGGACCCGGGCCTGGCCATGATCGGCGGGGCCGCCGCCGCGGCGACTCCGCAGCCTTCCGCTGCGGCACCTGCGGCACCTGCGGGGCCGACCGCCGGCAGCACGTCGATCGGGTCGGCGGATCCGCCCACGCAGGCTTCACCCGACGCGCCCCCGTCCCCGCCCCCCGCCCACTCGGGCCATACGTCCCACGGCGCGGAGGCGCCGGGGGATTCCCCGGCCCCTCCCTGCGCACGCCCCCGTCGCATGCCGCACAGTGCGGGGGACAGCGCGGGTGCAGGGCAGCGCGGCGCAGCGAAGCCGCCCCCGGCCGGGTCCACCGCCCCCGAACCCGCCATCCTCCGCATCGCCGCCACCCCCACCCTCTCCGGCGATCTCGGCACCCACCTGATCCCGGCCTTCGCCGCCGAGCACCCCGACATCTCCGTCCGACTGCTGCGGTTCTCCTCACGTCCGGACCTGTTCGACGCCGTGCGGAACGGGGACGCCGACCTCGGGGTCGCGGCGCTGCCCGGGCCCGACGACCTGGCCGCCTGCCGGTTCGCGGTCCGCGAAGTCGTCCTGGTCTCGCCCGAGTCCGTCGACCTGCCCGACCCCGCGAGCCCCGCCCACCTCGACGGCCTCCCGCTCGTCCTGCCCCCGCCGGGCCCGGGCCGCCGCGACGAGATCGACGCCTTCTTCACCGCGATGGGCATCACCCCCGTGGTCGCTCTCGAAGCCGAAGACCGCTCCGCCTGGGTCGCCGCCGTCCGCGCCGGCCTCGGCTCGGTCTTCCTCTACCGCGACATGCACGAAGACCTCGCCCACCCCGGCACCACCGTCCGCGACTTCCACCCCCCCGGTCCGCGGCCACATCGCCCTCTTCCACCGCCCCGACACCCCGCCGCCCCGCATCGCCCGCTTCCGCGACTACGCCCGCCACCACGGCCTCCGGCCACCGCTGCCGGGTCAGTCGTCGTAGGGCTCGCGGTAGGGCGGCATGAGCTTGAGTACCTCGGCCACGACGGGAGCCATGGACTCGCCAGGCACGTACTGCCTTGCCCGGGTCCGGCCGTCGGCCCGGAGCCAGCCGAGCCGGACCAATTCCTTGAGATCGCGCTGCGCCGTCTGCTCGGTCAGGTCGGCATCGTGCTGGTACACCGCGCGGCGGACCTTTCCGCTCAGCGCGGCGGGAAGCAACGCGTAAACCACGCGCTCGTCCAACCCCAGCCGGGAAGTGGCCTCCGACAGTTGTTCCCAGATACGCGCGTACAGATCGAAGCGGCGTTCCGCGGACTGCGCCTGAAGGTGGTGGGCGCGCAGGCAGAACTTGATCCAGGGGTGGGTGTCGTTTTCGGGAGACCACGTTGCCCCGCCCACACGTTTGAGGACGCGGTAGTAGTCCCAAGTGTTCTCGCGATACCCGAGCCACTCCTCAATCGAGGAGTACTCCGCAGGCAAAACTCCGTCGCGGGCGAAGAGCAAGGCCGAGAGTGCGCGGCTGAGGCGACCGTTGCCGTCGCACCACGGATGGATGTTGACCAGGTTGAGATGGGCCATGGACGCTCGCACGTGCACGGGTTGGTCGAGATCGCCTGCGTTGAGCCAGTCGATCAATAGGGCCATGAGTTCCGGGATACGCCCGGGGTCGGGCGCCGTGTACTCCGTGACAGGGGGGTGGCCGGCCGACAACACATACACGGCGCGATTGCGCCACCGACCGGGACGCTTGTGCGCGTGGTGCCCTTGCACCATCCAGTGAAGCGAGTTGAGCAGACCGGCTTCATACGCGAAGCCGTCTGCGTCGGACAGCGCTTGGATCCACGACAGCGCGCGTCGATAGCCGTCCACTTCGATGCGAGTCGGTTCGGGCGTGCCCATGGGCTGTTCACCCACCAGTAGCGCTTCGACCTCACTGACGCGCATCGGGTAACCCTCGATCGCGTTCGAACCGGCGATGGCCCGCGCGGTCATGTTGCGTCGCAGCTGTCCGGACCACGGACGCCCTGGGCGTAGCCGCAACGAGAGCCGCTCGCGCAGCTCCTCGACCTCCGTGAGGACGCGCTGGTCCCCGGTGTCCAACGGTGGGGTCGCGTAGATCCGTGCCTCGGTCCTCGTGATTGGCGGCATGACCTGGTAACGAGTGGCCGGATCAATCCGTCATTCCCTCGGCACCACCCGATCCACGATCGCGTCGATCAGTGCCTCGATCGGGTCCGCCGCGATCACCTCCGGCACCGTCAAGTGTTCGACGATGAGGCCGAGCATGGCGAAGTAGAGGACGCTGACGGTCGAGCGGTCGCCGGGGAGGCCGGCGGCCAGGTGGAAGCGGATGGATTCCTCGTACTCGGGCTGGAGCCGGGCGGTCAGGGTGCGGCGGAGGTCGGGGCGGCGGGTGGCTTCCAGGCGGAGTTCGAGGAGGGCCAGGTAGCCGGTCCGGTCGGCGGTGACGCGGCGGACGATGTCGTGCATGAAGTGGCGGACCAGCTCGCGGGAGGGCGGGGTCTCCAGGGCGTGCGCCACGGACGCCGGGTCGGGGGCGAGGCGCGTGTAGACGCGGCGGCCGGCCTGGTCGAGCAGGTCCTCGCGGTTCGCGAAGTAGTTCGAGGCGGTGCCTGTCGGGACGCCTGCCTGGGTGTCGACCGCGCGGAACGTCAGGCCGCGGGCGCCCTCGCGGGCCAGGACGTCGATTGCCGCGTCGACGAGCGCGGCCCGTCGTTCCGGATTCTGTGCCATGGGACGAAAACCTCGCGGGTTCGGGTGATCACTTGCAACCACTACAAGTGAAGTACTATACCTGTAGTTGTTCGCGATGCCGAAGACCTGCACCAGGAGCCTCATGCGCAAGCTCACCTACTTCGTCAGCCACTCGATCGACGGCTACATCGCCGCCCCCGACGGCGCCTACGAGCACCTGATGCCGTACCAGGACGTCTTCCACTGGATGCTCGCCGCCTGCCCCGAGACACTCCCGGCACCCGTGCACGACGCGATGGGCACCAAGCCCGAGCCCAAGCTCTACGACACCGTCGTCATGGGCCGCGCCACCTACGACCCCGCGCTGGAGCAGGGCCTCGTCAGCCCCTACCCGCACCTGCGCCAGTACGTGGTCACGAGCAGCCTCACCGAAAGCCCCTCCCCGGACGTCACCCTCGTCCCCGGCGACCCCGTCGCCACCGTCCGCGCGCTCAAGGCCGAAGAAGGCGAGCACGGCATCTGGCTCGCCGGCGGGGCCGCCCTGGCCGGCGCGCTGCTCGACGAGATCGACGAACTCGTCCTCAAGTGCTACCCGGTCGTCGCCGGGGCCGGGATCCCGCTGTTCCGCGCCGACTTCCGGCCCGTGGAGTTCCGGTTCGTCGGCCAGGAGTCCTTCCCCGACGGCGGGCGTATCGCCACCTACGTGCGCAACCGGTGACCGCCCGTGCGAGTTGTGTCCCCGAGATGACCGAATGCCGCCGCGACCTGGGTGTCTTTGGGGCGCGGCGGTAGATTTGCCGGGGGGGAAACCGACCGGCGAGTACGAGGAGAGTCCGGATGTCCCTGCTGACCGTGTGGCCCGAGGCCGACAGCGCCACGGAGTTGCTGTGCACCGCCGAGCCCGGCGCCATCGCCGGGGCCCTCGCGCCGATCGGCGTGCGCTACGAGCGGTGGACCGCCGACGCCGCCCTCGCGCCCGGCGCCACGCAGGACGAGGTGATCGCCGCCTACCGCACCGAGGTCGACCGCATCACTGCCGCCGAGGGCTACATCCTCGTCGACGTCATCCGCCTCCAGCCGTCCGACGACCCCGAGTGGCCCGCCAAGGCCGCCGCCGCCCGGCAGAAGTTCCTCGCCGAGCACACCCACGACGACGACGAGGTCCGCTTCTTCGTCGAAGGCGCCGGGATCTTCTACCTGCACGTCGACGGCAAGGTCTTCGCCGTGCTGTGCGAGGCGGGCGACCTGCTGTCGGTGCCGAAGGGCATCACCCACTGGTTCGACATGGGCGTCGAGCCGTCCGTCGCCGCGATCCGGTTCTTCCACGACGAAGACGGCTGGGTCGGCGACTTCACCGGGGACAAGATCTCGGAGCGCTTCCCGGACTTCGACACCATCCAGGCCCGCTACGCCGCGGAGTCCGCCGCGTGACCGCACCGACCGCTCCTGCGCACGTGGTCGTGGACATCGAAGGCACCACCAGTGCCACCGGGTTCATCACCGAACAGCTGTACCCGTACTCCCGCAAGCACTTCGCCCGCGTCATCGAACAGCGCGGCGACGAAGCCGAGATCGCCCGCGCGGTCGCCGCGGTGCGCGACCACCTCGGCGACCCCGGCGCGGGCACCGACGTCGTCGTCGCGCAGCTCAACGGGTGGCTCGACCGCGACGAGAAGGCCACCCCGCTCAAGACGCTGCAAGGCGTCATCTGGGCGGAAGGCTTCGCGTCCGGCGAACTCACCTCGCACTTCTACCCGGACGCGATCCCCGCGCTGCGCGCCTGGCACGCAGCCGGGCACCGGCTCTACGTGTACTCGTCCGGGTCGGTCTCCGCGCAGCTCGCCTGGTTCGGGCACTCCGCGGAAGGCTCGCTCCTCCCGCTGTTCTCCGGCCACTTCGACACCGAGAACGCCGGTCCGAAGAAGACGGCGGCCTCGTACCACGCGATCGCCGCGGCGCTCGGCGAAGACGACGCGGCGCGCTTCGTGTTCTTCTCCGACCTCGTCGACGAACTCGACGCGGCCCGCGAAGCCGGCTGGCACACCGTCGGCGTCCGCCGGGCCGGCGAACCGTACTTCGACCGCGGGGTGGGCACCCACCCGGAGACCGACTCGTTCGCGCGTGTCGACTTGTCGGGACGTCAACCGGTCGTCGCGGGCTGATCCGGAACGCCCGGGCGTCCCTCCCCCGGGTGACCCTTAGGGGTGATCCGGGGGAACACCCCCTACTTCCTGCGGGTCTGATGTCTCCTCAGGGAGTACGCGCGGCATCCCCCCAGGGATGACATGGTCTTGGCGATCTCGGTCTCCGGGGATGACGAATCGACTTGTGTTCCCCGGCAGAATGATCCTGTACGCGTCACACCCCCGGGATCGGCGCCCGGGGGCGTGACGTGTATCACCGGGGATCGCGCGTCCGGGTTCGTCACAAAAGGAACCCCTCGCCCGTCATCTCCTGTGAACAGAGCAGGGGGAAGGCGAGGGGAAGGGGACTCCGATGCGCCGATCCGCACGAACCGCGGTGATCAAGCCGCGGTTCCGGCCGGTGCGCACCGCGTGGGACGGGCACATGCCCATGCCCGGTGCCGCCGCGGCCGCGAAGGGCCCCGTGGGCACGCTCGGTTCCACCGGGCCGATCGCGTCGTTCGTCCGCTTCGTCGCCTGCGGCGGCGGGGTCGGCGTGGCGTCCAGCGGCGCGCTGCTGCTGCTCACGAACTGGCTGAGCATCGCGGTCGCGAACGCGATAGTCACCGTCCTGGGCACGCTGCTGTGCAACGAACTCCACAGCCGCATCACGTTCCGCAAGGGCGCCGCCGGCTGGCGCGTGCACGCGGAGTCGACCGGAACCGCCGTCGTCGCCTACCTGTTCACCACCGGCGCGATGCTCGCCCTGGAAGCGGCGGCCCCGCACGCGGGGGCGCTGACCATCCAGGCCGTCTACCTGGCTGCGCAGGGCCTGGCCGGGCTGGGCCGGTTCGTGGTGCTGCGGCTGGTGGTGTTCGCCCGCCCGAAGTCCCGCACCGCGACCGCGACCGCAACCGGCACCCCGCGTCCGGAGCTGGTCATCGCGGCCTGAGCCGCACCCGAGCCCCGTTCCCGAGTTTCCATAACCGAGCCCCCGTACCCGAGCCCCGTCCGCAAGCGGACCCCGCGTCCCGGCTACACCGCGTCCCCGAACCTCTCCAGGCGGATGCGGGTGGCCGGGACGCCCGCGCGGGTCAGCATGCGGCCGACCGCCTCGGCGAAGCCCGTCGACCCGCACACGTACACCTCGCGGTCCTCGGCGACCGCCGCCGCGGCGTGCGGGGCGAGGACGTCCGGGGTCAGCCGCCCGACCGGCAGGCCCGCCGGGGCGCTGCGGCTGTACACCGCGGTGACCTGATCGCCCGTCAGCTCGGCGGCGTAGGGCAGGTGTTCCGGCGACCGCACGCACGCGACCAGGTGCACGGGGGTGGCGGGCTCGGCGGCGCGCTGGTGGCGGAGCATCGCGACGAGCGGCACGAGTCCGGATCCGCCGCCGATCAGCAGTGCCGGGCGGTCGCCCGCCCAGGCGAAGAAGCCGCCCAGTGGGCCGCGGACTTCGAGGCGGTCGCCGACCGCCAGTTCGCCGTGTACGAACCCGGACACCTCGCCGCCGGGCACGTGGTCGACGGTGAGTTCGATGTGGCCGGTGTCGCCGGGGGCGGACGCCACCGAGTAGTGGCGCTGCGCGGTGTAGCCGTCGGCGGCGGTCAGCCGCAGCATGTAGTGCTGTCCGGCGGCGTGCGCATGCCACCTCGGCAGCGCGAGGCGGACGGTCAGCAGGTCGCCGGTCTCTCGGCGAAGGCCGACGACTTCGCCGTACTGCCAGTCGACGGCTCCGCGCAGGCTCCGCGCGACGCGGCCGGGTGCGGCGAACTCGGGGATCGGCGGCAGCGCCGGCGCCGCGGGGTCGGCGTCAGTCGCCGGCATAGCGTTCCTCCGCCCACGGGTCGCCCCGGTGGTGGTAGCCGTTGCGTTCCCAGAAGCCCGGTTCGTCGCGGTCGACGAGCCGCAGCCCGGCGATCCACTTGGCGGACTTCCAGAAGTACAGGTGCGGGACGAGCAGCCGCGCGGGCCCGCCGTGCGCGGGCGTGAGCGGCTTCCCGTCGAAGTCGAAGGCGATCCAGGCACGGCCGGACACCAGGTCGGACAGCGGCAGGTTCGTCGTGTAGCCGGTGTGCGCGTAGGCGACGACGTGCGTCGCGGTCGGCAGCGGCCGGACCTCGCCGAGGAACGTGTCGAGGGACACGCCGTCGAACACGGTGTGCAGCTTCGACCAGGACGTGACGCAGTGGATGGGGCCTTCGTAGCGGCCCGGCGGCAGCGCGCGGGCCTCGTCCCAGGTCCAGGTCCGGGGTTCGGCGACCAGGCCGTCGATCCGGAAGGTCCAGTCTTCGGCGGCGAGTTCCGGGGTGACCTCGGCGGACAGCACGGGGAACGCGTCGTGCGCGTCGTACTGCCCGGGCGGCAGCCGCCGGTCCCGCGCGCCCGCGGCGATCCGGCCGGTGAACCCGCGCGTGGGGACCGGCCCGGCCCCGCCGGTCACCGGGCCGCCTCCGCAGCGGCCGCGGCGTCCGCCGCGGCGAGCCGCACGACCGCGTCGAGCGCCACCAGCGCCGCCCGGTCCACGCCCTCCGCGACGACCTTGCGGTGCGGGTCGTAGCCGCTGTTGCCGTCGTCGTCGACCAGGTCGTCGGCGGCGATCCCGTCGATCACCAGCGCGCCGCCCGCGCGCAGGCCGTTGAGGGACGCGAACACCAGCAGCGCGGACAGCTCCATCTCGATGGCCAGCACGCCCGCCCGCTGGTACGGCTTCATCGGCAGCTCCAGCACGCCCGGCAGGAACGCCGCGCGCGTCCACACCGTGCCGCGGTGGTGCGGCGCGTCGTGCTCGCGGGCCGCCGCCTGCAGCGCGAGGGTGACCTCGGGGGTCGAGAACGCCGGGAACTCGGCGGGCACGAGCTGCTGCGTCACACCGTCGTCGCGGACCGCGGCCTCGGCCACCACCAGGTCGCCGTCCCCGATCCCGCGCGCCAGCGCACCGGCGGTGCCCAGGCGGATGAGCGTCGTCACCCCGGCCTCGGCCAGCTCGCCGAACAGGCACACCGCGCCGGGCCCGCCGACACCGTGCGACGACACGACCAGGTCGACGCCGCGCCACGTGCCGCGGTAGGTGACGTACTCGCGGTTGGCGCCGATCTGCTCGGCGCCGTCCAGCAGCTGTGCGACCAGCCCGGCGCGCGCCGGGTCGCCGACCACGAGCGCGTAGGCGGGCAGCCCGGACGACGGGATCTTGGTGATCGGCAGCACGGCGGGACGGGACGCGGCGTTGGCGGGGGTGCTCACGGCTTCGGCTCCAATGCGGGGGCGGGACTTGCGGCACCGGCGGGCCCGAACGAATCGGCCGGTGCTTCGGACGGTGCTTCCGACGGGGGCCCGGATTTCGGACGCCGCACCAGGCGGCGGTCGCGGAACCGCGGCCGGGTCGCCAGGAACAGCGCGATCAAGGTCATCACATACGGTGCCGCATCGGCGGCCTGCTGCGGCATCCCCTCGCCCTGAAGGCGGAAACCGATCGCCTCGACGAGCCCGAACAGCAGCCCGGCGAGCAGCACGCCGACCGGCAGCGCGCGGCCCAGCATGACCGCGACGACCGCGATCCACCCGCGCCCGGCGGTCATGTTCTCGGAGAACAGCGTCACGTTGCCCAAGGACAGCTGTGCCCCGGCGAGCCCGCACAGCGCACCCGAGGCGAGGACCGCGGCGTAGCGGTAGCGGGTGACGCTGACGCCCAGGCTCTGTGCGGCTTCCGGGGCTTCGCCGACGCCGCGCAGCCGCAGGCCCCACGGGTGCCGGGACAGCAGCACGGCGATCACCGCGACGACGACCCACGACAGGTAGACGAGCGGCGAATGCCCGGAGATCGCCTTGCCGACGAACGGGATCGACTCGATGCCGGGCAGGTCCACCGGGTCGAGCCCGTCGAGGTCCGGGTCGCCGAACGTGCCGGTCGTCCCGAACACGGTGCGCAGCAGGAACCCGGTCAGGCCGACCGCGAGCAGGTTGAGCGCGATGCCCACCACCACCGCGTCGGCGCCCAGGCTGACCGCGCCGACCGCGAGGATCGCCGAGAACGCGGTGGACGCGATGACCGCGGCGAGGACGCCGCCCCACGCGCTGCCGCTGTACCAGCTGCCCGCGACCGCGGCGAAGCAGCCGGTGAGCATGGTCCCTTCGAGGGACACATTGAACACGCCCGCGCGCTCGCACAGCGCGCCACCGAGGGCGGCGAACAGCACGGGGGTGAGGGCGCGCAGCGCGGAGAAGACGAGTTCGGCGTCGAACGACATGTCAGCGGCCCCCTTCCACAGCGGCCTTCACGGCGGCTTCCACCGGATCGTCCACGGGAGCTTCCCCGGGACTCTCGGCGGCCTTCGGATCAGGCGCCCGGCCTCCGGGCCGGAAGCGCCGCAGCCACCCGCCCTTGGCGAACACGCCGGTGCGGACCGCGAGGAACAGGATGATGACGGCCTGGAGCACCGACGTGAGCTGCTGCGGCACGGCGGTCTCCTGCTCCATGCCGAACCCGCCGATGGTCAGCGCCGCGAAGAAGAACCCGGCGACGAGCGTGCCGAGCGGCGACGCGGCGGCCAGCAGCGCGGCCAGCAGGCCCGTCCACGTGTAGCCGGGCGACGTGAGCGCGCCGTCGACCAGGCGGAACGGGAAGCCGAGCACGGTGATCGCGCCGACCAGCCCGGCCAGGCCGCCGGACGCGAACATCAGCTTGAGGGTGAGCCGCGGACGGTCCACGCCCGCGTACGCGGAGAACCGTGCCCCGCGCCCGGTCATCCGCACCTCGAACCCGGCCGCGGTGCGGGCCTCGACGAAGGCGAACACCAGCGCCGCGGCGGCGACCAGGAAGATGCCGATGCTGATGCCGGTGCCCAGTCCGCCGTCCTGCGCGAACTCCGGCAGCCGCACGCCCTCGGGCAGCTTCTCGGTCTGCGGGATGCCCGAGCCCTTCTCCAACAGCTGGAAACGGATCAGGTAGGACACCAGCGACACCGCCGGATAGCTGAGCAGGAGGCTGCTCACCAGCAGCGGCACCCCGCACGCGTTCTCCAGGAGCGCCGCCAGCGAGGCCCACAGCCCGCCCGCGAGGACACCCGCGAGCAGCGCCAGCACGACCGTGACGGGCGCCGGGAACGGTGAGTACAACCCGACGCATGCGGCCGCGAGCGCGCCGAGGACGAGCTGCCCGTCGCCGCCGAGGTTGACCAGCCCGGCACGCAGCGGGATCGCCAGCGCCACGGCCATGCCGACGATCGGGATCGACTTGTTGAGCGTGTCGCCGATGCCGTCCGAGCCGAACGCGCTCTCGAAGATCGCCTGGTAGGCGGCCGGCGGCGCGGCACCGGTGCTCGCCAGGATGATCGCGCCGACGACGAACCCGGCGACGATCGAGACGGTCACGGGGGAGAACACGGCCGTGCGTGCGGCCGCGGCGGGGGAGAAGCGGGCCGCCGCGCCGCCCTTGGGCGGCTTCTCGGCGGCCGGCGAGGACACGTCAGGCATGGTCGGCTTCCCCCTCGGTCGGGGCAGGAGTGGCGGGGGAGTCGGGGGCGGCTGCCCGGAAAGCGGCGTCCGAGGCGGCGTCGGAGGCGGTGTCCGCAGCAGAGTCCGAGGCGGCGCCCGCAACAGGTTCCGAGGCGGCGTCGGCCGCCTGGTGCTCGGCGTCGTCGCCGGTCCGCTGCGCCGGAACCCCCGGTGTCCCGCCCGCCATCGCCAGTCCGATCGTCGCCGCGTCGGCGGCGGCGCGCGGGAGTTCGGCGACCACGCGGCCGTCGTACATCACCAGGACGCGGTCGGACAGCGCGAGGATCTCGCTCAGTTCCGCGGAGACCAGCAGGATGCCGTGCCCGGCGTCGCGGTGCTCGACCAGGCGGGTGTGGATGTTCTCGATCGAGCCGATGTCGACGCCGCGCGTCGGCTGCTCGACGACCAGCAGCGGCGCGTCGTGGGTGATCTCGCGGCCCAGGATCGCCTTCTGCTGGTTGCCGCCGGACAGCGTGCCGATCGGCACCGCCCCGGAGGCCGCCTTGACCGCGAACCGGTCGATGACCGACGCGGCGTGCGCGCGGATCGCGGCCCGGGACAGCAGGCCGCCGCGTCCGGCGATCGGGGCGCGGCGGTGGAAGCCCATGGCCAGGTTGTCGGCCAGCGGCGCGGTGCGGGCCGCGCCGACCTCGGCGCGGTCCTCGGGCACATAGGCCAGCCCGGCCGCGCGGCGCTTGGCGACGCTCGCGCCCTTGCCTCCGGACACCACCTCGGTCCCGGCGACGACGACCCGCCCGGCCGTCGCGGGCCGCAGCCCGGCCAGCGCCTCGACGAGTTCGCTCTGCCCGTTGCCCGCGACACCCGCGACGCCGACGATCTCGCCCGCGCGGACCCGCAGCGACACCGCGTCGACCAGCGGCTTCCCGCCCTTCGGGCCGACCGTCAGCCCGTCCACGGCGAGCACGTCGGTGCCCGGCACGCCCGCCGGATGGGTGCGGTCCAAATCGACCTGACGGCCCGTCATGGCCGCGGCGATCTCCGCCGGACCGGTGTCGGCGGTGGCCATCCGCGCGGTCACCCGGCCGTCCCGCAGCACCGTGACGCGGTCGCTGACCGCCATCACCTCGTGCAGCTTGTGGGTGACCAGCAGCACCGTCCGCCCGGCGGCGGCCAGGCCGCGGACCACGTCGAGGAGCCGGTCGGCCTCCGCCGGGGTCAGCACGGCCGTCGGCTCGTCCAGGATCAGCACCCGGGCGTCGCGGTAGAGCAGCTTGAGGATCTCGACGCGCTGCTGCACACCGACCGGCAGGTCGCCGACCCGGGCGTCCGGCGGCACGTGCAGGCCGTGCCGCTCGACGAGGTCGGCGACCTTCGCACGGGACGCGGCCCGGTCGACGAAGCCGCGGCGGCGCGGCTCCGCGCCGTACACCACGTTCTCCGTCACGGACAGCGACGGGAACAGCTTGAAGCCCTGGTGCACCATGCCGAGCCCGGCGTCGATCGCCTGCAGCGGCGACGTGAACGCGTGCTCGGTGCCGCGCAGCAGGATCCGGCCGGCGTCCGGCCGCTGCAGCCCGTACAGCACGGACATCAGCGTCGACTTGCCCGCGCCGTTCTCGCCCATCAGCGCGTGCACTTCGCCGGCCGCGACGGACAAGTCCACGCGGTCGCAGGCGAGCACGCCGGGGAACCGCTTGACGATGCCGCGCAGTTCGACCTCGGGAACGCCGGGCGCGGCCGCACCGGGCTCGGTGGGCGTCTGGGGGTCGGTCATCGGTGCGGGATCCGTTCCGGGCGGCCCGGACGGCCGGGCACCCGTCGCGGGTGCCCGGCCGTGCCGGGGAGTCGGGGCCGGACTCGGCCTAGGCCCCGACGGGTCGGCTCTTGCTGCTCAGCCCTTGCTCAGCCCTTGACCGGGTCGGCCACCTGCAGGCGGCCGTCGACGATCTGGGCACGCAGGTCCTGGACGGTCTTGACGATGTCCGGGTGCTGCGCGATACCGCACTGGGAGTTCTCCAGGCCCGGCTCCAGCGAGGTCAGCGAAATGCCGCCCTCCTTGAGGCCGTACGACACGACGCCGCCCGGCGTCGCGTTGAGGATCTGGTCGACGCCCTTCTGCACCGCGACGTCCGTGTGCTTGATCACGTTGTCGACGACCGAGCCCGGCGCCTGCGGGCACTGGTTGACGTCCACGCCCCACACCTGCAGCCCGTCCGTCTTCGCCGCGTTGAACACGCCGAGGTTGCCCGCCGCGGACGCGGCACCCATGACCGTGTCGACGCCCTTGGTCTTCAGCGACGTGGTCTGCTCGCTGGCACGCGCCGGGTCGTTGAAGGGGTTCTGCCCGCCCACGAACAGCTGGGTGAACGAACTGTTCGCGTTGGTCTGCTTGGCGCCCGCACCGAACGGGTCGGAGAAGCGGCGGATCTGCGGCGAGTCGACCGCCACGACCGCGCCGGTCTTGCCCGACTTGGTGAGCAGGCCCGCCTCGGCACCGGCCAGGAACGCGCCCTCGTGCTCGCGGAACACCGCGCACGTCACGTTCGGGAACGCCTTGTCGGTGCACGAGTCGACGAGCAGGAACTGCTGGGCCGGGTTGGCCTGCGCCTGCTGCGCGATGACGTCGTTGAACTCGAAGCCGACCGCGACGACCACGGCGGGCTTCTGCCGCACCGCGCTCTCCACGTTCTGCTGCAGCGCCGTCGGGTCCTTGCTCTCCAGCACCTTGGACGTGCCGCCGGCCGCGGAGGCGGAGGCCTCGACGCCCTGCTTGGCGAGCTTGAGGAAGTCGTTGACGCCGATCGGCTCGGGCGTGACGAGGACGACGTTCTTGCCCTTGGCCTTGCCGTCCCCGGCCGGGGCGGCCGAGTCCTTCTTGTCGTTCGCGTTGCAGGCGGTGGCGGCGAGCGCGGTGGTCACCGCGACGGCGGCCAGGACGATGCGGCCGGGCGTGGTCCGGCGGGAAAACACGTGCATGGGGATCCTCGGGCAGGGCTGCGCGCGGGGGCGGGCGCGGCAGCGGGACGTACGCGGAACTGCGGTGGTGCGGAGGCTTGGGGGCGCGGGTCGCGCGGTTGTGGTGCCGTGGGGCTGGGGCCGGGCGGACTCCGTCGTGCTCGGCGCGGTTCAGCGGCCGCGGCGACAACAGCCGCGGACGGGCGCCACGCGGCGGGCCGGGGGCAGGGACGCCATCGGACAGCCGTGGGATTCCTCGAGCATCGCGAAATCGGCGTCGATGCCTACGGGCATGCGCCCGGCGCGGTACGGCTCGGCCACGGCTGACCTCCTCCCGGATGCGCGGAATTTCCAACGATCGGCGACCGGTCCGATGATCGGACCGGGTCGGTGCCCGGGAAGATATCACCCCCGCGAACCACCCCGGCCGACATGTCCGCGATTCGGGAGGTTCACGGGACTGGGCCCCACGGATCCGTTTGCATCCCGTTAACACCCTGGTCATACGATCGACGGGCCGGAACCGCCCCCGCCGGCGCCCCGACCGGCCGAAGACCGGCCGAAGACCGGCCGAACCCGCACACCCCAGGGAACCGCACGTGGCCCCCAGCACCCCGACCGCAGACGCCGACTCCGCTATACGCACGCTCACTTGGCACGGCACCGGACTCCACCTGATCGACCAGACTGCCCTCCCCGGACGCCTGGTCACCCTCGACGCCTCCGACGTCGACACCCTCGTCGACGCCATCGGCCGCCTCGCCGTCCGCGGCGCCCCCGCGCTCGGCGCCTCGGGCGCCTACGGTGTGGCGATCGCCATGCTCCAGGCCGCCCGCGAAGGCTGGGACGCGGACCGCCTCGACACCGAGATCCGCCGCATCCGCGACGCCCGGCCCACCGCCGTCAACCTGGCCGGCGGCGTCGACCGCGTCCTCCCCTTCGTCCCGCAGGGCGTCGCCGCCGTCATCGCGGAAGCCGACGCGGTCGTCCGCGAAGACGTCGCCGCGAACCGCGCCATCGGCGCCCACGGCGCCGACTGGATCCTCGCCCGCGTCGAACGCCGCCCGCTGCGCGTCCTCACGCACTGCAACACCGGCTCGCTCGCCACCGCCGGATGGGGCACCGCCCTCGGCATCATCCGCGAACTCCACGCCCGCGGCGTCCTCGAGGCCGTCTACGCCGACGAGACCCGGCCGCTCCTGCAAGGCTCCCGGCTCACCGCCTGGGAACTCGACCAGGAAGGCATCCCGCACTTCGTCCAGCCCGACGGCGCCGCCGCAAGCACGATCCTGCGCGGACTCGTCGACGTCGCCGTCATCGGCGCCGACCGCATCGCCAAGAACGGCGACACCGCCAACAAGATCGGCTCCGTCGGCGTGGCCCTGGCCTGCGCGGACGCCGGGATCCCGTTCGTCGTCGCGGCACCCCGCACGACCTTCGACGACGCCACCCCGGACGGCGGCGCCATCGCGATCGAGGAGCGCCCCGAAGCCGAGGTCCTCGAATGGGGCGGCATCCGGGTCGCCCCCGCGGGCTCGCGCGCCTTCAACCCGGCCTTCGACGTCACACCGGCACGCCTGATCGACGCGATCGTCAGCGAGGACGGAGTGGTGGAACCGGGACACTGAGGCGCTCCGCGCTCTCCCGGCTCTCTTCCGGCTCCCTTCCGGTAACGCAGGAACCCCAGCGAAACAGGAACCCCCGTGGCAACCACGGGGGTTCCTCGCTGTGCGCGTCGTCTTCCGGAGGCCGTTCAGCCCTCCGTGAGACGGAACTCCAGCAGCCACTGCACGATTTCGGTGTGGTGGCGGGCCTGCATCGGGTCCTCGCCCCACACGTACATGCCGTGCGACGCCACCAGCACCGCAGGCACGCCCGGCACCATCGCCGCCTCCAGCCGGTCGCCCAACTCGCCCATGTCCTGGCTGTTCTCGATGACCGGGATCACCACCGTCTCGCCGTGCGCCGACCGGCCGATGCCCTTCAGCATCTCCAGGTCGCTCAGCTCGACGCCCTTCGGCCAGTACCGCGCCGCCTGCACCGCATGCAGCGTGTGCACGTGGAACACCGCACCCGCACCGGTCAACGCCACCACACGCGCATGCAGCCCGGCCTCCGCGGACGGCTTGCGCGGCGCACCCGGGCCCTGGTCGGCAGGCACCGGCGTACCGGAACCGTCCACCACGACCAGGTCGTCCGGATCCAGCTCGCCCTTGTCCAGCCCGCTCGCCGTCACGGCCAGCCGCAGCGGCTCGCGCGACACCACCACCGACAAGTTGCCGGAGGTGCCCCGCATCCAGCCGAAGCCGGCGAACCGCGCGGCTTCACGGGCCAGGACCGTGCCGGCGGCGGCACGGTCGGCGGCGGTCACAACAGGGGCAGGCGTGGTCATGCGCGGTCCTTTATCTCGCTCCGTCCGACCATCATCCCATCCGGATGCTTCATCCCGGCCCGGGGCCGCGCGCCCGCCCGGACCTGCACGTTCCCGCCGCAGCCGTCGAGTGGACCCGCCTGTCCCTCGAACGGGCGGGACGCCCACCCGCTCGGCCTAGTTCCGCGGTTCGCGGCGGGACACCGCCCGCTCGGCGGTGCTACCACGGAGCGCACATCCGGCGCGGCGCAAGGCTTTCGAAGGCCGCGCCGCGCACCTTCCCGCAGCAGAGAGATATGCGCATGACGCAGAGCCTCGCCCTGTCCGTCGACTTCGGACAGGGGTTCACCGATGCCTGGACCAGCATCGCCAGGATCA
This sequence comes from Yinghuangia aomiensis, assembly GCF_039542225.1. Taxonomy (NCBI): domain Bacteria; kingdom Bacillati; phylum Actinomycetota; class Actinomycetes; order Kitasatosporales; family Streptomycetaceae; genus Yinghuangia; species Yinghuangia aomiensis. The sequence goes on along the minus strand of NZ_BAABHS010000067.1, from coordinate 3,699 downwards.
TCCCCAAGCTGGTGGCCTTCGCCATCATCATGGTCGTCGGCTGGATGATCGCGAAGCTGATCGCCCGGGTCGTCGACCGCGTGCTGCGCAAGGTCGGGTTCGAGAAGGTCTCCGAACGCGGCGGCGTCGCCGGGATGCTGCAGAACTCGAAGTACGACGCCACCGCCATCGTCAGCAAAGTCGTCTACTACGCCATCATGCTGATGGTCCTTCAGCTCGGCTTCGGGGTCTTCGGCCCGAATCCCGTCAGCGACCTGCTGCGCAGCATCGTGCTGTGGCTGCCCAAGGCCATCGTCGCGCTCCTCATCATCGTCGTCACCATGGCGATCGCCCGCGCGGTGCGCGACATCATCGGCGGGGCCCTCGGCGGCGTTTCGTACGGCAAGACCGTCGCCACCATCGCCTGGGCGTCCATCGTCGCCCTCGGCACCATCGCCGCCCTGAGCCAGGCGCAGATCGCCACCTCGGTGACCGGCCCGGTGCTGGTCGCGGTCCTCGCCACGATCGCCGGCATCCTGATCGTCGGCGTCGGCGGCGGCCTCGTCATGCCGATGCGCGCCCGCTGGGACCGCTGGCTGGAGAGCGCCGAACGCGAATCGGTCAACGCCAAGGCCAGCATGGACGCCTACAACCGCGGCCGCGCCGACGCCGCGGGCGCCGCGGAACAGGCCAGGCGCGGACAGCTCGGCGAGTCGGGGGCGCAGGGCTGACGCACCGCGCACGCACGAACCGACGGCCGTCGCCCCTGATCCGGGTGACGGCCGTCGTCGCGTCCGCCGCGGTGGGCCGTGCGGCAGCGGGGGTGGGGCAAACCAGTGACGTATCGCGGTGGCGGGTGTTGGTCCCGGAGAGCGATGCGGCATCACTGTTACAAATCGCCCATGTCTTTACTTATCGGTCTGAAGCAGCATGCCGTGCCGCTGGCCGTCGCGGCGGCCGGCGCGGTCGCCGCAGGCACCCTGTTCGCCTACTCGGCGAGCCCGACGGCCGCCGCCGCCGAAGTGCCCTCCGCAAGCGCCCGGCTCATCAAACTCACCATCGCCGACGTCGACGCCTTGAACACGTCGGCGTTCACCGGTTCGTACGGCATCGCCGGCACGCCGCCGCTCGGCCAGGACGAGTCCGGCGACTTCTCCGACCCGGACGGCGTCCTGGACTACGCCTCGTTCGGCACCGAAGTCGTGCGCACGTCCAACACCACCGCGAAGGTCTACGCCCAGGTCCACGCGGCCGCGGTGTCGGTGCACATCCACCCGACGTCCGCCGCGGCGTCGCCGCTCATCGGGTTCGGCCCGGTCGCGGAGGGGACGACCGGGGATGTGGACACGTACGCCGAGTGCGTACCGCCGCCGTACCAGGAGACCGCGTTCGCCTACGCCCACACCGCAGCGGACCAGATCGAGATCGTCGGCCACCTGGTGTCACCCGGCACCACGACCCTCGACGTCACCGGCGCCGACCTGAACGCACCCGGCCTGGGACCGAGCACGCTGACCGTGGAGTTCACCGAGTACCACCGCCCGCCGAGCGACGCACCGTCGGCGGGCTCGACCGCGAGCGCGGGCATCGACGTCACGGTGAACGGGACGCTTCGGGACCAGGGCGGCGCCGTCGTGTACCAAGGGCCGATCGCCAAGGCCGAGTTGGGGCATGTGGAGGTGGTGTGCGAGGGGGAGACGACGTCGCCGCCGCCGCCGACTTCCGCGCCGCCGACTTCGGGGCCGCCCACGTCTGGGCCGCCGACGTCCGGGCCGCCCACGTCTGAGCCTCCGACTTCCGCGCCGCCGACTTCGGGGCCGCCTACTTCGCAGCCTCCTACGTCTGGGCCGCCTACTTCCGGGCCGCCGACGTCCGGGCCGCCGACTTCGCAGCCTCCGACGTCTGGGCCGCCGACGTCCGGGCCGCCTACTTCTCGGCCACCGACATCCGCGCCTCCGACGTCCGGGCCGCCCACCTCAAGGCCGCCCACCTCAAGGCCGCCTACCTCAAGGCCGCCTACGTCGCGACCTCCGACGTCGGAGCCGCCTACGTCGCGACCGCCGCACACGTCGCAGCCCCCGACTTCGCAGCCGCCGACTTCGGGACCTCCCACGTCGCAGCCTCCGACCTCGCGACCTCCGACGAGTGAACCGCCGACGTCCGCGCCTCCGACGAGCGGTCCGCCGACCGGCGGCCCGACGACATCGTCCGGTCCTCCGGCGCCCTCGCCGTCCGGCTCCGGCGGGACGTCGGCACCGCCCGGGATTTCCGGGGGCGGTGAGGGCGGGACCGGCGGCCACGGGCCTGGCGGTCCGGAAGGTCCCGGCGGTCCGGGTGGGCCCGGCGGGTACGGCACGTCCGGCGGCTCGGGCGGTCTCGCGAGCACCGGGGCGCAGGTAGGCCTGGGCGTGGTCGGCGGCCTGGGACTGATCGCGATGGGAAGCGTGCTCGTGATCGCCGTGCGTCGCCGCGGGACTGCCGGATGACGTCCGGCGGGTGAGCGGAACGGGATGAACGAACGCAACCGCCGTTGAACGAACACGACGGCCGCTGCCCGGCGGTATGACCGCCGGGCAGCGGCCGTCGGGCAGCAGCCGTCGCGTGAACCGAGACCCTCGTGTGTACGGCGGGACTGCCCGCCGTTCATCCCCGTCGGTCGCCTACATGTCCTGCCACACCGGCGCGCGGCGCTCGCGGAACGCCGCCGCGGCTTCCGTCATGTTGCCGGTGAAGGTGCCCAGCACCTGCGTGCGGTTCTCCAGTTCGAGCTGTTGGCGGAAGCTGCCCGCCTCGATGCCGGACCACACGCCCTTCTTCGTCATCCACACGCCGTACTCGGAGTTCTCCGCGATCAGCCCGGCGAGGCCCAGCGCCTCGTCGACGTGCTCGCCTTCCGGGGTGAGCGCGTTGAGCATGCCGTAGCGGTCCGCCTCCTCGGCGCTGAAGTGCCGCCCGGTGAGCATGAGTTCGGCAGCCCGCGTGGGACCGACCAGACGCGGCAGCAGGTAGCTCGTGCCGACATCCGCGGACGACAGCCCGACCTTGATGAACACCGACCCGAACTTCGCGGTCGTGTCCGCGACCCGCAGGTCCGAGGCGAGCGCCAGCGCCAGACCGCCGCCGACGGCGGCGCCGTGCACGGCCGCGATCACCGGCTTCTCGCACTCGTGGACGGCCAGCATCAGATCGACCAGGTGCTCCTGCGTCCGGTACACGAGCCCGACCTTGCCGCGCCCCTCGGCATCGGGCGCCGGGTCCGGGTCGCCGCTGAGGTCGGCACCGGAACAGAACGCCCGGCCCGCGCCGGTCAGCACGATTGCGCGGATGCCGCGCTCGCGGTTGAGCGAACGGAAGGCCGCGTATACGTCGGAGACCAGACTCGGGCTCAGCGCGTTGAGCCGGTCGGGGCGGTTCATCCGCACCAGGGCGACACCGGCGGCCGGGCGTTCGATCTCGGCGAATTTCATCGGGGGGCTCCTGGTCTGCTTGGGCCTGTGGGGCTCGGCCGGTGGGGCTTGCAGCAGGAAAACAGGTTTTCTTGACGGGGGCAAGGGTGCGGGGTGTCTTCGGGGGGTGGCTTATGACGAGGCTCAGGGGGTCCTACGTTGGTCGTGGGTCAGACGGGCTGTCGTAGGGTCCAGAGGCCCGGAGACGCCGGGTATGGCTTTCAGGGGGTTGCACTCGATGGTTCGCTCCACCTGGCCGCCCGGCGTCTCACGA
>NZ_BAABHS010000066.1:0-20894 GCF_039542225.1 Yinghuangia aomiensis | reverse complement strand
CCACCGCCCTGCGGGCGGACCGGAGCGGGAGGAACCACCCGCTCGAACAGCTCGTACAACTCGTCCGGCACCAAACGCTCAACCATCGACACCAGCCCAGGCTACCGAGCCAAATGAGATGACGTCTAAGTCCCCGGTAAGCGCGTGTCGACAAGTGCGATCCTGCGACGGCGAGGAGTCCGATGTATCCCGGAACGTACGCCCGCACCACGCCCGACAAGCCCGCCGTCGTGATGGCCGGCTCCGGCCGTACCGTCACGTATCGCGAACTCGACGAGAACTCCGTGCGGTTGGCGCGACTGCTGGCCGACGCCGGGCTGCGCCGCGGGGACGGGCTGGCGTTGCTCAGCGACAACAACCCACGGTGTTTCGAGGTGTATTGGGCGGCGCTGCGGTCGGGGCTGTACGTCACCGCGGTCAATCACCACCTGTCGGCCGGCGAGATCGCGTACATCGTGAACGACTGCGGCGCGCGGGCGCTCGTGGCCGCCGCGTCGCTGCGGGGGTTGGCGGAGGCGATCGTGGCGGAGACGCCGGGGGTGGAGGTGCGGCTCGCGTTCGACCAGTCCGCGGATGGTCCGGTGGCGGGGCATGCGGACTATGCGGATGCGTTGAAAGGCGTGTCGGCGGAGCCATTGGCCGAGCAGCCGTGTGGGGCCGACATGTTGTATTCGTCGGGAACGACCGGGATGCCCAAAGGAATTCGCGGCGCGCTGCCGGAGCGGCAGATCGACGACCCGGGGGAAACGCTGGTCAGTGTGTTCGGGGCGCTGTACGGGTTCGACGAATCGACGGTGTATCTGTCACCGGCGCCCGTCTACCACGCGGCGCCGCTGCGGTTCGCGGCCGGGATCGTGCACCGCACCGGCGGGACCGTCGTGATGATGGAACGCTTCGACGCGGAGCGGGCGTTGGCGGCGATCGAGGAGCACCGGGTCACGCATTCGCAGTGGGTGCCGACGATGTTCGTGCGGGCGTTGAAGCTGCCGGCGGAGGTGCGGGAGCGGTACGACCTGTCGTCGCTGAAGGTGGCGATCCATGCGGCCGCGCCGTGTCCGGTCGAGGTGAAGCGCGCGATGATCGACTGGTGGGGGCCGATCCTGCAGGAGTACTACGCGGCGACCGAGGCCAACGGGGTCACGCTCATCGACGCGGCGCAGTGGCTGGCGAAGCCGGGGTCGGTGGGACGGGCGGGGCTCGGCGTCATCCGGATCTGCGGGGACGAGGGTGAGGAACTACCCACGGGTGAGACGGGGACGGTGTACTTCGAGCGGGAGGAAGCACAGTTTGAATACCACGGTGATCCGGAGAAGACGCGGGCCGCGCGGCACCCGCGGCATCCGACGTGGACGACGACCGGCGATGTGGGGTACGTCGACGACGAGGGGTTCTTGTTCCTGACCGACCGCAAGGCGTTCATGATCATCTCGGGTGGGGTGAACATCTATCCCCAGGAGATCGAGAACGTGCTTGCGCTGCACCCGAAGGTGCACGACGTCGCGGTCATCGGGGTGCCGGACGAGGAGATGGGCGAGCAGGTCAAGGCCGTCGTCCAGCCGGCCGCGGGTGCCGTGCCCGGGGGCGAACTGGAGCGCGAGCTGGTCGAGTTCGTCCGCAGCCGCATCGCGCACTACAAGGCGCCGCGCAGTGTGGACTTCGTCGACGAACTGCCGCGTACGCCGACCGGGAAGCTGGTGAAGCGGATCCTCAAGGCGCGGTACGTCTAGGCGTTGGAGGCCCGCGTGATCAGTCCCCGACCTCGGCCACGGCGCCGCCTGTCACTCGGACGAGTTCGTCGAGGGTCGTCGGGTAGACCGTGTGGGCGAGTCCGGCGGCCGCCCAGACCTCGTCGTACTTGCCGAGCCAGGCGTCCACGACGGTGCGGATCGGGGCGGGGTGGCCGGTCGGGGCGACGCCGCCGACCCGTTGGCCGGTGGCCTCGAAGACGAACTCCGGGTCGGCGCGGCGGACTTTCGCCGCGCCGATCAGGCGTGCCACGCGTTTGGTGTCGACCTTGTGCGCGCCGCTGGTCAGGACCAGGAGCGGCGCGCCGTCGGCGTTGAAGACGAGGCTGTTCGCGATCGCGCCGACCTCGCAGCCGAGGGCTTCCGCGGCGGCCGCGGCGGTCGGGACGTCCTGCGGGAGTTCGCGGACCGCACCGGTGATCCCGTGGCGGGCCAGGTCCGCGGCGACACGTTCGAGCGGAGTGGTCATGAGCGGCAGCCTAGCGCGGGTCGGCGGCACGCCACGCGCTGTCGCGCCGACGTGCCGCGCCGCTCGAAGGTGCCGCCATCGCGCCGCGCGCGCCACGGGTCACACCGACTCGGGCCGGAAGAGGTCGTGATCGGAAAGGAGCTTCTCCAACCGGGCCTGGTCGACACGGTTGACCATCGTCTCGGTCTCCTGCCGGTCGCGGATGACCTTGGCGAGGGTGAACGAGGACGTCACGAGGTACAGGCCGCCGAGCGCGACGAAGCCGCGGATCCAGGCCGATACCGGGAGGTAGGCGATGCCGATCCCCATCGCCGCCATGGCGACGACGAAGGAGATCCACGCCTGCATGTAGAACATCGCGGAGTTCTTCGGCTGCAAGGGCGTTGTCATGAATGCATGGTGGCGGGGGCGGGGCGGGGAGGGCTTGAGTAGAGGTACTCAAGTTGTGGGGAGTAGGGGGTGGTTGTCCACAGGGGGCGAGAAAGCGATTCGACGGAGGTGGGGGCAGCGGGCGAAGGTGGGGGTGTCGGAGTGATCCGGCGGTGGCGGGGGTGGGGGAGGGCGCCCGCAGACTCTCAGCCCGAATTGGTGGGAGGAGGGAGGGCCCGATGAGGGCGAGCGGGCACTCACCGGGCCGCCAACCTCACGCCCCTACTGCTCCCAAGCCCCATCCAACCCCTCCCCCAACCCCAACCCCCGCGCCGCCAACCGCACCTCCGCCGTGGCGTCCCGCGGGAACTCCACCGCCCCCATGTCCATCAGCTCGTCGACCCGCTCCGCGTACGCCTCCGGCGTCGCGCCCACCGCGTCCCCGGCAACCCCCAGCACGACCCGGGCCGCGCGCCCGCCGCCCACGCTGAAGACCTCCCCGCTCACCGGCACGCCCGCCGACGCCAGCCACACCACGAACGGCGCCACCTTGTCCGCGGTGAAGTGCTTCTCCAGGAAGCCGCGGAACGCCTCGTCCGGAATGTTCGCCGTCATCCGCGTGTACGCGCACGGCATGATCGCGTTGACCTTGATCCCGACCGACCGGCCGTCCATCGCCAGCGACTTGGTCAGCCCCAGCACCCCGCCCTTGGCGGTGATGTAGTGCGTCGTCCCGGTGATCCCGAACAGGGAGTTCGACGTCGTGTTGACGATCCGCCCACCGCGCTCCCGCAGATGCGGCCACGCGGCACGTGTCACCTTCACCGTCGCCAGCAAATGAATGTCGATCATCCGGTCGAACATCTCCACCGGGATCTGGTCGAACATGCCCCCGTGCGAGATCCCCGCGTTGTTGACCAGCACGTCCAGCCCACCGAACGTGTCCACCGCGGTCCCCACCACGGCGTCGGCTTCCTCCGCGACGCTGTGCGTGTCGGCGACCGCCTCGCCCCCCGCGGCCACGATCGCCGCGACCACCTCGTCCGCCGGGCTCGCCCCCGCGGCATCGCGCACGTCGTTGACGACGACCTTCGCGCCGCGTGCCGCCAGCAGCAGCGCGTGTTCGCGGCCGAGGCCGCGCCCCGCGCCGGTGACCAGGGCGACCTGCCCGTCGAAGCGGATCTCAGACACGGTTGACCTCCGTAAGCGTGGCGCGGCCCGGGTACCGCACGCCCACCTAGAGACAACCTGTTTTCGCTACGGGAATCAAGAGTCCCCCGCGAGACCCGGCCCACGCCGGCGAAACCCGCCGACCACGGACGGCCACGCCCCTACGCCGACGCCAGAACCTCTCCCCGCAGATACTCCCGGGCCACCGCCTCCGGCACCTGCTCGATCGTCCGCGGCGTCACCGTCGGCAGCCCCGCCAGCTTCTCCCGCGTCTCCTCGTCCCGAGGCGTGTACACGGTGACCCGCACCCCCCGCTGATCCCCCATCACCATGTTCACGGTCTGCAGGTTCAACGTCCCCAACTCGTGGTGGTACAGGCATTTGATCGCGTTGTCGAAGCCCAGCACGTCCTGCCGGTCCCACATTTCGCGGAACTCCGGGGACGCGGACCGCAGCCGGTCGAGCAACTGCGCCCACCCCGGATCGCCCGCATCCGCCGCACTCGCCCCGCGCATCTTGGCGACGAGCGACCGGGCCGCGAGCTCCCAGTTCGCGGTCAACGCACGCCACCCCGGGTCGGTGAACACCAGCCAGATGATGTTGCGCGAGCAGGCCGGCAACGCCGGGTAGTCCCCCATCAACCCCACGTGCGCCCGGTTGCTCGCCAGGATTTCCCACCGCGGTCCGATCACCGCCGCCGGGAACGGCGACAGCTGGTCGAGGACGGCCTGGACCCCCTCCCCGACCTGCGGCACCGACACCACCAGCTCGGGATCGGGCAGTTCGGCGAGCCGGAAGGCGTGCGCGCGTTCCACGTCGTCGAGCCCCAGCACCCGCACCACCGACAGCAGCACCTGCGCCGACACGTTGATCGACCGGCCCTGCTCCAGCCACGTGTACCAAGTCACGCCGATGCCCGCGAGCAGCGCCACTTCCTCCCGGCGCAGACCGGGCGTGCGCCGCCGCGGCCCCGGCGGCAATCCGACCATCTCCGGCGTCGTCCGTTCCCGCCGCGACCGGATGAAGTCGCCCAGGTCCCGCCGACGCCCGGCGGCCTGCTCACGGGTCGGCCGGACGCGTCGGGCCGGCGATGCGGGAGGACTCGCGCCGCCGCTCCAGTCGGCGGGCGAGCCGCTCCAGTCGGCGGTCAACGGCGCGGGTTCTCCCCGGGTGAATTCCTGCGGCATGGTGAAAGGCCTCCGGAGCGGTGACGGGGGTACCCGACCATCCTCACCCCTCCCCGCCGAGGTATCCAGGTTCGGCCACTACCAGTATCGCCAGGCTCTCGGTACCAGTTGCCGAGCGCGGCCAAGCTCGACTCCATGGCGAACTCGACCACTGTCCTCCCCGCCGCACCGCCCCCGGTCGCGGCCGGAAACGGCGCCCCCTCGACCTGGTGGCGCGCCCTCCCCATCCTTCTCCTCGGTGCATTCCTCCCCATCCTCGACGCGTTCATCGTCAACGTCGCGCTCGCCGACATCGGCAAGGACCTGCACGCGAGCGAAGCCCAGCTCGAGCTGACGGTGTCCGGTTATGGCGTCGCTTACGCCTGTACGCTCGTCGCGGGCGGCCGCCTCGGCGACCGGTTCGGCCGCCGCCGCCTGTTCCTCACCGGCCTGGTCGGCTTCACCGTGACGTCCGCCGCCTGCGGGCTCGCCCCGAACGTCACCTCGCTCGTCGTGTTCCGCATCCTCCAAGGCCTCACCGCCGCACTCATGTCCCCGCAGGTCCTGGCCGCCATCCAGGCCGGGTTCGACGGCGCGGACCGGCAGCGCGCGGTCGGCATCTTCGGCCTGGTCGCCGGCTCTGCCGGGGCGATCGGCCAGATCGCCGGCGGCCTGCTCCTCCAAGCCGACCTCTTCGGCACCGGCTGGCGGCCGTTGTTCCTGGTCAACGTGCCGATCGGGATCACCGCGTTCCTCCTCGCGCTCCGCCTCGTGCCGGAGACCAAGGCACCCGTCGCGGCCCGGATCGACATCCGCGGCGCGATGGCGCTGGCCGCCACCATCGCCCTCCTCCTGATCCCGCTCACCCTCGGCCGCGCCGAGGACTGGCCGGTCTGGACCTGGGTCGCGCTCGCGCTCGTCCTGCCCACCGCGGCCGCGTTCGCGCTCGCCCAAGGCCGGATGGAACGTGCGGGCGGCACACCTCTGCTCCCGCCGTCGCTGCTGCGGCTCCCGGCGGCCCGCCTGGCGCTCGGCGCCATGCTGATCTTCGCCACCGCCATCGGCGGCTTCATGTTCAGCCTCGCGATGGTGCTCCAGGTCGGCCACGGCTTCACACCGATCCGATCCGGCCTCGCCATGACCGCGACGGCGATCGGCTTCTTCGCGGTCGCGGTGTACGCCCAGCCCCTCGTGGCCCGTTTCGGCGCCGCCGTGCTGGTCGTCGGCGCCCTGCTGTTCGGTGGCGGCCTGGCCGCGTTCGCCACGGTCGCGGCGAACGCCGAAGGGTCGCTGACGCTCCCGGAGACGCTCGCGCCGCTGTTCGTCGTCGGCGTCGGCTGGGGCCTGGTCCTGGTGCCCCTGCTCGGCCTGGCGCTCTCCGCGCTCCCCGTCGACCGGGCCGGGCTCGCGGGCGGCGTCCTCACCACCGCCATGCAGATCGGCCTGGCCACCGGTGCCGCGGCCGTCGGCTCCACCCTGTTCGCGGTCATCGGCGACCACCCCGACGACGGCGACTGGCGCACCGGCACGCTCACGGTCGTCGCCGTCCTGTGCGGCCTGTCCGTGGTCACGGCGGTGATCTGCGCCAGGCTGCGGCGGGTCATCGCCGCCCGGTGAACACCCGAGTGCCCCGGCCGAGCACCACTCGGCCGGGGCACTCCCGTCAGTACTCCCAGCAGCCCGCCCCGCAGCCTCAGCCGCCGACACCCAGCCCGCGGGCGATGAGCATCCGCTGGACCTCCGACGTGCCCTCGCCGATCTCCAGGATCTTGCTGTCCCGCCAGAACCGCGCCACCGGGTACTCGTTCATGAACCCGTAGCCGCCGTGGATCTGGGTGGCCTCGCGCGCGTTGTCGACGGCCGCTTCCGAGGTGTACAGCTTCGCCAGCGCCGCCTCGTGCTTGAACGGCTCCCCGTGCACGAGCTTCGACGCGGCATGCCGCCACGCCAACCGCGCCGTGTGCGCCCGGAGTTCCATGTCGGCGAGCTTGAAGGCGATGGCCTGGTTCGCACCGATGGGCTTGCCGAACGCCTTGCGCTCGCCCGCATACCGCACCGACTCGTCGACGCAGCCTTGCGCGAGACCGGTCGCCAACGCCGCGATGGCGATCCGTCCTTCGTCGAGGATGTTGAGGAACTGGGCGTATCCACGGCCGAGTTCACCAAGCAGATTGGCCTGGGGAACCCGGCAGTCGTCGAACGCAAGCTCGTGCGTGTCCGACGCGTTCCATCCGACCTTCGAATAGCCGGGCGCGACCGTGAACCCGGGCGTCCCCGACGGCACGATGATCGTCGAGATCTGCCGCCGCCCGTCCGCGTCCGTGCCGGTCACCGCGGTGACGGTCACGAATCCGGTGATGTCGGTGCCGGAGTTGGTGATGAAGCACTTGCTGCCGTTGATCACCCACTCGCCGGCGGCTTCGTCGAGGCGCGCGGTGGTGCGGGTCGCGCCCGCGTCGGATCCGCCGTCGGGCTCGGTGAGGCCGAACGCGCCGAGGATCTCGCCGCCGCACAGCCGCGGCAGCCACGTCCGCTTCTGCTCCTCCGTGCCGAACTTGTGGATCGGCATGGCGCCGAGCGAGACGCCGGCTTCCAGGGTGATCGCGACGGACGAGTCGACGCGGGCGAGTTCCTCCAGCGCGATGCCGAGGGCGAGGTAGTCGCCGCCCATGCCGCCGTACTCCTCGGGGAACGGCAGGCCGAACAGCCCCATCTTCCCCATCTCGCGGATGATCGGGTACGGGAACGCGTGCCGTTCGTAGTAGTCCCCGATCACGGGCGCGACGACGTCGTTCGCGAATTCGCGGACGGTCTCGCGCAACAGGTCGTGTTCTTCGCCGAGCCGGTGGTCGAGCATGGTCACTGCTTCTCCCCTGCGGAGGCCCCCGCGAGTGCGCGGACGGTACGGGACGGGCTGGGTCGGCCCAATCGATCGGCCATCCACGTGCTTGTGGCGACGAGGCGGCCGAGGTCGACGCCGGTGTCGATGCCGAGACCGGTCAGCATCCACACCAGGTCTTCGGTGGCGAGGTTTCCGGTGGCGCTCTTCGCGTACGGGCAGCCGCCGAGGCCGCCCGCGGACGCGTCCACCGTCGTCACGCCGAGCCGGAGCGCGGCGAGCGTGTTGGCCAGCGCTTGGCCGTAGGTGTCGTGGAAGTGCACGGCGAGCTTGTCGACGCCGACCCCGGCACGCTCGAACGCACCGATCAACGCGCCGACTTGGCCGGGCGTCGCGACACCGATCGTGTCGCCGAGGCTCAGCTGCCAACAGCCCGTCTCCAGCAGCCGCACACCGACATCGACGACTTTGGCGGGGTCGACGGGGCCTTCCCAAGGGTCGCCGAAGCACATCGACAGGTAGCCCCGCGTCCACGCACCGTCTTCGGACGCATGCCGCACGACGGGCTCGAACATCTCCAGTGCCGCGTCCAGCGACCGGTTCAGGTTGCGCTGCGCGAAGGTCTCGGTGGCGCTCGCGAACACCGCGACCTGCTGCGCACCGAGCCCGAGCGCCCGGTCGAGCCCGCGCATGTTCGGCACCAGCACCGGCAGGTTCAGCGCGGGCGAGACCGCCGGATCGTCCCGGACCGCGGCGAACACCTCTTCGGCGTCCGCGAGTTGGGGAACCCACGCGGGCGGGACGAAGCTGGTGACCTCGATGGTCGTCAGCCCGGCGTCCGCCAGGCGCCGCACGAACTCGGCCTTGTCCGCGGCCGCGACGATCCCCGACTCGTTCTGCAGCCCGTCGCGCGGGCCGACTTCGTGGATCGTCACCTTCGCGGGAAGCCCCGGCTCGGAGACGACCATGGGCAGGCCGTTCATCCGGCCACCTCCTCGTCAGGTGCGCTCGCGGAGTCGCCCTCCACCGGGTGGACGACCGCGAGGACTTCGTCGAGCGCGACGCGGGCGCCCGCGTCGACCCGGAGTTCGGCGACCGTGCCGTCGAACGGTGCGGCCACGGCGTGTTCCATCTTCATCGCCTCGACGACCACGACCGCCTGCCCGGCGGTCACCCGGTCGCCGACGGCCGCCTTGAGCACCGTGACGGTGCCGGGCATCGGCGAGACGAGGGTGCCGTCGCCGCCCGCACCGGTCGCGCCCGGCCCGGCCTCGACCGGGTCGAACGGCACCGCCCGCCACGTGTCGGCGCCGCGCGACACCCACAGGCTGCCGTCGTCGGCGCGCGCGTGGCGGTAGGTCTCGGTCAGGCCGCCGAACGTGAGCCGCGCGGTGTCGGGGCCGTCGAACGCCACGTGCGCGGGCTCGGCGGGCTGCCCGGCGACGGCGACCGCGGTGTGCCGGCCGCGCCCGTACACGCGTACCTCGACGGGTTCGCCGCCGTCGACGCGGAACTCGTGGACGGTGGGCGCGGGAGTGCCGATGCGCCAGCCGGTCGGCACGGAGAACGGGTCGACCCAGCCGTCGGCGTCCGCCGCCGGCTCCAGCCCGGCCTGGCCGACGAGCGCCGCGAGCGCGACCGCGCCGGGCGGCAGGCCGGTGCCGCTGATGCGGTCCTGGACGGCTTCCACGAGCCCGGTGTCCAGGCGCCCGGCGACCACGTCGTCGTCGGCGAGGAGGCGGTACAGGAAGCCGATGTTGGTGCGGACGCCCAGCACGGTGGTGCGGGTGAGGGCCTGGCGCAGCGCGTGCAGCGCGGTCTCGCGGTCCCGGGCGCACGCGACGATCTTGGCGAGCATCGGGTCGTAGCCGGTGCCGACCTCGTAGCCTTGCACCAGGCCGGAGTCGACGCGGACTTCGGTGTCGCCGTCGCCGCGAGGCAGTTCCGGTTCGTGCAGGACGAGGACGCGCCCGCTGCTGGGCAGGAAGCCGCGCGCCGGGTCTTCCGCGTAGACGCGGACTTCGACGGCGTGCCGGTCGTAGGAGACTTCGTTCTGGTCCCAGTCCAGCGGCAGTCCGGCGGCGACGTCGAGCTGCAGTTTCACCAGGTCGACGCCGACGGCCAGTTCGGTGACGGGGTGCTCGACCTGGAGCCGGGTGTTCATCTCCATGAAGAAGAAATCGTCGGGGTTGCCGCCGGGGACGATGAACTCGACGGTGCCCGCGCCGACATACCCGCAGGAGCGGGCGGCTTCGACGGCCGCGGTGCCCATCGCCTCGCGCTGCGTCGGGGTGAGCAGCACGGACGGGGCTTCCTCGACGATCTTCTGGTGGCGGCGCTGCAGGCTGCATTCGCGTTCGCCGAAGTGCACGACGTGGCCGTGCGCGTCGGCGACGACCTGGACTTCGATGTGCCGGGGCCGGTCGATCCAGCGTTCGATCAGCAGCGTGTCGTCGCCGAACGCGCCCGCGGCTTCGCGGCGGGCCGCGGCGATCTCGTCGGCGAGGCGCGCTTCGTCGCGGACCAGGTGCATGCCTTTGCCGCCGCCGCCCGCGGACGGCTTGATCAGCACCGGCAGGCCGACTTTGCGGGCTTCGTCGGCGAGTTGCTCGTCGCTCAGGCCGGATCCGCGGCTGCCGGGGACGACCGGGACGCCGAACGCGGCGACGGTCTCCTTGGCCCGGATCTTGTCGCCCATGAGGTCGATCGCCTCGGCGGGCGGGCCGATGAAGGTCAGCCCTGCCTCGGTCACGGCGCGCGCGAACTTGGCGTTCTCGGCGAGGAATCCGTAGCCGGGGTGGACGGCCTGGGCGTCCGCGCGGACCGCGGCGTCCACGACTGCGTCGATGTCGAGGTAGTCGCCGACGCGCACCGCGATGTCGGCGTCGCGGACGTGCCGGGCGCGTTCGTCGGGATCGGTGTAGACGACGGCCGCGCGGATGCCGTTCGCGTGCAGCGTGCGGATGACGCGGCAGGCGATCTCGCCGCGGTTGGCGATGAGGACCGTGGTGAACATGCTGCGGGGGGTGGGGTTCTCGGGCATCGCGCTCACATCCGGAAGAGGCCGAAGCCCGGGTCGGCCAGCGGCGCGTTCGCGCACGCGGACAGGGCGAGTCCGACCACGGTGCGGGTGTCGAGCGGGTCGATGATCCCGTCGTCCCAGAGCCGGGCGGTCGCGTAGTAGGCGCTGCCTTGCCGTTCGTATTGGTCGAGGATCGGCTGCCGGAACGCGGCTTCCTCGTCCGCGGGCCACTCCCCGCCGCGCGCTTCGATCTGGTCGCGTTTGACGGTCGCGAGCACGGTCGCGGCCTGTTCGCCGCCCATCACCGAGATCTTCGCGCCGGGCCACATCCACAGGAAGCGCGGCGAATACGCGCGCCCGCACATCGAGTAGTTGCCCGCGCCGTGCGAACCGCCGATCACCACGGTCAGTTTCGGCACCCGGGTCGTCGCGACGGCGGTGACCATCTTGGCGCCGTGCTTGGCGATGCCGCCGTTCTCGTAGGCCTTGCCGACCATGAAGCCGGTGATGTTCTGCAAGAACAGCAGGGGGATGGCGCGTTGGTCGCACAGTTCGATGAAGTGCGCGCCTTTGAGCGCCGATTCGGAGAACAGGATGCCGTTGTTGGCGACGATGCCGACCGGGTGGCCGTGGATCCGGGCGAAGCCGGTGACCAGGGTCGTGCCGTACTCGGCTTTGAACTCGGCGAAGCGGGAGCCGTCGACGATGCGGGCGATGACCTCGCGCACGTCGTAGGGCGTGCGGTTGTCCGCGGGGACGACGCCGTAGAGCCCGGCCGGGTCGACGGCGGGCTCCTCGACCGGCGCCACGTCCCATGGGCGCGCCGCGCGCGGCCCGAGCCCGGCGACGATGTCGCGGACGGTGCGCAGCGCGTGCGCGTCGTCCTCGGCGAGGTGGTCGACGACACCGGAGACGCGGGCGTGCACGTCGCCGCCGCCGAGTTCCTCCGCGGTGACGATCTCCCCGGTCGCGGCTTTCACCAGCGGGGGGCCGCCGAGGAAGATCGTGCCCTGGTCGCGGACGATGACGGTCTGGTCGCTCATCGCCGGGACGTACGCCCCGCCCGCCGTGCAGGATCCGAGGACCGCGCTGATCTGCGGGATACCGGCGGCCGACATGCGGGCCTGGTGGTAGAAGATCCGGCCGAAGTGGTCGCGGTCGGGGAACACGTCGTCCTGCATGGGCAGGAACGCGCCGCCGGAGTCGACGAGGTAGACGCACGGCAGGCGGTTCTCGTACGCGATCTCCTGCGCGCGCAGGTGCTTCTTCACGGTGAGCGGGTAGTACGTGCCGCCCTTGACCGTGGCGTCGTTGGCGACCACGAGCGCTTCGCGGCCGGCGATCCGGCCGATGCCGGCGACCACGCCCGCGGCGGGGGCGGCGCCGTCGTACATGCCGTAGGCGGCCAAGGGGGCGATCTCCAGGAACGGCGAGCCCCGGTCGAGCAGCGTGTCCACCCGGTCGCGGGGCAGCAGCTTGCCGCGCGCGGTGTGCCGGTCGCGGGCGGCCTGGCCGCCGCCTTCGGCCGCCTGCGCGAGCCGCTCGCGCAGTTCGTCGGCCTCGGCGCGGTGCGCCTTCTCGTTGCTCCGATAGGCGTCCCCGTGCACGTCCGCGCGCGTGGCCAGGCGCGGTCCGATCGTGGGGCGCTGCCCGCCCGGGTCCGCCGCCCGGATGCCGGGGTTCGTGGGGGTCACCCGCATGCCGCCTGCCTCCGCGTGTCGACCGCCCCGGTACCGCCCGAGCGGCGTACGTTAGCGATCGTTAACAAGACTTGATGCCCCCGACGTTAGCGATCGTTAACGTCGCTGTCTAGCATGGTGGGCATGTCGGTCGACCAGGTGCGCGAACCCGCCCCCACGAGCCCGCGCCGCGCCCAGATCCTGCGCGAGGCGGCGCAGTTGTTCGCCGCGCGCGGCTTCCACGGGGTGAGCGTCGACGAGATCGGCGCGGCGTCCGGGATCACCGGGCCGGGGCTCTACCGGCATTTCCGCGGCAAGGACGCGATGCTCGCCGAACTCCTGGTCGGCATCAGCGAGCAGCTCCTGGCGGGCGGGCGGAAGCGGGTCGACGAGGCGGAGTCCGCGGCCGCGCGGCTGGACGCGCTGGTGTGCGGGCACATCGACTTCGCGCTCAACGAGCGGGCACTGATCGTGCTGCACGACCGCGACCTGGCGAGCCTGTCCGACGCGGACCAGCGGCGAGTAAGGCGGCTGCAGCGGGCATACGTCGAGATATGGGTGGACGTGGTCCGGGAGGCTTATCCCGGCTTCGACGACGGCGCGGCCGCTTCGGCCGCGGCGCCGGAGACGTCCCGCGACGGCGAAGCCCGCGCCCGCGCGGCCGTCCACGCCGTCTTCGGTCTGCTCAACTCCACCCCGCACAGCGCCGCGGTCCGCGGCCCGCGGCCCCCGTCGCCGGAGGCGATGGGGGAACTCCTGCGGACGCTCGCCCTGGGAGCGTTCGCGGCGGCCGGCGCGGTCTAGGGGCGGGCGATGGTGCCCGCGTCGCGCCCGCGTCGCGCCCGCGTCGCGCGCTCCGGCGCGGATCGCGCCCCTCCCTTGTCGCGCGGCACCGACCCAGTCCCCACCCACTCACGGAGTCCGCATGCCTCTCGTCACCCTTTCGCACGACGCGGCCGTCGCCACCATCACGCTCGACTCCCCGAAGAACCGCAACGCGCTGTCCGCGGCACTCATGGACGAACTCGACACGGTGCTGTCCGCGGTCGCGGTCGACACGTCCGTGCGCGCGGTCGTGCTGACCCACACCGGCCCCACCTTCTGCGCGGGAGCCGACCTGCGCGAGGCCGCCGACGGCGGCATGGAGCGGGGCACCGGACGTCTTCTCGGCCTGCTCCAGCGCATCGTCGACCTGCCGGTCCCGGTCCTCGCCCACCTGCGCGGCAACGCCCGCGCGGGCGGCCTCGGCCTGGTCGGCGCCTGCGACCTCGCCGTCGCCCCCGCCGCGACCACGTTCGCGTTCTCCGAGGTCCGCCTCGGCCTGGCACCCGCGATCATCTCGCTCACCACGCTGCCGCGCCTGGAGCCGCGCGCCGCGTCGCGCTACTTCCTCACCGGCGAGGAATTCGACGGCCTCGAGGCCCAGCGCATCGGCCTCCTCACCCTCTGCGGCGAGGGCATCGAAGGCACCGACGCCGCCGCCGAGCACCTCCTGGCCGGCCTCCGCCTCGCCTCCCGCCAAGGCCTCACCGAAACCAAGCGCCTCCTGAACACCGCCCTCACCGCCCGCGTGGCCGACGAGGGCCCGGGCGTGGTCCGCCTCTCCACCGAACTCTTCGGCTCCGAAGAAGCCGCCGAAGGCATGCGCGCCTTCGCCGAACACCGCCCCCCGCGCTGGGCGGCGGATGCCTAGGCGGCCTGCGGGGTCAGGGTGAACTCGAAGGTGTCCGCGCCTTCGCCGGTGTGAATATCGACGCGTGCCTCCGCGCCAAGCGCCTTGGCGATCTTGTGGATGACCGCCAAGGTGGGCAGCGCGGAGGCGCTCTCCTCGATCCGCGAGATGCTCTGCTGCTTCATTCCGGCCGCATCGGCAAGCTGCCGCCGGCTCCAGCCTTTCGCCGTGCGCAGTTGGTACACGGCTTCGCCGAAGCGCGCCGCGGCGCGGGCGTCGTCGTAGGCCGCCTGCATCTCCGGAGTCCGGGCAGCCTGACGCTCCAGGCGTGTAGGCAGCATGGCCCGGGCTCGACGCCCGGATGCGCCGGGCACGGATCGAGTCGCGTCGTCCACCGCTGTCGTCACCTCATTCACAGTCGCCGCCCGCCCCTGTCGGGGGACACCGCGGGCCGGGCATCCCGATACTCCCAAGACGCGTGAAAACCGAACAACCAGGGCGGCAGGCGTCAGAGGACCTCGACCAAGCGGAAGCGTTCGGTTACCACGAGGGTGTCGTCGGTGACGGTGAAGGCGGGGTCGTCCATGGCCTCGCGCATGGCGTCGCTGTGCCAGAAGGACTCGTGGTCGGTGCGCCATTCGGCGACCGAGGCGAAGCCTTCGCCCTCGTCGCGGGCGTGGGGCCAGTCGACGTCGGCCAGGCGGAGGGTGCGGACCTCGGCGACCTCGACGACGGCGACCGGGCGGTTGTGGGAGTCGACGACGGTGTAGCGGTCGCCGGTGCAGGGCAGCGGCTCGCCTTCGTGGGCGTAGTCCTCGACGAGGCCGGTCGTGGCGGTCTTGGTGCCGTCGAGGACCGCGGCGACCAGCCGGTCGCGCAGGGGTCCGGGGAAACCGAGTGCGAGGAGACGCGGGGGCGTGGTCATGGGCGACGATTGTGCCCGGGCGAGGCGGTCGGGGGTACCGCGGTGAGAGAAACAACGCAGCCCGCACCGCGCACCGGGCCCGGAAAGGGGTCGAAACCTCCCGCGAAGGCCGCTACCGTCCGGGCATGCGCACGACCTACCGGAGAGTCCTCGCGGTGACCGGGGCCGGCATCTCGACCGATTCGGGGGTGCCGGACTTCCGTGGTCCCCAAGGGATTTGGACGACGAACCCGACGGCGGTCCGGAGCGTCACCCGGAAGGATTTCCTGGCGGACCGTCAGGTCCGGTGCGATTTCTGGCAGATGTGCCGCGGCGCGTACGAACGCGCGCTCCCCGCACCGAACTCCGCCCACCACGCTCTCGTCGACCTGGAGCAGTCGGGCCGCCTCATCGGCATCGTCACGCAGAACGTCGACCGCCTGCACCAGGACGCCGGCAGCAGCCCGGCCCTCGTCCACGAAGTCCACGGCACGATGGCCACCACCAGCTGCCTGCGCTGCGGCCTCCGCGTGGCCACCGCCGAGGTCGTCGCGCGCGTGCGGGACGGCGAGGCCGAGCCGCTCTGCCTGTTCTGCGGCGGCACGCTCAAGCCGGACACGGTGTTCTTCGGCGACCACCTCGACCGCGACGTGTTCGGCCGCGCGGTGGCGTTGGCCGCGATGTGCGACCTGGTACTGGCGGTCGGCTCGTCGCTGTGTGTGGAACCCGCGGCCGGCCTGTGTAGGACCGCCGTGGAGACCGGCGCGGATCTCGTCGTGGTCAACGCCGAGGAGACCCCGTACGACGACTTCGCGACGGAGATCGTCCGCGAGCCGATCGGCACCGCCCTCCCCCGGCTGGTCGCCGAACTCGTCGCCGCCTGACCCCGGCGTCCGCGATCGGGCAGGATGATCCGGTGCAGGTACGTCCCACCACGCCCGACGCCCTCGCCGAGTCCCTGGCCGGGCAGCTCGCCGACCGGGTGCCCGAAGGCCGGTGGCTGCGCGCCGCGATCGACGGCGCCGCCGCCGCCGACCCGGGCGCGCTCGCGGACGCGCTCGTCGCGCCGATCAAGGCCGCCGGACACGCCGTGCAGCGCGTTTCCGCGACGGACTTCCTGCGCCCCGCCTCGATCCGCTTCGAGCACGGCCGCCACGACGCCGACGCCTTCTACTGGACGTGGCTCGACGAAGGCGGCCTCACCCGCGAAGTCCTCGACCCCCTCGGCCCGGACGGCACCGGCCGCGTCCTGCCGAGCCTGTGGGACGCGGCACGCGACCGCGCCACCCGCGCCGGCTACGTCGACCTCCCGCCCGGCGGCGTCCTCGTCCTCGACGGCCCGGTGCTGCTCGGCCGCGGCCTCCCGCTCGACTTCACCGTGCACCTGAGCCTCTCCGACGGCGCACTCCGGCGCCGCACTCCGGAAGACGAGCGCTGGACGCTGCCCGCGTATCGCCGCTACGCCGAGGAATGCCTGCCCGAGGACAGCGCCGACGTGGTGGTCCGCTGGGACGACCCGCGCCGCCCGGCGGTCGTCGCCGCGAACTGACGGCAACCGGCGACCTGGACGACCGTACGGTCACGATCCGAGCGAACGTTCCCGCGGACTCTGGTACGCGCTACCCGCGAGTACTACGCTCGCTGAGCCCCACCCCCCGCGTGAACTTGTGAACTCTCCGCGGGAACAGCGTGCTGCTCCCCACGCACGCTCTGTGCCCGGCCGTACACGCAGCACCGGCCCGACACGCAGCACCGGCACGGCTCCGCCGCACGACGGCTCGACCGCACACCCGCAGGCACCCCTGCGCAGCACCGCTCCGCACGGCAATTGTTCGGCAGTCCGTCCCCGCTCCGATCCGGCGCCACGAGGAGGCCGCATGCCCGAGTCCACGTCGCCGAGTGGCGACAGCGCCAGAGAACCCCACGAAGCCGACCCGGCCGCCACACCGGAATCCGGTACCGAAGCCGCCCCCGCGGCATCGCCGGAATCCGGCGGCGAAGCCGCCGGCACCGCCGTCGCCGCACCCCCCGCGCCGACGATCGAACCCCGTCCCGCGGCCCCGGCGGCCACGCCGCTCGCCCGGCTCTGGGACCGGCAGCTGAATCACTACCCGGAGACCGCCCCCCGGGTGTTCTACCTGTTCATCTCGACGATGGCCGGCATCGTCCTCTACTACGAGCTGTACGTGCAGTACTCCGTGTCGACCTCGCTGATCAAGCAGTTCGGCATGACGTACATGTTCACCACGATGATCTCCGTGGTCGGCAACCTCGTCGGCGCGTTCGCGTCGCTCATCGCGGGCCTCGCCGACCGGTGGGGCCGCGCGAACCTCGTCGTGTACGGCCTTCTCGTGGTCGGCCTGCTGATCGTGTTCGCGGTCCCCAACGCGAACAGCAAATCCGAGCTGATGGTCTACATGGCGATCGTCAGCTTCGTCGAAGGCATGGTGCTCGTCGCCTCGCCTGCCCTGATCCGCGACTTCTCCCCGCAAGTCGGGCGCGCCGCCGCAATGGGCTTCTGGACGCTCGGCCCGGTCCTCGGCTCGCTCGTCGCCACCATGGTCACCAGCCACACGCTGGACGGCCACGGCTGGGAGGACCAGTTCCGGTTCGCCGGCTACGCGGGCCTCGCGGTGTTCGTCATCGCCTTCTTCGGCCTGCGCGAACTGTCCCCCGTGCTGCGCGACCAGCTCATGGTCTCGCTGCGCGACCGCGCGCTGATCGAAGCCAAGGCACGCGGCCTGGACACCGAGGACTTGCTCAAGGGCCAGTGGCGGCAGATGCTGCGCCTGGACATCGTGGCCCCGTCGCTCGGCATCGCCCTGCACTTGATGTTCTACTACTCGGCCGTCGGCAACCTGGTCGTCTACTACGCGACGGTGTTCAACTACGACGAGCAGCGCACCAACGCGCTGGCGAACTGGTACTGGATCGCCAACGCCGCCTCACTGGTGTTCGTCGGCATCGTTTCCGACCTCGCCAAGGTGCGAAAACCGTTCATGGTGGTCGGCGGCGTCGGCACGGTCGTCCTGACCCTGGTCTTCGCCTTCCGCACCGACGAAGTCGGCACGTCCTACCACCACTTCGCGTGGCTGCTGGTCGGCATCGGCATCTTCAGCGGCTTCACGTTCGCGCCGTGGATGGCCGCGTTCACCGAGACGATCGAGAAGCACAACCCGGCGGCGACCGCGACCGGTCTGGCCGTGTGGGGCTGGGTGCTGCGCGTGGTCGTGTCGGTGTCGGCGATCTTCACGCCGATCATCGTGACCGCGGTGACGCCGCTGGTGAACCACGGCGAGGAAGTACAGGCCGCGGCGGCCAAGGCGGGGCCGGTCGCGGAGGTCGTCGCCGAGCACCAGGAGCTGTTCGCGGAACTGTCGAAGTACGACGACCCCGCGAAGCTGCCGCCCGAGCTGCTGGGCCGGGCGGTGAAGGAAGTCGGCCTCGACAACCTGACGAAGGCGCAGGCCGCCAAGAACGAGCTGCTGGTGCTCGACAAGTACGGGCGGGACGTGCAGGCCGCGCAGAAACGCGCGCCCGACGAGTGGATGCGGTGGTGGTGGTTCACCATCGTCTGCCAGGCGCTGTTCCTGCCCACCGTGTTCCTGATGGCCGGGCGCTGGAATCCGAAGAAGGCCGCGGAGGACGCCGCCGAGCACGAGCGGCGGGTCGCGGCCGAGCTGGCCGAGCTGGAAGCCACGGAAGCGGCCAAGGCCGGATAACCGAACAGCTGGACAGCCGGACAACCGGAACGGCAGGGGCCCGGCACGCACGCCGGGCCCCTGCCGCACACAGCCGCACCACAACGGCCGAAGGGCCCGTTCCGGGCGACGCGAGGTCGCGGAACGGGCCCTTCGGATGCGTAGGGTGGCTTGGCTCAGCCGATGCGCTGGATGTTCTCCGCCTGCAGGCCCTTCTGGCCCTGGACGATGTCGAACTCGACCTTCTCGCCCTCGACCAGCTCACGGAAGCCCGTGGAGTTGATGGCCGAGAAGTGCGCGAAGACGTCGTCGCCGCCGCCGTCCTGGGCGATGAAGCCGAAGCCCTTTTCCGAGTTGAACCACTTCACGATGCCGGTAGCCATATTCCGCTCCTTCAGGGAGAGAACCACGAATCCGCACCTCGCGGACCCGGTGTCGCCGTGATGATCACCCTGAATTCGGGAAACGACAGGATCGTCGGCACCGAATACATCCACCGAAACCAAAAAATGCACCTGTCTGTTACAACTCGACAGGTGCACACAGATTTCGCTGGGAACCACAACTGCAACGACTCCGACATTAGCACACCCGCCCGCCGAACCGCGAAATGCCGGAATCGCCGCAGGTCGGAGGGTCGGGGCGCGGGGCGCCCCGGAGCGGGGCGGCCGGAGAGGCGGCACCGGCGGGACCCGCGTGTCTAGAGTGCCGGAATGGATCACAGCCGGCCGCCGCGGCCCGCGGCGGCGCCCATCGACGCGGGTGCGCGGCCCAAACGTATCGTTCTGCTCCGGCACGGCGAGTCGGTGGGGAACATCGACCCGGAGATCTACGAGCGGGTCCCCGACCACGCGCTGGACCTCACCGAGCGCGGCCGCGCCCAGTGCGCGGACGCCGGCAAGCGGCTGCGCGAGCTGTTCGGGCCGGAGCACGTGACCGCGTTCGTGTCGCCGTACCGGCGCACCCGGGAGACGTTCCGGCTGCTCGGCCTCGACCCCGCGCACACCCGGGTCAAGGAGGAGCCGCGGCTGCGCGAGCAGGACTGGGGCAACATCCAGGACCTCACCGACATGACCCGGCAGAAGGCCGCGCGGGACGCGTACGGGCACTTCTACTACCGGTTCGCGCACGGCGAATCCGGCGCCGACGTGTACGACCGGGTCAGCGGCTTCCTGGAGACGATGCACCGCGACTTCGTCCGGCACGCCGTCCGGTACGGCCCCGACCGCAACATCCTGCTGGTCACCCACGGCCTCACCATGCGGCTGTTCTGCATGCGCTGGTTCCACTGGAGCGTCGAGGAGTTCGAGTGCCTCTCGAACCCGGGGAACGCGGAGACCCGGATCCTGCTGCGCGGCCCGGACGGCCGCTACTCCCTCGACCGGCCGTTCGACCGCTGGAAATAGCCGCGCCCCGGCGCCGCGCCTCCGTGGTGCGCGGACCCGCCGCCGGTCCGCCCGGCAGCGCCCCGGACGCGGCATGATGGCGTGCATGACCACGATGTCCAAAGGCGCGAACATTCCCGTCACCGCCGGCTCGCTGCGTGCGGTCGTCTCCTGGCGCACCGGGGGCGCGCCGGACGTCGACGTGTCCGCGCTCCTCCTCGACGACGCGGGCAAGGTGCGCGGCGAAGACGACTTCGTCTTCTACAACCAGCCCGCGCACCCGTCCGGCGCGGTCGCGCACACCGGCAAGCAGCAGGGCGGCGACGGCACGGCGAGCGACTCGATCCGGGTGGACCTGACCCGGGTCCCGGCGGAGGTCGTGCGGATCGTCGTCGGCGCGTCGGCGGACGGCGGGACGTTCGGCCAGGTGCCCGGCCTGGTGCTCAAGCTGCTCGACGAGGCCGGGCGCGAGCACGCGGTGTTCGACATCACCGACGCCACCACGGAGACGGCGTACCTGTTCGGCGAGCTCTACCGGCGGCAGGGCTCCTGGAAGTTCCGGGCGGTCGGGCAGGGGTACGCGTCCGGGCTCGCGGGCCTGGCGACCGACTTCGGGATCAACGTGGAGGAGGAGCCGCCCGCCGCGGCGACTCCGTACACCCCGCCGACGCTGCCGCCGTCCGCGGTGCAGACCGCGCCGAACCCGGCGGTGCGCGCGGTGCCGAGCGGCCCCGCACCCGCCGCGCCGCCGCGGGCGACGACGGCCCCGGCCG
>NZ_BAABHS010000065.1:0-23532 GCF_039542225.1 Yinghuangia aomiensis | reverse complement strand
GCCGCCGCCGGCCGAGGCGGCGCGGCGGCCGGCCGCGGGGGTGCGCAGGGCCGCGGCGGAGCCGGCGGTCGCGGCGGGGCGGCGAAGCCGGACTACGAGTACGGGACGGGCGCGCCCAAGCAGCGCGGCTCCGGCTCCGGCCGTCCGGACCGGCGTCCGACGACGGTCAAGGAAGGCGACCGCACGCCCCGCGAGGAGCAGGAAGGCGTGCGCCTGCAGAAGGTCATGGCGCAGGCCGGCATCGGCAGCCGCCGGGCGTGCGAAGAGCTGATCGACATGGGCCGTGTCGAGGTGGACGGCCGGGTCGTGCGCGAGCAGGGCCTGCGCGTCGACCCGTCGAAGGTCGAGATCAAGGTCGACGGCCTGCGGATCCCGACGACCAGCGGCGAGGTGTACGTCGCGCTGAACAAGCCCGCGGGCGTGGTCTCCACCATGCACGACCCGGAGGGCCGGCCGACGCTGTCGGAGTACATCACCGACCACGAGCAGCGGCTGTTCCACGTCGGGCGCCTGGACACCGAGACCGAGGGCCTGATCCTGCTCACCAACCACGGCGAGCTGTCGAACCGGCTGACGCATCCGCGGTACGAGGTGCGGAAGACGTACCTCGCGCAGGTCCAAGGCCCGATTCCGCGCGACCTGGGCAAGCGCCTGAAGGAGGGCGTCGAACTGGAGGACGGTCTGGCGCGTGCGGACAGCTTCCGCATCGTCGACCAGCTCGGCAAGACGTACATGGTCGAGGTCGTGCTGCACGAAGGCCGCAAGCACATCGTGCGGCGCATGCTCGCCGAACTCGGCTTCCCGGTCGAGCGGCTGGTGCGGACCCAGTTCGGGCCGATCAAGCTCGGCGACCAGCGCCCGGGGCGCACGCGGCGGCTTTCCAACGAGGAAATCGGCCTGCTGTTCCGCGAGGTGGGGCTCTGACCCCGGCGGTACTCCGGTAATTCCGGTAATTCCGGTCTTCGTGACGCGGCCGCCCGGCTTCCGGGCGGCCGCGTTCGCGTGTCCGGGCCGAGCCCGCTTCGGGGACGCCGCCGATCGTGCGTTGCGCGTGCTGCGGAGGGCCGCCCTGGGCTGCTAGAACGTAGCCCAGGGCGGCGCCGGGGACACGTGCCACCCGCAGGTTCGGGCGAGGTGGGGGTGGCGTGGGGGCGAACACGGGCGCGGCGGTGCTCGACCGGATCGTGTACCGGTGGCAGGAACGGGATTTGCTCGGCGGCACCGGGTTGGGGCCGGCCGCGACGTCGCTCGGTGCGGCGGAACTCGGGCCGTGGGCGGCGGAACTCGGCGGGCATGTGGGGATGGCGGTCGATGTCGCGACCGGCCCGTACACGAGCGTGTGCTGGGCCCGCACGACGCTCGGGCCCGCGCTGATCCACCGCGAATTCGCCCTGCACGGACGGGACAACGCGCCCGGCAACGTGGCCCACGTCCTCCTCGACCCGGGACGTGCGCTGGCGCCGCACGCGGTTCTCGCGCTCGGCATGTTCGACTGGGCGGCCGACGGGCCCGCCCTCACCGACCTCGAACCCGGCCACGTGCTCGACCCGTTGCCCGCCGACGCCCTCGTCGCGGTGGCACACGAACGCGCCGACGGGCTGCGGGCCGCGGCCCGCGACCGGCGCGTCGCCCTGACGGCGGTCGCCGCGGCGCTCCTCGCCCGGCCGCGCGCGACGCTGTCGCTGCTGCAGCGCGACGCGGGGCCGGACCCGGCGCCGCTGCTGTGGGGCGTGTTCGACCTGGTGAGTCATTTGGCGCGGGGGAGTTGGAGCTTCTCCACGTACGAGACGAGCGACGACGCGGCCCGCCCCCGGTTCGTGGTGGTGCCGCGCTGGCCCGACGGCGCGCCGAACGGGCGCCTCCGGCTCGAGGCCGACACCGAGCCGGAGCAGACGCCGTACGGCGAAGCCGCCCGGCGGCTGGTCGACTTCTACGCCGAACGCCCGTGGACGGAAACCCGTGCTCTGCTGCGCGAGCTGCGTCCGACGGGGTTGATGGAGCCGGAGGAACGGGCCGCGGCGGTGATAGCGACGGTGCGGGAGCGCGGCGGGGCGAGTGCGCGTGGCGCCGGGACGAGTGTCGGGCCGGGGGCCGGGAGTGTGGCCGGAGCCGCGGCGGGAGCCGGTGGCCCCGGCCGCGGCGCGGGGACCGGCGTAGCGGGCGAGGGCCTTGCCGTGGCCGCGGGCGCGCCCGGCACCGCCAACACCGCCAACACCGCCGCGGACGCCCCCGCCCGTCCCCATGCCGAACGCCCGCCCGTGGAACGCCCCCGCGTCGAACGCCCTGACCGGCCCGCCCCCGCGCAGCCGGAGACGCGCTATCTCCCGGTGGCCTTTCCGAGGAAAGACGGCAAGGGAGACGCAGCGGCCGAGGGCGGAATCGGCGGCGTCCGTGACGGCCTCGGTGGGGCTGCCGCGGGCGACCGGGCGCCGTATGCCGCGGGATCGGCGGCGGGGGCGGGGGTGCAGGCCTCGGCGGGGCGTCCCGGCTTGTCCGGCGGGCTCGACGCCGGGGGAGTGGGCGGCGCTGCTCCGGCCGGTCGCGGCGAAACCGGCACAGCGCCCCCGGGTGGCGGCATATCCGGCGGCAGGGGCGGTCAAGGCGATGTCGCCGGGCGGCACGTCGGTGCTCCTGCCGTGTTCGATCAACCCGGTGCCCCCGGTGCCCCCGGTGCCCCCGGTGCCCCCGGTGCCCCCGGTGCCCCCGGTGCCGGTCATCACGCGTCCGCTCCCGCGGTGCCCCGTGCCCCGTTCGGGCCCGGACCCGGCGGGTCCGGCGGGACCGTGCCTCCGCCGCCCGGGCCGCCGCCGGTGGCTCCCGGCCAAGCGACCGTGTCCGGATTCCCCCCGCCGCCCGCGGGCCCACCGCCGCGTCCCCCGCGCCCCGACGCGGCGGGTGTCGAGTCGCACGGGGGCAAAGCGTCCGCCCCCGAGCGGACCTGGGACCGCGACGTCTGGCTCGCCGACGGTGTCGACGACCTCGCGCGCCACGCGCTGCTCGAGGCGGCGCGGTGGCTTGCCGACGGGGGTGCGGCCGAGGACCGCGGGTTCGGGAGTCTGCTGGACAGCGCGGGGCTCGTCGCCGTCGCCGTGGGATTGGCGAGGGCGGACGAGGTGCTTCTGCCGGGGCTCGTCGCGCATCTCGGGCGGATGGCCCGGCACGGTGTGGACGGGGGGCTCGCGGCCGCGGATCAGGCCCGGTTGGAGCGCGTGTTGGGCGGACTGGACGGACCGATGCGGGAGATCGACCGGTGCGGGGTGCCGCGGCAGGACGTCGCGGCGGCGCTCGGCGGCTTTGCCGCGCTGGTGCTCGCGGGCCGCCGGTCGGACCGGATCGCCGACGAACTTGCCACAGTGGTAAGGAACTTGGATACGGTGTCGGGAACGTACCGGCCCTATCAACAGGAACTCGCCGGTGCGGCAATGGCGTACGGACTCGGCGCGCGGTTCTTCGCCGAGATCGGACGGCTGTGGGCGGTCAGCCGCGCACTGCTGCCCGACGGTGTCGACGGCCGGGATGCTCTCGGCGACCTGCCCTAGGCCGAGTCCGGCGGCGGCGGATCCCGCGGCGGGCCCGGCGCGAAACCGCGCGGCGATGCCACAATCGGCCATGGCCCGCTCGCGCGGGTACCGGCACGGACAGGCACTGGACAGGGCACCGCTCACGAGGACGGTGGCGATGGAGGGCAGTTCCCGAACGACCGCATCAGCATCAGCATCCGCATCCGTTCCCGGACAAGCAGCCGGACAGGCAGCCGCAGCCGAGACGGCCGACGATGCCGCGGCGTCCGGTGCCGCGCGCGCGGGCGGCGCCGCGATGACCCGACAGCCGCTGCACCAAATCGTGTACCGGTGGTCGCGGCAGGACCTGTTCGGCCGCCAAGGCCTCGGGCCCGCCGCGACGTCGATGCCGGTCGCCGAGCTGGCCCGGGTCGCCCCGGAACTCGCGGGCATGGTCGGCGCCGAGTTCGGCGGCGACGGCGTCCCGCCGACCAGCACGTCGCTCGTGCACGTCGACGCGTACGCGGCCGTCGTGCACCGCGTCGCCGCCGAGTTCGAGCAGGGCCGGCTCGGCAACAACGCGCACGTCCTGCTCGGCACCCGCACCGCGCTGACCCCGCACGTCGCGCTGGCCCTGGACGGCTGGGCGTGGCGGAACGGGCAGCCGCCGCTCGGCGACGTCCCCGCGGGCCACCGTCTCGCCCGGGTGCCGTCCGCGGTCCTCGACGAGACGCTCGCCGAACGCGCGTTCACGCTGCGCGACGCCGCCCGCGCGCGGGCCGACGAGCTGGCGGTCGTGCTGGCCGCGGTGCTGCGCCGCCCCGCGATGGGGTTCTCGCTGCGGATCGCGGACACCGGCGGGGATCCGGTGGCGTTGCTGTGGGGGCTGTTCGACCTGGTGACGGTGCCGCTGCCGGGGCCGCTGACGTTCTCCACGTTCGAGACGTCCGACGACACCGGCCGCCCGCGGTTCGTGATCGTGCCGCGCTGGCCGTCGCAGTTGTGGAGCGGCCGGCACCGCATCGACCCGAACTCCGAAGCCCGTACCGACGTGTTCCGGGCTGCCGCCGACTACATGGTGCAGCGGTATGTGGAGGCCGACTGGGACACCATGTACCCGCTGCTGACCGGGCTGCAGGGGCTGCGCCGGTACGCGCCGTACGACCGCGCGGCCGAGATACGGGACCGGTTCGCGCCGCGCGGCGGCACCGCGCCGCCCCGGCTCAGCCGCCGCGACGACCCGCCGCGCGACCTGCTCGGCAACCCGGTCGAGCAACGCGCCGACGATGCGGCGGTCGAGGCGGCCGTCGGCGCGGCGGAGCGGGAGGCCGTCGACGAGGCCGCCGCGGAGCACGGGGCCTTGGCCGAAGCCGCGGTGGAGACCGCGGCCGAAGCGCCCCCGGACGCCGCCCCGGACGACGCGTTCGACGCCGCCGTCGAGGCGGAGTCCTACCCGGAGCCGACCGCGACCGATCTGGAGCCCGAGGCGTTCCCCGCCACCCGCCCCGGGCCGGCGCCGGCGTTGCCCGAGCGTCCCGAGGAGCCGCCGCCGAGCGCGGGCATGGCCGACCGGGTGTGGTGGACCCGCCGCGGCGTCTACGAGGAGGACGTCGAGGCGCTGGAGTT
Organism: Yinghuangia aomiensis; assembly: GCF_039542225.1. Lineage (NCBI taxonomy): Bacteria > Bacillati > Actinomycetota > Actinomycetes > Kitasatosporales > Streptomycetaceae > Yinghuangia > Yinghuangia aomiensis. The sequence continues at coordinate 18,406 of NZ_BAABHS010000065.1, read as the reverse complement.
CGCCGTCGCCCAGATCGCGGACGGCGGCGCGGACCGCGCGGTGGCGTTCGTGGAAGACGTCGTGGCGCTGGTCGCCGCGCTGGAGCTGGCCGACGTGCGGCTGCTGCCCTACGTCGCCGCACAGCTCCCGCACCGGTTCGACGACGCCCCGGCGTGGACGGTCCGCGAACGCCGCGCGGTGCGGTACGCGCTGGCCCGCCCGGACCGCTACGGGGCGCGGCTCGCCGAAGCGGACGTCGCGCGCGACGTGGTGCGGACGCTGCTCGACCGGCTGGCGCGCGTCGTGCTGTCGCTGGAGAAGGACCCCGCGGTGCCGCTGCGGGTGCTGGCCCGCGACATGCTCGGCGACCGGCGCAAGCTGCCGCCGTACCCGCTGCTCGACGACGTGCTGCGGCATTCGTCGTGGGAACACCTGTACTACCAGGAGCTCGGGCGGCGCTGGGCCGAGCTGCATCCGGTCGACTCCGTCGAGTGAATCCGCACCGCCTGGGCCTGCCGAGGGAGGTCCGGGCGGTGCGCGGCGGCGACCTGCGGTGCGGGGCGGCGGGGCCGGGGCGGATAGCCTGGGACGGTCATTGGACCGACCGGATTCCCGGGCCGCGGCCGCCGTGTGCGCACCGGGCCGGATTCCCCGCTGCAACGGAGTTCGCGATGCGTACCGCCGCCGTCGTCGGCACCGGCCTGATCGGGACCTCCGTCGCCCTCGCGCTCGCCGCGCGCGGCATCACCGTCTATCTGCACGACGCCGACGCCACGGCGGTGCGCACCGCCGCCGCGCTCGGCGCCGGACTGGCCGAGACACCACCCGCGCCGGTGGACCTGGCCGTGCTCGCGGTCCCGCCGGGCCGCATCGGCGCCACGCTGAAGTCCTGCCAGGACGCGGACCTCGCGCACAGCTACACCGATGTCGGCAGCGTCAAGGAGCAGCCGCTGCGCGATATCGAGGCGCTCGGCTGCGATGTGAGCCGCTACATCGGCGGCCATCCGCTGGCCGGCCGGGAACGCTCCGGCCCGCTCGCCGCCCGCGCCGACCTGTTCGACGGGCGGCCGTGGGTGCTGACCCCGGCCCGCGACACCGACACCGAGACCCTCAACCGGGCGCTGGAGATGGTCGCGCTGTGCCGCGCGGTGCCGGTGGTCATGGAGCCGCGCGCGCACGACCACGCCGTCGCGCTGGTGTCGCACGCGCCGCACCTGGTGTCCGCGCTCATGGCGGCGCGCCTGGAGGAAGCTGCGGACAGTGCGACGCGGCTGGCCGGGCAGGGTGTCCGCGACGTCACCCGCATCGCCGGGTCCGACCCGCGGCTGTGGATCGAGATCCTCGGCGCGAACGCGGGCGCGGTCGCCGACGTGCTGGCCGGCGTAGCCGACGACCTGCACGACACCGTCGCCGCGCTGCGCGCGCTGGCCGCCGAGGACGACGCCAAGCGGCAGGAGGGCAGCGACGGCATCGCCGGGATCCTCCGGCGCGGCAACGCCGGGCACGCCCGCATCCCCGGCAAGCACGGCGCCCCGGCCGCCCGCTACGAGGCGGTGCCGGTCGTGGTCGGCGACCAACCCGGCGAACTCGCACGGCTGTTCGCGGACGTCGGCGCGTCCGGCGTGAACATCGAGGACATCGCGATCGACCACGCGCCGGGCCGTGCCGCCGGCCTCGTCGAGCTGATGATCGACCCGGCCGCGGCCGACGGCCTGGTGCTGGACCTGCGCCGCAAGGGCTGGAACGTGCAGCGCTGACCTGCGCGGCGGAAACGGGCGGCCCCGGACTCCCCGGACTCCGGAGCCGTCCCGGCCGCGCGGCCGCGGATTCCGCCACCCTCACGCCACCCCACGGGAGTTGCCCTCTCGTCGGCGGATTCTGGCAGTCTGGACGCGTGACGCTGTCCACCACCGACTCGCTCGCGGTGTACCTGGCTTCGCTGCCCGCACCCGACCTCGCGCGCGTCGTCACGACGGCGCCGACGGTGCCCGAGGAGCCCCGGCCGCGAACCCTGCGTCACCTCGCGGTATGCCTCGCCGACCCGGAAACCGCGCTGCTGGGCTGCTCGTTCCTCAGCCGCGGCGAACTCCAGCTCCTCGAAGTGCTGTGGGCGGTCGCCGACGAGCGCCCGCCCGGCGGCGCCGCACGCCTCGGCCGCGACGCCGGGCCCCGCCTCGACGACGACCCGGTGGTCGTCGTCGACCCCGACGTCGTCTTGGCGCTGGTCGGCGGCCCCGGCACCGCCGAAGCCCGCGAACTCGGCCCCGCGCTCGACACGTTGACCGGCCGCGTGCTCGCCTGGCCGGAAGACGGACGGATCCGCCTGCACCCCGGCGCGGCCTCGGTGTTCCCGCTGCCGCTCGGCCTGGGCGCCCCCGCCTACCCGCTGCTGCTCGGCCAGCGCGCCGAAGACCTCCGGACGATCGTGCGCGAACTCGGCGGACTGCCCGCCGGCCGCAAAGACGACACCGTGGAGAACGCCGCGCTCGCCGCCCGGCTGCTCGGCGACCCGGACGTCGTCCGCCGCGTCACGTCCCGCCTCGACCCGCCCGCCCGCGCCGCCCTCGACGAACTCGCCGAGATCGGCATACGCCGCGACCCGTCCGCCGCCTGGGGCTACTACGGCACCCGCCCCCGCCCCGGCGACCCGCTGGCCCGGCTGCGCCGCCGCGGCCTGCTGCTCGCCACCGGCGACGGCTGGGAGATGATGCCGCGCGAAGTCGCGATGGCGCTGCGCGGCGACACCTACCGGGTCGCGTTCGAAGCCCGCCCGCCGCAAGTCCCCACCGCGGTCGTCGACCGCGACGCGGTGTTCCGCGCATCCGCCGCGGCGGCCGCCGCCGCGGTCGACACCGCGACCCGCCTCCTGCACACCTGTGCCGTCAGCCCGCCGCAACTGCTCAAGAGCGGCGGCGTCGGCGTCCGCGAGCTGCGCCGCCTCGCCAAGGAACTCGCGTGCGACGAGGCCGCGGTGCGGCTGTGGCTGCACGTCGCCGAATCCGCCGGACTGCTCGCCGCGGACGCCGACCACGGCCAAGCCGCTCCCACCACCGCCTACGATGCGTGGCTCGACGGCGAACCCGCGGTCCGGCTGCTGGCGCTCGTCCGCGGCTGGGTCACCATGCCCGACGTGCCGATGCTGGACGCCGCACCCGCGTCCGCCCGGCGCCAAGTCCCGCCGCTGTCCGCGACCGGCGACCACGGCGGACTCGCGCTCGTCGCCCGCGGCGCCCTGCTGCGCACCCTCGGCGGGCAGGACCCCGGGCACGCCGTCGCGGACACCGCGGCACTGGCGCGCTGCATCGCGTGGATCTGCCCGACGCCGTTCCGGCACGGGCTGGAAGACATCATCGACGGGCCCGTGTTCGGCCTCGGCGCGGCCGACGCGGACGCTGCCGACGGCGGGTGGCCGGCATCGGCGTGGGGCAGCGGCGACGCCACCGCTCCGCTGCCCGCCGAGACCTCGGCCGCGGAACGGCGCATCGCCGTGGCGGTGGCCGGTGATGCGGGCGACGCCGTCGGCCCGGGCGGCCTCGGCGGCCTCGGTGACCCGGGGGGCCCGGACGGCCCCGCCGCGCATCCCGGCGACGGGCTGCCGCCGACGGTGCCGTGCGACTGCCCGGACTGCCGCGAAGTCGGCGAGGAGATCGCGCACGCCTTCCGCGGCCGTTTCGACGCCGCCGCGTTCACCGACGCGACCCTCCGCGAAGCCGCCGCACTCGGCCTGGTCGCGCACGGCGCGCTCACCGCGCTCGGCGGCGGCGTCGCCGTGCGCCACAGCGCCGCCGTGCTGCTCGCCGCGGCCGAGGAACTCCTGCCGCCCGCCGCCCGCAGCGCCCGCTTCCGCACCGATCTGACCGCCGTCGTCGCCGGACCCGCCTCCGTCGAACTCGCCCGCCTGCTCGGCGGCTGTGCCGACGCCGAAGCGCACGGCCCGACGGGCGTATGGCGGTTCTCCGAAGCGTCCGTCCGCCGCCACCTCGACGCCGGCGGCACCGCGCCCGGACTCCTCGCCGACCTCGCCGACATCGCGGTCGGCGGCATCCCGCAGCGGCTGCACCACCTCGTCCACGACGTCGGCTGCCGCTACGGCCAAGTCCGCGCCGCACCCGCGGCCGCCGTCGTCTACTCCGACGACGAAGCCCTCGTCGCGGAAATCCAGCGGCACAGCCGCCTGACCGCCCTCGGCCTGCGCCGCATAGCCCCCACCGTGCTGCTGTCCGGGCAGCCGCTCGACCGCACCGTCGCCGCGCTGCGCCGGGCCGGCTACGCACCCGCCGCGGAGACCGCGACGGGCAGCGCGCTCGTGGAACGCGCCGAGGAGTTCCGCGTCCCCGGCACCGACCGCGCCGCGGGCTGGCCGGTCGCGCTGCCCATGCCCGAGGAACTCTCCGACGGCTGGCGGGTCTGGGCCGCCGACGTCCTGGGCCGCGCCGCGGCACCGGCGCCCGTGCTCGGCGCCAAGGCCGCCCGGCTGCGCGAGGCCGCGCCGCTGCTCGGGCCCGAGGACTGCGCGGTGCTCGCCGACGCGCTCGACCGCGGCAGCGCGGTGCGGGTCGCGGCCACCGCGTACAACGGCGAGCCGATGACGAGCACCGTCGCGCACCTGGCGATGGCCGGGGACAGCCTCTACATGCGGCCGCCGAACGGGCGCCCGGCCTTGCTGCCGTTCCGCCTGGAGACGCTGTGGATGGTGCTGCCCGCGGACGACTGAGCCGTCCCTTGAGCCGTCCCTTGAGCCGTCCCTTGTGTCACCGGCCGAGCGGTGTGACCGGCCGAGCGGGCAGCCGTCCGCGGCTGCGCGGTGTCAGGTGTTGGGCTTGATGTTGTGGTTGAGGTGGAAGAGGTTGCCCGGGTCGTAGGCGGTCTTCACCGCGGCCAGGCGCCGGTAGTTCTCCTCGCCGTAGCCCGCGAGCACGCGGTCGGCTCCTTCGTCGCCGATGAAGTTGAGGTAGACGTCGCCGGTCGACCACGGCCGCATGGTGGTGCGGACGTTCCGCACCCACTCCCGGGCGCTCGTGTCCTCGGCGGGGTCCTCCCAGATACCGAACGGGTGGACGACGTACGGGGCGCCGCGCCACGGCACCGGCCAGCCGTCCGTGTTGCGGGCGACCGCGCCGCCGCCCGGGAACATGACGTGCTGCGACAGCAACGGCTTGCCCGCCAGGCAGTCGACGAACGCGTCGGCGGCTTCGTCGGGGAAGCTCGCCAGGTAGTCCGCCGACCAGTAGTTCCGCATGCCGGGCGGGTCGTCGAACAGCGTCTGGGCGATCGAGTAGGGGAGTTGCGCGACCATCTTGCCTTCGGGTTCGAGGTCGACGAACGGGGCGACGACCTCGGCGGCGGCGCTCTCCGGACCGGCGTACATCACCGCCACGGCCGCGCACCGTTGGCCCTGGAGCTGCGGCGGCACGAACTCTTCCGGCGGACCGGTCACGAACACGAAGCCACCGCCGACCTCGTCGGGCGCGTGTGCGAGGAAGTCGCGGTAGGCGCCGAGGATCTCCCGTCCGTTCTCCTCCGGCCACAGGAACAGCGCGGCGGTGAACGCGGGCAGTTCGTGCAGCCGCAGCGTCATCGCGGTCGCGACGCCGAAGTTGCCGCCGCCGCCGTGCAGCGCCCAGAACAGTTCGGGGTGCCGTTTCTCGCTGGCTTCGATGAACCGGCCTTCGGCGGTCACCAGTTCGACGGACAGCAGGTTGTCGCAGGCGAGCCCGAACTTGCGTTCCAGCCAGCCGGACCCGCCGCCGAGGACGAATCCGCCGAGGCCGGTGGTGGACGCCCGGCCGCCGGTGGTGGCGAGGCCGAACGCTTCGGCGGCGCCGTCCAGGTCCTTCATGACGGCGCCGCCGCCGAATCGGGCGGTGCGGGCGCCGGGGTCGACGGTCACTTCGTTCATCCGGCTCAGGTCGACCATCAGGCCGCCTTCGGTGACCGCTTTGCCGGCGACGCCGTGCCCGCCGCCGCGGACCGAGATCTCCAGGCCCATGTCGCGGGCGGCGACGACGGCGTGGGCCACGTCGTCCGGGGAGGTGCATTGGGCGATGATGCCGGGGCGGTGGTCGACGGCGCCGTTGAAGACGGTTCTCGCTTCGTCGTATCCGGGGTCCTCGGGGAGGAGGACGTCGCCGTCGAACGCGCTGTGCAGGGTGGCCGCCGCCACAGCGTTGCGGCCGAGGGTGGTCATGGTGATCTGCTTCCGGGTGTGCCCCGAGCGGCCCCGAGTTCCGGACGCGGCGGGCCCGGCGGTGGCGGCGGGCCCGGAAGCGGGCCCGGCGGGGCGCGGGCATGCCGCTGTGTCCCACGGTAGTCCCGGGGCGCGGTCCCGTCAGCCGCCCGCGGGCCGCCGCTGCGGACCGTGTCCGGCCGGGTCCGGGCCGCGTTCGGGCGGGCTCTGTTCGGTGGGGGTCTGCGCATAGATGCTGCGGCCGATGACCGTGGTGAGGGTGTCGAGCAGTTCGCCGGACACCCGGCCCGGCGCGGCGGTGCCGTCCGGGGTTTCGGCGGGGGCCGCGGCGTCGGTGAGCGTGGTGACGAGCAGGCGGGTCAGCACGGCGGCGGTGACGTCGGCCGGGGGACCGACGGGGGCGAGGCCCGAGGCGCGGTCCCGCTCGATGCGGGTGGTGGCGTTGGCGACCAGGCGGCCGATCATCCGGTCCCGGCAGTCGCGCAGCGCACCGACGGCGGAGTCGTCCATCATCACGCGCATGATCGGGCCGTGCTCCTGCCAGACCGCGGCCAGTTTGCCGAGGGACGCGCGGAGTTCGCCACGGTCCGGGGGGTTGTCCAGGAAACCGTCGGCGACCGCGATGAACGCGCCCGCGACCGGGTCGAGCAGCGCCTCGAACACGGCCTGCTTGCTTGCGAAGTAGAAGTAGAAGGTGGGCCGCGAGATGCCCGCACCGGAGACCAGGTCGTCGATGGTGATCCGCTCGGCCGGCTTGTCCGCGAGGAGCCGGCGGGCGGTGTCCAGGATCGCCTGCTCCCGCAGGTCGCCCTTGCTGGGGCCCCGACGGCGACTGCCGCCGCGGTCGACCGGTCCGCGCTCGTCCATGGGGATCATTATCGGGGGAGGAGCGGCGGGGGTGGGGTCGGGTGGCGGTGGGGTTTGGCGCTTGACGCCTGACGCCCGGTGTCGCCTGGCGGGGCGGTCACCGCGGAGTGGCGAGGTATGGGGGCGAGTCGGCCTGACGGTCGGCTGCCACCGCCCTTGCAGCCGCTGCCCTGCCCGTCGTTCGGTGTCGGTGGTCCGGGTGGTTGGGGCAGGCAGGTTGTTGTACTGATCACAATTCCGTCTTGAATCGTTCGACTTCGTATGGTTGCTTGAGTCCGTCAAGGAAGTCCGAGGGGCTGCGTGCTCGGACACGTGTCACCGTATGCAGGGCCGCGAGGAGCACGGCGCACGACGGGCCGTTCCGACGGGGGAACGGGCCCGCGATGCCGAGGAGTCGTCGATGCTCTCCAGAACCACGCGGCCCCGCCGCCGAAAGCTCTCCGCCGCCGCGGCAGCGGTTGCGCTGACGCTTTCGCTTGCCGCCTGCGGGGGCGGCTCCGACGACGGAGCCGGCTCGGGCTCCGCCTCCGGAACCGGCGGCGGCACCGCGAAGCAGGGCGGTGCCGTAACGATTCCGCTGGCTACCGAATCGCGCGGTCTCGACCCGTTCACCGCGTCCTACACCGGCAGCGCGGACTCCAGCCGCATGGCCGCGCTGTACGACTTCCTGGTCTACCTCGACCCCGCCGACGGCAAGGTCAAGCCGCGCATCGCGGAGAGCCTCACCCCTGACGCCACCGGCGCGGTGTGGACGCTCAAGATCAAGCCGAACGTGAAGTTCAGCGACGGCACGCCCTACGACGCGGCCGCGGTCAAGGCCAACTGGGACGCCAACAACGACCCGGCGATGAACTCCATCCACCGGGTCAACATGGCCGGGGTGACGACCGAGGTCACCGGTCCGCTGGAGCTGAAGGCCACGCTCGCCAAGCCGAGCCTGAACTTCGACCGCAACGTGGTCAACGGCCTCACCTACATCGCCTCCCCGACGGCGTTCAAGGCCGACCCGAAGGGGTTCGCGGGCAAGCCGGTCGGCGCCGGACCGTTCGTCCTCAAGGAATGGGTGCGCGGCAACCGCCAGACCCTGGTGCGCAATCCCACCTACTGGCAGGCCGGGCTGCCCAAGCTCGACCAGGTCACCTTCACGGTGATCTCCGACGCCACGCAGCTCCTCAACACCCTGGGCAACGGCCAGGCGGACATCACCGTCACGTCCAACGCCGAGGCCGACGACATCGCCAAGACCAAGCACCTCGAGGCGCTCACCACGCCGGTCTACGGCGGCCAGTACTTCCTCATGAACACGCGCCGCGCCCCGTTCGACGACCCGCGGGCGCGCCGCGCCTTGGCGATGGCGCTGGACAGCCCGGCCATGATGAAGACGCTCTACGGCGACAACATCAAGGCGGCGGACAGCGTCTTCAAGGAGAACTCGCCGCTGGTGGACCCGGCCGTGCCCGCGCAGCCGGCCTACAACCAGGCCGAGGCGCAGAAGCTGTTCGATGAACTCGCCGCCGAGGGCAAGCCGGTGCGCTTCACGTACCTCACGCAGCAGAACACCAACGCGCGCAAGACGGCCGAGTACATGCAGAGCCGGCTGAACCAGTACAAGAACGTCTCGATGGAGATCGAGGCGGTGGAGGTCGGCGCGTACATCACCAAGGGCCTGGTGAACCGCGACTTCCAGGCGCAGAACTTCGGCATGTGGCTCGTCGACCCGGACCCGGGCATCGACAGCCTGTACCGCAGCACGTCGCCGACCAACTACTCCGGCTACAACAACCCGGCGGCGGACGCGGCGTTGGACCAGGCCCGGGCGGCGTCGACCGAGGAAGCGCGCCGGGCGGCGTACACCGAGCTGGTCAAGATCACCGCGCAGGACGTGCCGCTGTTCGTCTGGCAGGAGGCGGTCACGGTGATCGTCTACCGGTCGACGGTGACGGGAGTGACGATGGTGAACGACGGGGCCATGCTGATGGACCAGGTGGGGTTGAAGAAGTGAGGTGAGGCGGGGCGGGGGCCGCCGGTCGCGGGGCCGAGGGGATCGTTTCGATCCCCTCGGCCCCGCTTCTTTGTGCCCGCGTGTCGAAAAGTGCCGGACGGACGCGGTGCCGGTGCCGGGCGGGTTCGGCCCGGGTCGGTTCGCGGAATCGACGATTCATCGGGAATAATCGACACCCTGTCGAGTTTGTGATTCCCGGAAGCTGCCGCCGATCGAAGCGAGGACCCCGCCCGTGTCCGCCACCGCCGTCCCACCCGCGCGCGCGACCCGCGCGCCCCATCTCGGCGCGCTCATCGCCGCACTGTCGTTCGCCGCCATGGTCGGCGCGATGCTCCAGACCCTCCCCGTCCCCGTCCTCAGCACCATCGGGGCGCGGCTGAACGCCGACGCGGGGGAGATCTCGTGGGTGCTGACCAGCAAACTCACAGTCTGACTGCGCCCCGGTCAGCCTGCCGATCGATAACCACCGCTCACCGAACCTGAGGACTTTGCCGTGACAGCCACCGCCGCTCCTGAGCCCGCGACCGACGCAGGTCGCGCGCCGCACCCCGGGGCTCTGATCGCTGCGTTGTCGTTTGCCGCGATGGTTGGCGCGATGCTGCAAACGCTCGTCGTGCCCGTCCTGGCCACGATCGGTGCTCGGCTGAACGCCGACGCCGGTGACACGGCGTGGGTCCTGACAGCGAATTTGCTTGCGGCCGCGGTGATGACGCCTCTGTTCGGAAAGACGGGTGATTTGTTCGGCAAGAAGCGCATGCTGCTGGTCGCGCTCGGCATGATCCTGACGGGGTCGCTTCTGGCCGCGCTGACGACGTCACTGCCGTTGCTGATCGTGGCCCGTGTGCTGCAGGGCGCGTGGGGCGGCCTGTTCCCGGTGGCGCTGGGCGCGCTCCGCGACGAACTGCCGCCGAACAAGCTCACCGGGGCGATGGCGATGGTCAGCGGCATGATCGGCATCGGGGGCGGCATCGGGCTGGTGCTGACGGGCCTGCTGACCAACCATCACGGGGACTACCACCGGGTGTTCTGGGCGGCGACGATTCTGACCGCGCTGGCAGCGGCTGCCGTGGCCCTCGTCGTGCCGGGGCGTACGCCCACGCAGAAGGGCCGCATCGACTGGGCGGGCGCAGGACTGCTCGGCGCCGCGCTGGTGGCGCTGCTGCTTGCCGTCTCACAGGGCAACGGGTGGGGTTGGACGTCGGTCCGCACACTCGGCCTGTTCGTGGTCTCCGCACTCCTGTTCGCCGCTTGGGCGACAGTCGAACGCCGCGTCGCCCAGCCGCTCATCGACATGAATGTCTTCGTGAAGCGCCCCGTGGCTTTCACCAACATCGCCGGTGTTCTGGTCGGCGTGAACATGTTCGTCGGCTTCCTGGCCGTGTCGCAGTTCGTGCAGATACCCGAGCGGGTGGCCGGGTACGGCTTCACGGCGTCCGTGCTCTCGGCATCGACGGTCTACCTGCTGCCAGGCGCGCTTTCGGCGATCGTCGCAGCCCCGGTCGGCGGCATCCTGGTGCGCCGCTTCGGCGGTCGCCACGCCCTGGCCGTCGCAGGCGTCATCAGCGTCGTGGCCTATGTCTTCGTGATGTTCGCCCACGACAAGACCTGGCATCTGATCGTCGTCGCCATCGCCGTGCAGTCGTCGGTCGCCATCGCATACGCGGCAATGCCAGCGCTGATCATCGCCGAGGTCCCCATGGAGCAGACCGGCATCGCCAACAGTGTCAACGCGATCAGCCGCTCGGTCGGCAGCTCGCTGGCCAGCGCGATTGTCACCTCGCTGCTGACCGGTCACCTGATCGCCGGGCTGCCGGTGGCGGTGCCGACCGAAGCCGCGTTCACTGCGTCCTTCGCCATCGGCGCCGGCGCGGGCGTCCTGGTCGTGTTGGTCGCGTTGTTCGGCCTGCCCCGGCATCACAACCGCACTGTTGCCGCACACCGCGTCGGGGCTGCGAAGTCCCCGGCTGATGCCCACGCCTGAGCCTGCAGCGCCGCCATGTCCGCCTGCACGGAAACAGGCGGTCAGGGACGGTGGTCATCGTGATCGTCGAGTCGTAGCCACAGTTCGGGCGCGTGACGTAGTGCCGCGAATCCCAGGCGCTCTTGGGGGATGCGTACACCGTTGGCGAACAGGTCGGCGATGTCTTGTCGGATGTCGGGAGTGAACCATTGCAGGATGGCGCTGAAGTCGGTGGCTTGCAGGCGGTTGCTTCGGTCGGGGACGCGCCAGGAAGCGGGTCCGTCGAGGAGGAAGCGGTAGAAGGAACCGCCGGGTGTGGCGCGGCGGACCCGTGATGCTTGGCTTCTGCGGCAGCGGTGGTGGCGATGTGTGCTCCGGCTACATCGAGGTCGCCGAAGTAGATCGCGGACACTGGGGCCGGGTCGAGTTGGCGCAGGTGTGCACGCTGCGTGCGAACGCATTTCCCGCTCCCCAGGCGATGTGCAGGTCTGGGCGCTTGGTCCGGGGTTGATTTTGCGGATCGGTGAGCAGGGAGGAATACGTGGCCAGGTTCTCCGCGATGAGCACCCGTGTGGGCCCTTGTCCAGGGACATGACGTGAGACCACCGGCAGCGCTGGGGTGAAGCACGCGAGCAGCGGCAGGCTGAGGGCGCCCGGGGTGAACAGCCTGGTTTTGAGCAGCCCGTCGAGCGCCTTCTCGTCGTCGAAGAGTTCGAGGGAACGGTCCTGAATGGGTACGGGGAACGGCTCGGGGTTGTTGCGCAGCCACTGCACCACGCGGTCCAGGACCTTCAGCTCGTGGCCTCGGGGGCCCAGTCAGCCGGCCGCCTCCAGGGCGTGTGGCCACACGCGTCTCGGAGGGGGCTCGACTGTGGTCTGCGGTGCCGCGGTCCGGATGACCCAGTGGGGCGGCGGAGGATGGGTGCATCGGTCCCAGCCCGTCCGCGACACTGTGGCAGGGAGCGCGATCGTGCCGAAGGAATGTAGCTCGTAGAGCGCGGCCCGGAATCGGTGTGGCCAGACTGGGTGGCCGACCAGTTCGGGGGCGTACTGGATTGCTGCTTTTGCGAGGAGTTCTGTGGGGACTCGTTTGCCGGGATTGGTGCGAATGACAGCGGCGAGTTCGGCGGCCAGTGGCGTGAGGGGTGCGGTCACGTGTCCGCCTGTGGGTCTTCGGGGTGGATGGGCTGTCTGCGTTGTCGTGGTGCGCGACTCGGATCCGGTGATGATCGAGGCACGTTGAGCTGGGCCGCCCGTTGGTGTGCTGTTCGGGTCCAGGGGCGGGGTGTCGGGCACGATGTAGCGGCGGTTCTTGGTGCGGCCTCCGCGGTTGTCGAGGCGGATGATGTTCGGGAACCGGATAACTGCCGCTGGGTCTTTGACGCCGGTGGTGTAGACGAGTTGGACGCCGTGCGACGCGGCCACGTTTTGTTGGAGGCGGATCAACGGTGCGGAACTCGCGCGTCCGATGGGGTTGTCCAGGGGGAGGACGCCCCCGGAGGTGCCGTGACGGCCGGTGTGGGCGGCGAGTGTGCGGTAGAGCGCGACGCATACGGTGAGTTTCTCGCCGCCGCTCCATTTGGCCAGTCTGCTGATGCCCTCGGTGATGCCGGTGTCGTCGTCTGTGGGTTTGAGTGCTTTGACCGAGAAGCCGCGCGGGTCGGCCGCTTCGTGGACCGCTTCTTTCAGCAGGGCCATGCCTTCTGGTTTGAGTCCTTTGCGGACGACGCGCTCGGAGTATGCGACGAGGTCGTGGTCGGTTGGGCAGTCGAAGCGGATCCGCAGTACGCGTTGACCGGACCGTGATCCTGAGGCGGTCGTCATCTGTGAGGCTCGCTCGGCTTTGCCGAGCAGACTCAGGCTTTCCTTGACGAGCGCGGCCAGCGCTTCGCTGAGGATGGTCTGATCGGCTCCGAGGCTTGCCGTGCGTCGCAGGCCGTCGACCGCGGTGTTGAGTTCCGATTCCGCTTCGATGACGCCCTGCTGCGCCGCCGCGAGCTTGTCGCGCGCCGCCGTTGTCTCAGCGCGAGCGCGGGTATCGTCGCCGCGGAACTCCGCGGATTCGATCTCCTGAGGGCTGGGCAGGGAGTCGGAGAGGGTGCTGAGCAGGGTCATCCTCGCGTGTGCATGCTCGCGCTGGTGGTCGAGCTTCTTGATCAGTTCGTCGGCTCGGTTCCAGCGGCGAAGCGCTTCTTGGGCTAGGACTTCCTGCTGCTCCCTGAGGAGCGATGCTTCTTCGGATGTCGTTGGTGCGTTCGGCAGGATCCTCCGAGGCGGCTGTGCGTGTAGTTGCTCCACGTGGGCCAGTTCACCCTCAAGGCGCTGTGCCTGTGTCTCGGCCGAGCTCTGCCGACCGACAGCGTCTTCGACCGATGTTCGCGCGTGTTCGAGTGCGTTGTGCCTGGACGCGGGGCCCTGGCCGACCGGTGACGTGAGCAGGAGCTGCGCGTGCGCGCGTACTTCTGGGGGACGCCGGGCGAGCTGTTGCCTGGCTTCGGAGACTTGTTCCTCAAGCCAAGGCACGCGATCGGCGAGTACGGATTCGGCGGTTTGGGCGCGCTCATATCCGCGTCGGAGCGCGTCGAGCGGAGTCTGTGCCTCGTCGTCACCTTCGTCGCTCTCGGTGCCGTCGGGGATGCCTTCGCGCTCGGTGTTGTAGTCGGCCGCTTTGTCGCGGAGCCGGGCAGCGTCCGCACGCGCTTGCCGGCCCGACACGAGAGCCCTGTGAGCGTCTCCGTTGTGGTCCCGGAATCGCGCCCCCGCGTCCTGCATCCGGCCTTGCGCGGCATCGAGCCGTCCCAGCAGACAGGCTCCTCGGCCGCGGCTGGGTGAAGTCTTCGAGCCACGCCAGCGCGCCCTTGCTCCACATCAGGTCGTCGGCGATGCTCTGGGCCTCGGATTCGGTGAGGAGGTCGGCGTCGAGGCTCGGGTCACCTCGCTCGCCGGGGTGGCAACGCGCTCCTGCGGGACCGGCTGGCATGCCGTGATACCGAGGGGGAAGCGGCGGCCTCACCAGGCGAACGGGACGTGGCCACGGCGGAAGGGCGGACACACACCAACCAGGACCGGCAGTGAACCGGCCACGTCCAGCCGTTGCGGGCCGGTCGCAATTGGGGGCGGGAGCCGGATGCGCGCCCCGCGCCGGTCAATGCGTCCGTGCGGCGTCCGGAGGCAGGGGATCGATCTCGGATTCGCGGGCCACCAGGGGGATTTCTGCCCAGATGGTCTTGCCGTCGGGCTTCCACCGGACTCCCCAGTCCTGGGCGAGCTGCGCGACGAGGAAGAGGCCGCGTCCGCCCTCGTCGTCGTCGTTGGCACGGCGCAGGCGTGGGGCCGCACTGTTGGTGTCGGTGACCTCGCAGGCGAGAGTTCTCTCACGGAGGATGAGGCGCAGTTCGATTGCTCCGGGGGCGTAGCGCACGCTGTTGGTGGCCAGTTCGCTGACGATGAGTTCGGCGGTGATCGCCAGCTCCTCGGCGCCCCAGTCTGCGAGCTTCCGGACGGTGACCTGCCGTGCGTGGGCGACGCTCTCCGGCTGGCTGCCGAGTGTCCAAGCGGCGGTCCGGTTGGCGTCAAGCACGTGGGTACGGGCGAGGAGGAGCAGTGCGTCGTCCTTGGGACCGGCGGGGAAAATCTCGGACAAGGTGCTGTCGCACGCGGTGCGCAGCTCCCCGCCGGATGCGTCGAGGGCCCGGGCTAGCGCGGGCGCCAGCCCGTCGGGCATGCCTGCGGTGTGCAGGGCGAGGACGGTCCCCGCGGGGAGGGCGACCGAGGCGACTGGGAATTGGGGGTCGCCTCGCCCGCCCAGCGGGGGTCCGGATGGGACGTCGACAACAGTCGCCGAGCCGTCCGGGAATACCAGAGCCGGGGCCGGGTGCCCGGCACGGGTGACCGCGCAGGTTCCCGACACGGGGTCGTAGACCGCCACCGTGCATCCCGCGGTCAGTGCTTCCTCACCGCCGTGGTCGGTGGTGAGGACGGGCCGACCGGCCGCTGCCTCGACGACCAGACCGTGGACGCGCGCGAGGATCTCGTCGGCGGCGAGGTCGACCGCGGCGAGTGCGGCGACGGCGGTGCTGACCTGGCCCATCAGACTGACGGCGGGCATGCCGTGCCCGGTGACCTCGCCGACGATGCACGCGACGCGGGCCCCCGACATAGGCACCACATCGAACCAACTGCCGCCCGCCGCCACCGGCAGGTACGTCCAGGCGGTCTCCGCCGCGACGTGCGTTGGCAGACTGCCCGGCACGAGGGTGCGCTGCACGAGGCGCGCCAACATCCCCTCCCGGGTGTGGCGGCGGCCGTTGTCGAGACACGCGGCTGCGTGCGAGCAGAGTCCCGCGGCGTCCGCCACGTCGGAATCGTCGAAGGGCGAGGATGCGCCGGTCCGGTAGAACGAGGCCACTCCCATCGCGGTGCCACGGACGGCGAGCGGCACGGCGATCATCGAATGGGCTGCCGTCGTTCGCGCGAGCCGGGCGCGGTCCGGTTCGCGGAGCAGCCAAGGCGCGTCCGGAGCGACGGTGCGCACGAGGCGGGGGCGCAGGTCCCCCAAGGCATCGGCGAACGGAGTCCCGAAGCGCAGTACCCAGGCGTCGCCGACCGTGTGGACGGCGGGCACCGCGGACCGGGTCGCGTACGCCAAAGCGGCCCGGCGGACGGTGACCGGGTCGGCGATCGGCCCCGGGGTAGGCGCTTCTCCCCGCACCACTGTGTCGAGCAGGTCCACGACGGCGATGTCCGCCAGGCCGGACACCGCGACGGATGCGAGTTCGTCTGCGGTGCGGAACAGGTCGAGTGACATGCCGATGCGGGCGGCTCCGTCGAGCAGCAGGCGGAGCCTGGCCTGATCCGTGCGGTCGGCGGACTTCCCGTTCTGCGGCATCGCTGGCCTCCGGGCGATGGGGAAAGGCGGGTTCGTCGTGCGGCGCAACGACGGTCGTGTACCTCGCGGACAGGTACGGCATGCCGGGTGTGGACCAACCCCGTGCGCAGAGGTGCCGCTGTCGCTCGCAGACCGGGGGTTTCGAACTGGGAAGGCGAGTCTCGGACGGCCAAGCGATATGCCCTGTGGAGTCGTGGATACGCCCAGCGTCCGTTGGCTGTGTTTGTATCACCGGCGCCGTGCCCAGGCCGCCTGCTGCCGCGCACCACGGCAATCGCCTCGGTGGCCCCGTTCGGCGACACGCAGGACGACGTCGACGCCGGCCGCGTCCCGGTCCTCGCCCCTTCGGGCTTCCTCGAACACGCTGTCTCCGAGAACGTCTACGCGGGCACCGCCATGGGCCGCCGTGCCGCCTACATGTACGGCGCCGCCCTGGCCCGCGGGCCGCAGGGCTCCGTCGGCGCCGGCCTCGGCCAGACGACCTCGACCGGCACCGTCACCCTCATCCCGCCGACGGTGGAGATCCACACCACCGGACCGCGCGGCCGGCACTTGGCTGCAGGTCGGCTGTTCGGGAATCCGCCGGGCCGTCGGCGCGCTCCCGCACCGGCGTTGCCCGGGGCCGTCACCGCCCTGCGTTGACTGTCGATCGGCTACTGAGGCACCGCGCGGTGGACGCGGGCGGCGATAAGTGCGACGTCGTCCTGTGCGTTCGCGGTGACCAGGGCGTCGAGGATCGCGTCGGCAAGGCCTTCGATGGGTGCCCGACCGGGGAGTTGCAGGCCGGTGAGGCGTTGCAGGGAGGCATCGATGTCTTCGTCGCGATGTTCGACGAGGCCGTCGGTGTAGAGCAGGAGGGTGCCGGCGTGTCCGGTACAGGCGGCGGCGTGGCGGGTGTAGCCGCCGATGCCGGTGCCGAGCGGTGGGCCCGCAGCGAGCGGGAGGAGCTCGACGCGCCCGGAGTCGTGGATGAGCGCTGGCGGAAGGTGGCCCGCACCTGAGTAGGTGTATGTGAAGCTGCGAGAGTCGGCGATGGCGAGGAGGCAGGTGGCGGGCCGGATGTCCGGGAGCCGGGACATGCGTGCGTCCATGCGTTCCAGCACCCTGTGCGGTTCGGGGTCGTGGGCGGATTCTTCGCGGACCATCAGGACGTAGTGGCTCATGTCAACTGCGGCGGTGAGGCCGTGGCCCATGACGTCGCCGATGGCCAGGAGGGTGCGCCCGTCGGCGAGGGGGATGCTGTCGAACCAATCGCCGCCGACCAGGGCGCCGCGCTCGGCGGGCCGGTATCGGGAGGCGATTTCGATGCCGGGGTGCGGCGCTGAGGGGCGGGACAGCAGGGCGCGTTGCAGGTCGCGGGCGATGTGGTGCTCGCGGGTGAAGCGGTGCGCGTTGTCGATGGCGACGGCGGCGCGACCGGCGAGGTCCTGTGCGGTGACGACGTCGTCGTCGGTGAACGCGGGTGACCCGGTGACGCGTGCCAGGGCGACGACGCCGACCGACTCGTCCCGCGCGACCAACGGGACGAGCAGCAGGGAATGGACGCCGATCGCTCGGTACACCGCGATGCGGTCGGGGCTCGGTGCAGCCTGCGCGGGGTCGGCATCGGGTGGGAGTTTGACGAGCTGCGGCTGCCGGGTGTCCAGGCACACGGGGATGGGTGTGCCAGGGCGGTAGTCATGCTGCTGTCCGGGTGTGCCGAAGAGGCGGAGTTTCCGGCGTAGCGGCGGCTTCTCCACGGTGGCGCTGCGGCGCAGCCGCAGGATGCCCGAGGCGGGTGGCCGGCGTCCTTCGTCGTCGCGTTCGTGTGGGATCAGCTCGACGCTGGCTGCGTCGGCGAGTTCGTCCACGAGGAACCGGGCGAGTTCGCGGCTCGTGGTGTCGATGTCGAGAGTGGTGCCGATCTGGGTGGCGGCTCGGTCGAGGATGGACAACCGGCTGCGGGCGCGTTCGAGGGCGGCGCGTTGTTCCTGCGCGTCGGTGACTTCCTGCAGGATGCCCATGATGCCGAGGACCTGCCCGCGGTTCTCGATGCGGTGGTACGAGACGTGCCAGAACCGGCGTTCGCGGTCGGATGGGGCTCGGGTGTGCCCGGCGGCCAAGACCTCGCGGGGGACGCCGTCGGCGAGGATCTGCCGCAGGATGTCGTCGCCGGCGTCGAGGTCGGGCATGACGTCCGCGACCGTTCGACCGAGGTGTTCGGACAGCGGGAATCCGTTGATCTGTTCCAGTGCCGGGTTGACGTAGGCGAACCGCAGGCCGGTGTCGAAGACGACGACGCCCGCGCCGGTGCCGGCGAGCATTTGTTCGACGACGGCCCGGTATTCCTGCGATGACAGATCGTCCAGCACGGCGTCTTCCTGTTCTTGATAGCGAGTGTGCCGGTGCTGCCCGGACTAGACGAGTCTTTCCGAACACGTTCAGTGGTCGTAGGCGGTCAGTGAGCGGCTGACCGCCTGGCCGGTGTGGAAGTTGTGCCACACCGCGGCGGTCAGTGCGAGGACTCGCTGAGCCACGCGGAC
>NZ_BAABHS010000064.1:0-24247 GCF_039542225.1 Yinghuangia aomiensis | reverse complement strand
ACCGACGGCACAAACACCCCCGCGCAAGAGACGACACCGACGCGTCATCCCTCCCGCACAACAACCCACTTCATACCTGACCAGCGAAAACGCACACCGAACTCTCGGAAAGGCAACGGCTTCTAAGCATGGGCAGGTGCATGCGGCGCGGGCGATTGTCGGGTTTGCGAACCGGATGCCAGACGCCGCGGCGGGGTTTGTCGGGGGACATGCCTTCTTCTTGCTGGGTGTGGACCATGGGCGTGTGCCGGGAACGGCGTGGGTGGATCCGGTGGTGCTTGAGGTCGGGATCTTTGCCTACACGGGGGTGCGCGGTCCGCGCTGGTCGGTCGACTACGTAACTGTGGAGGGCGACGAGGATCTCCCAGCTCAGGTCCTGGTGATCGACGTGGCGCCTCCGCAGTGGGGAGATCCGATCCACTGCTTCCGCAAGGCATTCCAGGACCAGGACCGCAAGAACAGTGTGCGCGACGGGGACATCTTTGTACGCTCGGGATCGCAGACGATCCGGCCCGATTCTGACGGGGTCGGTTTGCTGTCCGAGCGGCTTACTCGGGGCGGCGGCCGCTTGTTCCAGGTGTCGGTGAACGTCGCGTCCGGTGTGCCGATTCCGGCTGTGGACGCCTCCGAGGCGGCGGTCGATGGGTGGCTCGCGGTCGAGGGAAGTGACCTACTGAGTGCGGTGGATGAAGCGTCAGGGCGGCCCGGGTCGGCTGCCGAGTTGGCGCGCAAGGCTGTCCGGAGGGGAGGGCTGACGGTCCGAGACCTTGCAGCATTCGGCCGGACCGTCCCGGACCCGCGATCACCGCAGGAGTTCCGGGAGGAGGTTGCCGCGTACCTGGAGGAGACGCGCCTCGCAGTCCCGCGTGCGCTACACGCTTGCGCCGCGGTGAGGGTTGCGCCATTGGTGCTGCGCGTGACCAACCCCCTGCCGACGAACCTGCGTGGGGTGGAGGTGCTGCTTCATGTTCCCGGAGATGTCGAGGCCGTCCTGCCTGAAGAGACGCTGGACGAGGACGACGAAGCAGTCTTGCCGAATCCGCCCATTCCTTATGGGCCGCGGCCGGCCCCGGATCCGCTGGCAGGGTTCAGCGTGTTCCACGCGCAGCATTGGCTGACTGCGGCGCAGGCGCGATTGATGGTGCCGGGCCGGATGCCGATGATCCGGCCGGAAATCCGCAACGGGGGCGGAGCGGACATTGCCTTCGTCGGAGTAGACCTGCGGCCGCACGAGACCGTCGAACTGGACGGGGTCGTGCTCATCGTTCGCGCACCTGCGCCACCGGCCATCGAAGCAACGTGGCGCGCCACCGCGACCAACCACGACGGGATCGTGGAGGGAACCGTCACCCTCCAGGTGGAAACCGCGACTCGGGTTTCGCTTGCTGAGCTGCTCCAGCGCGATGATGCCGACAGGTAAACATCGAACCCAGTGGCGGTATCGCACGAACTGCTGCGCCGGAGGAAGCGCCCAAACACCGAGCTAGAGGCCTCCAACAGGATCGTGTCAGGTGCTGCGACCTGAACCAGAGTCGGCTATTTGGCGTGAAGCGGCCTGAACCCGGCCACTTTAGTGAGGATGCCTACCGCTTCCGGAGTGTGCGTACGCGTCTGCGGGCAGTTGGCTTCGACGGAGTCGGCAGAGCCAGGTTGGCCTTCCAGATGGCTCATCCGTCCAGAGTGGCGCGGGCTCAGCCGCCTTGTGGCGTGAGGAGGTGGACGGGCTGCCATGTTGCCAGGCGCCAGTCGCCGGCCCAGGGCTCGGGTTTGGGATACGCGTCCGTGTCTTCACGGATCCATCTGAGTGCGGCAGTTGCGTCGTCGCTGTCGGCCATGCCCAGCCGCACGGAGGCGGTGCACGCGGCTGGCATGTCGTGGCTGATAGCGAGGATGGCGAAGTCGGCCAGAGGGAAGTTCTCGTATGCCCGCCGGATTTCGCTGCGGACAGCTTTGCCATGTTTGGCGTGCAGGGAGTGGGTGAGTAGATCGCTCATGGATCCGTAGTTCCTTCGGGTCCAGAAGTGCAGCAGCTTTGCTGTGCGTTCACGGACGGGGTGCCCGGTGAAGTCGTCGGAGTCGGGGAGAAGGGTCCGTGGTGTCCATGCCTGGTTCACGCGGTCGATCTTGGTCTGTTCGGCCAAGTCGCGGATGATGCCTGTGAACTGCTTGGCCACTCCGGACCAGGTCGTCTTCTCAGCAGGCTTGTGCTGGAGCTGCGCTTCTCGGGATCGTGCCCAGTCTGCGACTGCGAAGAGCCGGTTCCATGCCTTGGTGGCCACGGTGATGTTGTCGTAGTTGAGGATGCTGCCGTGCACGATGCCGTTGCGGTAGAGCTCGTGGACCGGGTCCTCGCGCGTGGCGCTGCGGCTTTTGGTGAACGTCCTGTGGGCGTGCTTGAGGCCGAGGTGATGGCCCACGACGCTGTCCCAGGCATCCAGGTCTTCCGGGGCGCGGGCGTGGAGCCCCCGGCGCACGGTCTCGAATTCGTTGACGAAGCCGTCCATCACGCTCAGCAGGACGTGCACGCAGGAGTAGTACCGGCCGGTGAAGTAGTCCTCTCTGGCCTTCTCGATCAGGGGCAGTCGTCGGCGCATCGCGGGCAGCTTCCTGAGCGGCAGGATCAAGAAGAACAGTCGCTCGCTGTTGTTGTACTGCTCGATGAGCATGGCCTCAGCCTGGTCGGCGTCATCCTTCGCCGATTCCAGGATGCGCTGCACGGCGCCCACGGACAGGGAGTCGTGGAAGATCCAGTTCTTCGAGCTGAGGAGGGCGTAGAAGGCGTCCACCGTACCAGCGAGCTCCCGGATCTGACGCTCGAGCGCGTTGGCTTCCGCCCTGGCGAACAGGCGTAGGAAGGTCAATTGCCGTTCCATCTCCAGGAACGTCGGGAGATCACGCGCCGATTCGTAAGCCATGGCGACAGGGTAGGGAGTGGCGCCCCCTACGCGCTCCTGGTATTGCCGGTGCCTGTCGGTGTGGGCGAGGCATCGATCGGTTCGGATGTGCCGCACCGGCATATCCGAGTCGGGTGATTGCCCAGGAGCGTGTCAGTCCCGATCGCTGGGCGGCGGTGATGTTCCCAGCGCACGGACCGGATTGCGCTGTTGTCGCTCAGTGCGTGGATCATCACGCTGACCACATGCTGTGGCTCGTCCGCCGCGCACTCCCGGGCTAACACTCCTCACCATCCACACTAGAGGCGGAGCCAACTACTCGACACGCCTTGGGTGGCGTTGAGTCAACCGTTGGCGCGCCAGCGGCAGTTGGCGAGATCGGTGTCGGCTATGCTCGTGGCTTTCATGAGGGCGACCCCTCGTTCAGTGCGGCGATCTCCGAGTCGACGTCCCACCAGGCGTGCCCCTGCCCCCCGAACTGCGTCCTCAAGCCCAGACTTCGCCGGTGCCATCCGAGGCAGCGGTGCTGTGCCCTCCCCGATCCCCCCAGGCAAGGACGGTTCGGGCGAGCAGTGCGTTTACGGCACGTCGCCCCGATGCTCCCGCAGTCTTGGTCTTCGTCATGGCCAGGCGGCGTTGGCCGTCCGTGTTGCGCCGGCCGGCATGGCGTCTCCTGCCCGTCCGGGTGTCGCTGGACTTCTCCGTGGCGGGGCCAAGCCAAACTTGCCGACAGGACAGGGGAATCCGCGGATGTAGTGCACAGGTGGCGGGCTTGTGTGGCCTACGATGCTCGTGAGAGCTGCATGACGGTTGGCGACCCGATGGGCAGCGTGAGGTTATGCGGCGCCGCCGCCTGTCGCAGCGAGGGTGTGTGTATCTCTCCCACGTTCGGGCCGAGAACTTCCGTATGTTCGGTCCCGCCGGCACCGAGCAAATACCCGGCAGCGCACTGGACTTCGAACTCACGCCAGGGTTGAACGTTCTGGTCGGGGCGAATGACAGCGGGAAAACCGCGGTCGTCGACGCGATCCGACTGTGCCTGCACACGGTGTCCGCAGACTATCAGCGGGTCACTCGTGACGACTTCCACTGCGCTGGGGCCGCGCGCGCGGACCAGTTCACCCTCCGCTGCCAGTTCCGAGGTCTGTCCGACGACGAGCAGGCCGCGTTCCTTGAGCTCCTCGACCACAAAGACCGCGAACCGGTGCTGTACGTCACCCTGCGCGCCCGGATGGAGAACCCTCTGGCCGGGGGCGGCCGCGTATCGGTGTCGACCCGCGCGGGCCGCCACGGGACCGGCCCGGTCATCGACGGAGCGGTCCGCGAGCGGTTGCGCGCGACCTACCTGAAGCCGCTGCGCGATGCGGAGGCGGAACTTCGGCCGGGCCGGGGTTCGCGACTTGCCCAAATCCTCGCCGCCCACCCAGACATCCGCGAGCAGGAGCTCGACGACTTCGACCCCGAGACCGGCCAGGCGTCGACACTGACCGGGATCCTGCACCGCGCCGACCACCAACTCGCCGCCAACCTCGCGGTGACCCGGGCGCGCGAGGAGATCAACACGAACTACCTGAGTCGGTTCGCTATCGGCGACGCCCCGCTGTCGGGGGAGATCGGTGTGGCCGGGGACGCGTCGTTGCAGCGTGCTTTGGAACGGTTGGAGCTGCGCTTCGCCCCGGACGGCCAAGCCGGGCAGTGGACCCGTCGGGGACTGGGCTATCACAATGCGCTGTTCATGGCCGCCGAGCTGCTGTTGTTGGGCACGAGCGACAGTTCCTCGGTCTTGCTGATCGAGGAGCCTGAGGCGCACCTGCACCCCCAGCTCCAGGCTCGGGTGATGGAACTGCTGGTCGAGAAGGCAACCGGCCCCGACCCGCAAGTCCAGGTCGTGCTCACCACACACAGCCCGAACATCGCCGCGGCGCTGCCGGTGGAGAACCTGACGCTGATGTGCGAGGCGCGGGCTTTCGGCCTCAGCAGGAACCGCACCAAGCTGGACGACTCCGACTACGCATTTCTGCGCCGGTTCCTCGACGTTACCAAGGCCAACCTGTTCTTCGCCCGCGGCGTTGTCCTGGTCGAGGGCCCGTCGGAAGCCCTGCTGCTGCCAGCCCTGGCGGAAGCTCTCGGTTACTCGTTCACCCGAGCCGGCGTGAGCATCGTCGATGTGGGTCACATCGGCCACTTCCGTTACGCCAGGATTTTCCAGCGCGCCGCGAAAGAGGAACCGCCGATCCCGATCAAGGTCGTCTGTCTGCGCGACCGCGACCTCGCGCCCGAGGGCACAGACAAAGATATGCGCGGCAAGCTGCCTCTGGTGACCGACCTCAAACCCCACGAAGTCCGGGACCACTGCGAGGCATTGCGCGCGCACGATGGGGGCCCGGTCACCACCTACGTGTCCGACGCGTGGACACTCGAGTACGATCTGGCCGCCACGTCCTGGACGATGGCCCGGCTCGTCCACACCGCAGTGCTCGCCGCGCGAGCGTCCCAGACAGGCTGGCCCGACAAGGACACGATCGCGAAGTTGTCCCAGCAGGCAGCCGACGACATCGACGCCTGGCGCGACGCCGGCACACCCCTCGCCAGGGCCGCGCTGGAGATCTACCGGCCACTCCGCACCAAGAAATCGAAACTCCGCAAGCCTGACGCGGCGCAGCACTTGGCCGACTTGGTGGCGTCCGAGAAGCTGTTGCCCGAGGACCTGCCGCGCTACCTGATCGACGCGATTACTCATCTGTGCGCGGTGCGTTGATGGGTGGGTCGCGCGACGGCACGCTCGCGAAGGACCAAATCGCGGAGTTCGCGGGGCGCATGGGGTTGCAGCTCACCCACCCGGAACAGTGGGCGTTCCTCCAGGCTGCGACTTCCCTGGACCTTCAAGCCGCGCCCGGCGCAGGCAAGACGACGATGATCAGCCTGAAACTCCAGCTTCTCGTTGATGCGTGGCGGCCAGGCGTCGGCGGGATCTGCGTGCTCTCGCACACCAACACCGCCAAGGGCGAGATCCTCGACCGGCTCACCGCACTCCCACGCGGCCAGGCGCTGCTTGGTCCTCCGCACTTCGTCGGCACGATCCAGACGTTCGCCCATACCTTCTTCGCGCTTCCCTGTCTGCGCGAACACCGCGTAGACGTCCGCGCCGTGGACGACGTCATGTACGCCGACGCCGCCGAACGGGCGCTGCGGTACAACCCGGCGTACCGCACCCTCCGCGACTACTTGGACCGCCAGTCCAACGGTGCCGACCTCGTCTGCCAAGCCCGCTACGTCTTTCGCGACGGCAAACTTGTGGTCGACCTGTCCGGACTGCCGTGCAAGGAAACCACCGCCAGTGCCAGACAGTTCATCGGCCTGAAGAAGACGCTCGCGCGCGGCGGCGTGCTGCGCTACGCGGACATGCTCGCAATCGCCCGTTTCCATGTGCACACTCACCCGGGCCTCGCCCAGGCGGCTCGCGCCCGCTTCCCATTCGTGTTGATCGACGAGTCCCAGGACACCGGAAGCGAACAGGACGCCTTTCTCGCGCAGGTCTTCAGCAACGGATCCGGAGTGGTCCAGCGCGTCGGCGACGTGAATCAGCGGATCTACGCCGACGCCCGAGCCGCCGCAACTCCCGCCGCCGAGCCGGCCACAGCGGTCCCGGTCTTCGAGCTGTCTGTCAGCCGCCGCTTCGGCCCCAGAATCGCGGACGTTGCCTCCCGCCTCACCGTCCACCGGCGCCAGCGCATCGAAGGCGCCGGGCCCGAGGGACACCTCGCGCTCATCGTGTTCGACGACGCCACGATCCGCGACGTCGTTTCCACGTTCGAGGCGCTCGCCGCCGCAGTGGTCCCACCGGACGCACTCGCCCGGTATCCCGTCCGGGTCCTCGGCGCCCGCCACGGCGCGAGCACTGCGAGGGCATTCCCTCAGACCCTGGCCTGCTACACCGGCGGCCCGGCGCTGCCGACCCGCACCCGCGCGGACGGCTTGGTGATCACGGCGGCTCGGTCGGCGCAGGGGCTCGCGGAGCGGACCGGGTCCCGGCAGGAGGCGGCAGAGGCGCTGTGGGGAGCGGTCCGCGCCCTGCCGCGCCGGTGGGGAATGCCGGGACCGGACGACGCGCCCGCCACGCTGCCGACCCTCGCCCGCCTCGATCGCGCCACCGGATCGTCTGGCCACCAACTGCGGCGCGTCCTGGCCGCGATGCTGACTGCCGACCTCGCTGACAAGCAGGTGTGGGCGGGCCTCGCGCAGCAGCTGAAGGAGACGATCGCGAACCTGCTCGACGTCCAGGTCCCCGGGTATGCCTCTCGCGATCCCCTCGCGTTCCTCCCTACCGACACCGGCGCACCTCAGGATGCGGGCACCTCTGGCCCGCCAGCCGAGCCCGGCAACGCGGGTGGTGTGCGGGCGGTGGCCGGCACCATCCACGGCGCGAAGGGAGAGACGCACAGCGCGACGCTCGTCGTGGAATGCCTCAATTCCGGCGGCACCCGTCACGATATGCCCGCGGCGCTCGCCGCGATCTGCGGCGATATTTCGCCCGAGCACGCGACGGCGGGCGACCGCAGCGCGCTGGGCCTGATCTTTGTCGGTGCCACTCGGCCGACCCACCTGCTGGCCTTCGCCGTCCACGCCGACCGGGCTGCCCCTTACGTGGACCGGCTTGCCGAAGACGGCTGGCGGATCCTCCGCCTCGCCCCGGTGCCCGACGCACCGACCGCCCAGCGCCCTGCTCAGCCAGCCGCTCCCCGGTCGCGACCCGGCGCCGCACGGCACCCGGCGCGCCCGGCAGGCGCGGTGACCTCCGCCTATCAGGCCAGCCTCTTCCCCATCAACGAGCCCCCGGTTCCCCCGAGCCGTCGGCGACCATAGGCCATGGCCCAATCGGTAAAGCGCACGGTGCGCGCCGGACCGGTCCTGCACCTGTCCGGCGTAGGTGAAAAGGGCGGCGGCGTTCTCGCACAGGGGCCTGGGCGAGGGGTCGGCGTCGAGTTCCCCTTCGGCCGACGCAGCCACGAGCACGTCGGCAGCCGTCCCGGCCAGCACGTGGTGTTGGTCGATGGGCTGCCGAGACCTGAATGGTCGGCGCTTCGGGCGACCGGGAGGACGGCCCACCCGGTGCCGATGATGCGGGACACTCCGGCGACCGCTCCCCAACTCGCGCCATAGGTGCCGGAACTGCGTGGGTTGCGCGACGGATGGCTCTTCCCGTCCGGCGCCTGCACAGGCTGGTTCCGGTTCCGGTATCCCTCGCCCGACGGCGGATGCAGCGCCCCGCCGTCCGCAGCATCTAGGGCATCGATCGTGCGCCGACCGGCCGAAGAGATGCGCACGTTCATCGACAACACAGCAGCGGCACTGGGCGAGCTGCCCGACGCGATAGCGTCGTCAGGGCAGCAGCTGAGCTTGGAGCTTCGCTTGATGTCGACTGTGGACAAGCGGGTTATCTCTGACTTCAACAAGCAATTCCGCCGAGGGTGGGGCTCCCGTCGGTCCAATTAGCTGCGGTGGTGCGCCCACCAGACGCTGTGGCTTTCGCCCACCTCCACGGCTTCGGGCATGAGCCCCGTGCCACGTGGCCGTGGCTCAGGGCTCGGGAACTGCCGCACCTCGTAGGTACTGTTCCAGACCACTGCTGGTCGAGCCCGGCCTCCGGTGAGCGATCTCCTCGAGAGAATCGAACAAACGTGGCGATGCATCGCGAAAATCGACCCTCCGTCGTGGTGTCGGCGGAGCACCACGACGGAGGGGGCTGGGGTAGCTGTCGGTTCGCGAGACGCGAACGACGCTCGGGTCGGATCAGCCGATGATGTACTCGGCGGGGTCCGGCGTGCGGAGCATCCGCCAGTAGTCGACGAGGCGCCACGGGCAGGAGACGACGACGCGGCCGCTGCTGTTGCGGTAGTAGCTGCGCACGCTGGGGTGGCTCCAGACGCGGCCTTCGAGGGCCTTGTCGACCTGCTCGTTGTAGGCGTCGTGGACGTCTTGGCGCGGTTCGAGGGCATGCGCGCCCTGTTCGCGGAGCAGGTCGAGGCAGGCGATGACGTAGTGGATCTGGCTCTCGGCGAGGATGTTCACGCCGGCGCCGTGGTTGGGGGCGCTGTTCGGTCCGGCGAGGACGAACAGGTTCGGGAAGCCGGGCACGGTGGTGCCGAGGTGTGCGCGGGGGTCGTCGTGGCCCCAGACGTCGGCGAGTGCGGTGCCGTCGCGGCCGGTGATCGCAATCTGGCTCATCATGGGCAGGACCTGGTAGCCGGTGGCGAGGATCAGGACGTCCGCCGGTGTCTCGAGGCCGTCTTTGGTGACCACGGCTCCGGGGGTGACGTGGGTGATCCGGTCGGTGATCAGGTCGACGTGGTCCCGCTTGAGCATGCGGTACCAGTTGCTGTCGCGCAGGATGCGCTTGCCGAACGGCGGGTAGTCGGGGATGGCCTTCGTCAGCAGGTCCGGGCGGTCGGCGAGTTCTTCGCGGGCGTACGCGAGCAGCCACTGCCGCATGGCTTCGCTCTCCTTGGACACGGATACGTCGGGCATGTGCCAGTCCGGGTCCACGACCACGCGCACGAAGTTGCCGTCCGAGGCGAACCAGTAGGTGAAGAACCGGAACCACTCGCCGTAGTAGGGCACATGTCGCATCGCCCACCGGGCTCCGGCGGGCACGGTCAGGTCGTCCTTGCGGCGCGGCATCACCCACGACGGGGTGCGCTGGAAGACCGTGAGGGCTGCCACGTCGTCGACGATGGCGGGACCGACCTGCATCGCGCTCGCGCCGGTGCCGACGATGGCGACACGCTTTCCGGCGAGGTCGATCGACGGGTCCCAGTCCGCGGTGTGCACGACTGTGCCCGTGAAGTCGTCGAGCCCGGGGATGTCCGGCCGGACGGCGCCCTGGAACACGCCGATGGCGCTGACGACGGCGTTGGCCCACTCCACGCTTTCGACACCGTCAGGGCCGCGCGACGTCACAGCCCACCGCTTCGACGCGTCGTCATAGCTGCACGACACGACCTCGGTCTCGAAGACGACGTGGTCGCGTACGCCATAGCCGTCGGCACAGCTGCGCAGGTAGTCGAGGACGTACTCGCCCTTGGAGTAGAACTCGGGCCAGTCCGGGTTCACTTCGAACGAGTACGAGTAGAAGTGGCTCGGGGTGTCCACGCCGACGCCGGGGTAGACGTTGGTGAGCCAGGTGCCGCCGACGTCCTTGTTGCGGTCGTAGATCTTGTAGCTGTAGCCGGCCTCGCCGAGTTTGATGCCGGCGCAGATGCCCGACAGGCCGGCGCCGATCACGGCGACGTGGAATCCGTCGGCTCCGGGACGGGGTTCGGGCGCCGCCGCGGTGCCTTCGAGCTTCGCGAATCCGCACTGGTCGAGCAGGAGCGGCACGAACTCCTCGTCGACCGGTTCGTTGACGTAGACCGACGCCGTGCGGCGGAAGAATGCCTCGGACAACGGGCTTGCGTCGCGGGGCACACCCGAGGTGAGCACATCGGCGAGCAGGTCGCGTATCTCGGCGGCTTCCCGCTCGGCGCCCGATTCCGCGTTGGCCGGGTCGCACACCGCCGCGAACCGCTCCAGGTGCGAGTCGTCGCGGGTGAGGTGGGTGAGCACCATGAGCAGCGTGCGCGGATCGGCCTCGTCCAGGTGAGCACGCACGGTCGCGCGCTCGAAACCCGCGCCGGCCAACGGAAGGTCTTCGGCGGAAGGTCGGTGGTAGACGGACACACGGAAGTCGTTCACAGGGGTCTCCGTAGCCATGTAATAGACACAGTGTCTAGTGAGTGCCATCATGCAGAATCAGTAGACGGAGTGTCCATACCTGATCGCGACGTATCTGAGCGCGCCGCCGAGCGTAGGCGGTGCGATCCTGCTGAGTAGACGCAGTGTCTACTGAGTGAGCATGAAGGGTCGACGAGTGTTCGGAGGAGCGATGGCAGAACAGCAAGCGGCGGGCGCGTTCGACTTGGTTCCGGAGCTGGCCGCGATCATGGCGGCGATCCCGCCGCTGCCCGCGGTGACGGCGGAATCCGTGGCCGCGATCCGCGAGCGGACGGTCGCCGGGGCCGCATTGCAGCCGCGGCCCGATGTCCACGCGGTCGTCGACCAAACGGTCCCCGGGCCGGACGGCCCGGTTCCGGTACGGCTCTACTACCCGGCCGCAGGCGAGGGGCTTCCTGCCTTGGTGTTCGCTCATGGCGGCGGTTGGTCCCTGTGCAGCATCGAAACCCATGACGGCTTCTGCCGGGAGATCGCGAACCGCAGCGGCTGCGTCGTCGTATCGGTGGAGTACCGCCTTGCCCCCGAGCACGTCTTTCCTGCGGCGATCGAAGACTTCTACGCCGCGGCCGCGTGGGTGGTGGAGAACGCCGACGAGGTCGGTGTCGACGCCGACCGGGTGGCCCTCGGCGGCGACAGCGCCGGAGCCAACCTGGCCGCGGTGGCGGGCTTCGTGGCACGCGACCGCGGCGGACCGCGGTTCGCGTTCCAGCTGCTGGCCTACCCGGGACTGGACGCCGTCTCGACGCGCCCTGCCACGGTGGCCAACGCGGACGCGCCGATGGTGAACCGCACCGCATCGCAGTCGATGTGGCGGACCTATGCCGGGGGCGCGGACCTGCGTCATCCGTACCTGTCGCCGCTGTACGCGGAGGACTTTGCGGGCCTGCCGCCCGCGTTGATCGTCGCCCCGCAGTACGACCTCAACGTCGACGACGCCTACGCCTACGCGGAACGCGTGCGCGAAGCGGGGGGCACAGTGGAGGTGCTGGAAGTCAAGGGGACCTCGCACGGCTTCCTGTCGTATTACTCCAAGGTGCCTGCCGCCTCCGAGGCCCTCGACCACGCCTGCCGTGCCCTGCGCACGGCTGTTGACCACGCCTCGTCGAACTGACGGACGGTGCCGACAGGCCGCCGGGGCCCGAGCAAGGATGAGGGCCGTGTTCCCTCGTCCGCTGGCTTCTCCGGCGCCCGCGCCCCGGGGCCGGGCACCGATTGGCGTACCGGGCCCAAGGTGTTCACGAGACGCCGACTTGTCGCAGCTGCGGTGGACATGTTCGAGAAGCAGGGCTACGAGGCCACCACGGTGGAGGACATCGTCGGCCTCGCCGGCACCGCGCGGGCGACGTTCTACCTGCACTTCTCCGGGAAGGCGGAGATCGTCGCCGAGTTGGCCGACGGCATCTGGCGCGATACCGGACGGATGTTCGCGCAATTCGGCGATCTTCCCGACTGGTCGCATGCGACGATCCGCGGTTGGCTGACCCGGTACGTCGACGCCGGCGACGCGAACAAGAAGGCCCTCAGGCTCTTCGCCGATCAACTGCCGCAGGCTCTCCGGGGCCAACACGCGGACCACATGAAGGCGTTCGTTCGCCTGCTGACACGCCCGCCGGAGCGTTGGGCGCACTTCACCTCGGCGGAGGCTGAGCGCCGTGCGTATCTGTTGATCAATCAGCTTGAAAACTTCATGTCGTCGTGGCAGTCCGGACGTTGGGCGAGGGAACGTTCGGCGATGCTCGACACCCTGACTGCCGTTTGGCGCAACACGCTGGAAGCCGACCGCGCCGTCTGATCGGCCCCGCGTCGACAATCTGGACAGGTTGCGGACGCGGGGCCGATGGGCGGAGTTCACGCGAGTTCGGTCTCCGGAACCCGTGTCTGCTCCGGCTGTTCGTCGGGAGCCTGACCCCCCGTGGCCGGCGTCCGTCCCGTCCGCAGCGCGATGGCGACGACGGTGCCGACCGCGCCCGCGGCGGCCATGGCCCAGAGCGCGTTCGTCCATCCCGTGTCGGTGTAGACCTGGGGGATCTCGGTGGTGACGGTCCCCTGGCCGGTGGGACTCGGCGACGTCATGGCCAGCGTGTGCCCGGAGACGATCGCGGTCACGGCCGCCGTGCCGACGGCGGCTCCGAACGACTGCGCCACCGCGAGCATGCCTGCTCCGATGCTGGATTCCTGCGCCGGGACGGCTTCGACGATCAGGTTGTTGCCGGCCGAGTAGTAGAAGCCGAACCCGATGCCGTAGACGGAGTAGAGGATGAGGACGGTGACCCAGGACGTGTGCCAGAGGGCGATGGCCGCCGAGCCCGCGGTCATGATGGCCATGCCGGCGATGAGGGGAGCCCGCAGTCCGGACTTGCGGCCCCATGCCCCGGCCGTCGGGCCCGCGGCCATGGCCGCCGTCGAGTAGCCGATGGTCAAGTGCACCGCGAACGCCAGCAGGCTGAAGCCGAACGCGTAGCCCAAGTCGCCCTGGAACGTGATGGCTTGCTGCATGACCTCGACGGGCTGGTGCGCGGCCGCGGCCGCCCCCTGAAGGATCTGCTGCTTGATGGCCTCGGCGTCGGTCTGGGCCATGTAGGGGACGATGTAGCCCATCCCGCCGATCACCATGTTGGACAGGAAGCCCACGACCAGCACCAGCGAGACTTTCGGCGAGCGCAGCAGGCGCGGGTTCATCATCGGTGTGGGGGTCTTGGTCTCCCACAGCCAGAAGAGCGCCAAGACGACGAGGCCCGCTACGAGGTAGGCCCACGCGGTGGGTTCGCTCCACCCCCAGGTCTGACCGTTGCTGAGGTAGACCAGGCACAGGGCGACGCCGCCGCCGACGAGCACCGCCCCCGGCCAGTCCAGGCCCTGGCGCACGCGCAGCGGGCTTTCCGGAACGACCAGGAACACGAGCGCGGTGATGACGACGCCGTAGATCACCAGGAACCAGAACAGGGCCCGCCACGAGTAGTGGTCGGTGAGTGCGCCGCCGACGAACGGGGCGACGATGCCGGAGAAGCCGAAGCCGGCGGCGAGCGCGCCGACGGCGAGGGGGATGTAGCGGCGGGGCAGCAGGTCGCGGATCAGGCCGACGGCTATTGCGGTCATCGCGAACGCGGTTGCCTGGAGGGCGCGTCCGAGCAGGAACAGCGCCCAGGTGTCGGTGACGGCGCACAGCACGGAGCCGGCCAGGAAGCTGACGCTGCACGCCAGCATGACCCTGCGCTTGCCGTGCAGGTCCGCGAGCTTGCTCACGACAGGTGTAGTGGCACCGCCGACGAGGGCGATGATGATGACCATCCAGCTGATGTTGTCACCGACGGACGGCCAGCTGGGAGCGATCTTCTGAACCGCGGGCAGGACGATCGCGTACTGGAGCGGGACCACCTCGGCGAACAGGATGATGGTCGCGGCGACGGCGACGAGCCGGCCTCGGGAAGCGCCGTCGAGGCGCCCGGAGTCGCTTTCTGCCGATGTGCCGGCGGGTGGTTCCGCTGCTGGTGCATTGCTGGCCATGGGTCCTCTTCTCGGCGTCGGACGAGGGCCGGCCAATGGGGGAGGCGGTCGTCCGGATGTGGGGGAAACGAGTCATCCCGGGCCAGGGCCGGGACGGCCAGACGTGCGGTCGACCCAAGGCCGACGGGTAGCCCCTGGCGGGGAGACCGCGCGAAGTTAACATAGGGGCTACACAAAATGAAGGCGGACGGCGCCACGCCGTGGGCCGAACCCGAGGCCCGTGCCGGGAGGCAGGCGAAATCCCCGCATCTCATGGCGGTTGCCTACGCGGCGAGTATGTGTAATCTCTACGTTAAATACTCCTGCCTTGCGGCTGAGAGCCGCTCCCGCGGCTCGCGCACCCTCGTACGGGGAGTCCACATGGCCGAGGCCGAATTCCACGACGAGTTTCCCGGCGCATCACCCGCGCGGAACTCGTCTACCGCCCCGGCGAGCGTTCGCTCGCCGCCCGCGTGCTGGGGCTCCTGGGTTGCGAGGTCGTCGACCGAGGCGGCTACTGGTTCACGGCACGTGTCGACCCGGCGGAGGCCGGCTTCACGGACAACGTGCTGTATACGTCGGAGATCACCGAGGAGCAATGGGCGTTCGAGAAGGCACTCGGTGCGCTTCTCGGCAGCGACGCGTCGTTGGGATCCGTATCCGAGACGTGGCACGCCGACGTGTGCGCCTGACCGCAGTACTCCTGCCACTTCGGCATGCGCCTGCCGTCGCGCGGCTCTGGAGCAGGCTGCAGCTGCGGTCGAGGCGGCGGGGAAG
Organism: Yinghuangia aomiensis; assembly: GCF_039542225.1. Classification (NCBI taxonomy): domain Bacteria; kingdom Bacillati; phylum Actinomycetota; class Actinomycetes; order Kitasatosporales; family Streptomycetaceae; genus Yinghuangia; species Yinghuangia aomiensis. The sequence goes on along the minus strand of NZ_BAABHS010000064.1, from coordinate 9,323 downwards.
GACGATCCCGAGCTCGCCGGCCGGATCTCCGTCTCCGGCATCTATCGCCCTGAAGACCCCCACGCTGTCACGGACACGATGATGCAGGTGTTCGTCCACACCGACGTCCTGGCCTGCGGGCTGGTCACGCTCGGCCAGCACATCGAACTGCAATGGCACGTACCGCAGTAGCCGTCACGACTGGCCGGCATACTTCCGTTCCCACCCTCAGGAGTTTCACGTGTACGACCTCGACGGGCGCGTCGTCCTCATCACCGGCGCGGCACAGGGCCAAGGCGCAGCCGAAGCGCGACTCTTCGCCGCCTGCGGCGCCAAGGTCATGCTGTCGGACGTGCAGGAGGACGCGGTCGCGGCCGTGGCCGACGAGATAGGCAAGAACGCCGCGTATATCCGGCACGACGTCAGCGACGAGACCAGCTGGGCGACAGCAGTCGACGCCACGGTCGCCCGGTTCGGAGGGCTGGATGTCCTTGTCAACAACGCGGCGGCCATGCGGATTGTCGCTATCGAGGACGAGACGGCCGCAGCCTTTCAGCGCATCCTGGGCATCAACCTGGTCGGCACGTTTCTCGGCATTCGCGCTGTCACACCGGTGATGCGCGCGGCCGGCGGGGGAGCCATCGTCAACGTCGCCTCGGCGAGCGGGGTTCAGGGGCAGGCGTGGGCCTCCGCCTACTCGGCCTCAAAGTGGGGTGTGCGGGGTCTCACCCGCACGGCGGCCATCGAGCTTGGTCCCGACGGGATCCGCGTCAACGCCCTCGTCCCGGGACCCATCCAAACGGCGATGCTGCCCGGTGACCGCAGCGGCGCCGCGCAGGACACGCGGTTCCGCGCCCTCCCGCTCGGCCGCGCGGGCGGCGTCGACGAGGTCGCGCACATGGCGGCCTTCCTCGCATCGCCGGGCGCCTCGTACATCACCGGTGGCGACTACTACGTCGACGGAGGAATGACCGCGGGTCCGGTCGCTTCCCCCCGTCCCGCAACACCGATGCTCTTCCACTGACGCGCGGGCAAGGACCGGATCGGCAAAGCCTGAGGGGGGACCGATACGGCCGGGTGCGTCATGGCCCGGAACCCGGGCCACTAGGCTGTGGGCATGCCTGCCGCCCCCCATCGACGGTCGGGATCCGGGGCTCCGGCTCCGGATCTCCGCGCCCAGCACAAGCAGCTCACGCGCGCCCGCTTGGTGTCCGCGGCCATCGATGTGTTCGAGGAGAAGGGCTACGAGGCCGCCACCGTGGACGACGTGGCCGCCCGCGCGGGTGCCGCACGTGCCACGTTCTACCTGCACTTCTCCGGGAAGGCGGACATCGTCGCCGAGTTGGCGGACCGGATCTGGGCGGACACTGGCCGTAAGTTCGCCGCGTTCGGCGAGCTGCCGGACTGGTCGGCCGCGAGCGTCCGCGGTTGGCTGGCCGACTACGTCGAGACCGGCGACGAGCACCAGAAGGCGCTCAAGCTGTTCGCGGAGCAGCTCCCGCAGACCCTCCGCCGCCAGCATGCGGAGCGCCAGCAGGTATTCATCCGGTCGCTGACCCGGCCCGCCGAGCGGTGGGCGCACTTCACCCGCCCGGAAGCCAAGCGGCGGGCATTCTTGCTGATCAACCAGCTGGAGACCTTCATGCCGTCGTGGCAGGCAGGCCGCTGGGACCGTGAGCGTTCGGCGATGCTCGACACCCTGACCGGAGTCTGGCGCAGCACTCTGGAAGCCGATCGAAGCTGACGGAGCGTTCGGTGCCGCGTCGGGGGTGGATCTCCGGCGCATATTCTGGGCGTGCACGTAATGCCTGATCAGGCGTGGTGAAGGGGACGGGAACGATGACGCAGCAACCCGACGACAGCCCGAAGCGCGGCCGTGGTCGACCGCGGCGTCTGTCACGCGACCTGATCGTCGAGGCCGCCGTCGGCCTAGTGCGTGCGGACAGCCAGGCGTCGCTGACCATCAAGTCCGTGGCGGACGCCGTCGGCGCTGCGCCGATGGCGCTCTACCGCTACTTCCCGGACCGCGACGATTTGCTGCACGCGGTGGCGGACCGTTTCACGAAGGACCTCGAGGTCTCCATCACCAGCCTTGCGGACGTGACGTGGCAGGACCAGCTGCGCGAGTGGATGGTCCGGAGCATGGAGAGCCTGCGTCCGTACCCGCAGCTGCTGCCGTACATCGTGTCCACCCGGCAGCCGGCCTGGCTGCCCTCGTTCGTCATCCTGACCAAGGTGCTGGAGCCGTTGCGGCTGAGCGAGGAAGACCAGGCGCTGGCCATCACCCTGGTGGGCACCACCATCGTCGGCCAAGCGTCGATGGCGGCCGTGCGCAGGCCGTCGAAGGAAACCGTGACGGTACTCCGGGCCGCGTTGGACACGTCGGAGGAGCATGACGCCGCCGAGCGCGCCAAGATCGGCAGCATCATCGACGAGCTGCCGACGGCCTACGACCGGCTCTACGACACGGTCATCGACAGCACCATTGCGGCGATCGAGGCGCTCGGCGGCCGCGCGGCCCCCCGGCTGTCGGGGAATGTCCGGAGGGGCTCGCCGATGTCCCCGATATTCAGCAACCCGGAGCCTTGGTAGGCGCCTGCCCGCGCCCACCAAGTCCATCCGAGGTCAACTGCCCAAGGTGACCGGGTCTCCCATGCGGGCGTACACGTCGGCCATGCTGCCGCCGACGAACGAGTTCCACGTCGCCTCGTCGATTCCGGAAAGCTCGTCGCGCCAGAAGTCCACCGGCGTGATATTGCCTTCGAAGTGCGGCATGTCCGACGAGAACACCGCGACCTCCGGCAGCTTCTCGAACAGCCGCATCGGCGTCTGTGCCGCCTGCGGGAGCGGGCTGATGCGGACGTTCCGTCGGATGTACTCACTCGGTTTGAGCGGCAGCCGGTACGGGCCGAGTAGCGCTGCGGACGCGGGGGTGGCCCGGCCGTCCATGTTGCTCACCGCGAACTCCAGCCAGTCGATGCCGGTTTCGCAGAGCAACACGGTCAGGTTGGGGTGCCGTTCGAAGACCCCGCCGAAGACCAGGGCGTTGAGGTAGACCTGGGCGGCCTGGAACGACTGACTGGTGCTCATCCGGGTGACGAGCCACGGGTCCTCGGTGTTCGCGTAGGCGGGGTGGTAGCGCGGCGGCATGAGTCCGACGTGTAGTACCGCCACCATGCCCAGGTCTGTCGCGGCGGCCCAGACCTTGTCGAAGTCGGGGTGGAATGGCGGGATGCCGTTGCTGAACTCCGTGGTGACGTGGAAGGCCCGGCTGCCGAGTCCGCGCATGCGGGTCAACTCGCCGACGGCCCAGTCCAGGTCGTCGAAATGGGTGACGGTCACCGGGAGGAGGCGATCACGGTGTGCGGCGAGTGAACCGGTCATGTGGGTATTCAGGGCGGTGGCCGTTTCCCGCGCGAGTTGCGGATCGCGGAGGCACGACATGAGCGTGTAGCCGGATCCGGTGATGACGTTTTGCACGTCGATCCCCTGGGTGTCGAGGGTTTTCACCCGCGCCGCGGGGTCCAGTGTCGCGTGCTGGGAGTGGCCGTTCATCAAGGCCGCGCCTTGGCCTTCGGGGTACATCGCCTGCAAGGTGGGAGTGACGAACTGTTCCAGGGGTATGCGCCGACGCGCGGGCATGTGCGGCCGGATGCCGTCCGAGGTGAAGTAGGCGAAGTGCTTGGCTGTCGCGAGAGCGAATTCCGGTTCGTCCTGGGGGAGCAGCGCCGGGAGTCGGTCGCGCAGGGCCGGGAATTCGTCGAGCCAGTCGGGGCCGGGTTCGAAGTGCGAGTCGACGTCGTAGACGAGCATAGGGCGTCCTTCCGATTAGTCGTCGGCGGCCAAGTGCGCGTAGGTGCCGCGTAGTTCGCGTTTGAGGATTTTGCCGCTGGGGTTCTTCGGGAGTGCGTCGGTGACGACGACGTACTTCGGGACCTTGAACCCGGCGAGGTGGGCGCGGCAGTGCGCGGTGATCTCGTCGGGCTCCGCCTTCTCACCCGCCTTGAGCACCACGACCGCGGTGACGGCTTCGATCCAGTAGGGGTGGGTGATCCCGAAGACGGCGGCTTCGGCGACGGCGGGGTGGGTGTGGATGACTTCTTCGACTTCGCGGCCGGCGACGTTTTCGCCGCCGGTTTTGACCATGTCCTTCTTGCGGTCGACGACGGTGAGGTAGCCGTCGGTGTCGAGGGTGCCGAGGTCGCCGCTGTGGAACCACTGGTTGCGGAAGGCTTCGGCGGTGCGGTCGGGGTCGTTCCAGTAGCCGAGCATGGTGTGGGGTCCGCGGTGGACGATTTCGCCGACGGTGCCGGGCGGGACGGGTCGGTCGTCGTCGTCGACGACGCGGGTTTCGACGTTGAGTCCGGCGCGGCCTGCGGAGCCGGCTTTGCGTTCCTGGTCTTCGGGGCCGAGGATCGTGGCGACGGGGGACATCTCGGTTTGGCCGTAGAAGTTGTGGAGGGCCAGGTCCGGGAGGCGGCGGCGGAGTTCGGCGAGGACTTCGACGGGCATGGCGGCGGCGCCGTAGTAGCCCTTGCGGAGGGTGGACAGGTCGCGGGTGTCGAAGTCGGGGTGGCGCAGGAGCGCGATCCAGACGGTCGGCGGGCAGAAGAGCTTGGTGACGCCTTCTGTCTCGACCGTGGCGAGGATGGTGGCGGCGTCGGGCGCTCCGAGGATGATCGAGGTGGCGCCGAGGTAGATGTCGGGTGTGAGGAAGCAGTGCAGTTGGGCGCAGTGGTAGAGCGGGAGGGCGTGGATCTCGATGTCGGCGGCGGCCATGCCGCCGTCGACGATCGCGGTGGTGTACTGGGCGAGGAGGTTCCGGCTGGTCATGACGGCGCCTTTGGGGCGGGATTCGGTGCCGGAGGTGTACATGATCTGGACGGGGTCGTCGTCGTCCAGGTCCACGTCCGGGCAGGGCGCGTCTGAGGTGCCGAGGTGCGTGAACGGCTCCCACCCTGCGACCGGGTCGCCGATGACGGCGTGGACTTTCAGTGCCGCCGGGTCGAGGCCGGCTTCGGCGAGTGCGGCGTCCGCGGTGGCGGTGAGGTCGGCGCCTGCGATGACGCCGGTGGCGCCGGCGTGGGTGAGGACGTAGGCGACTTCGGGGGCGGTGAGCATGAAGTTGACCGGGACGGACACGGCGCCGAGGCGGGCGAGCGCGAAGTAGGCGACGGCGAAGCCGTGGGAGTTCCGGGCGAGCAGGACGACCCGGTCGCCCTTCGCGACGCCGCGGGCGGCGAGGGCGGCGGCGGTGCGGGAGACCAGCGCGTCCAGGTCCGCATAGGACTGGCGCAGGTCGCCGTACACGATCGCGGTCTTGTCCGGAGTACGCACCGCGGACCGGGCGAGCAGGTCGGCAAGCCCGTGCCGCCGGGCCCGGCGGACGGCGTCGACGGTCTCGCGCCGAGGGGATGGAATCACAGAGGGGGCTCCTGACACGACGAGGCGGTGCGCGGGTGACGGAGATGGGAATCTTCCCGCGGGGGCAGGCGCGCGGCAGTTTATGCGTATCTCGTATACGAAAAAAGGGGTGCGGGGATCTGGCCCCCACAATCCTGGCCATGATAGCTATGAATAGACGCGTGGCTCGATGTCGACGACCCGCGGGTGCCTCGGAGGAGGAGTGCGTATGACGTGGCCTCAGGACATCGATGCCCAAGACCCTTGGCTGCCCCTGGCCGGAGTCCGGGTGCTCGATCTGTCCCGGATCCTGGCGGGCCCGCTGGCCGCGACGGTGCTGGCCGACCTCGGCGCCGACGTGATCAAGGTCGAGTCGCCGCAAGGGGACGAGACCCGGAGGTGGGGGCCGCCGTTCCACGGTGACGACGCCGCGTACTACTTCGCGGTCAATCGGAACCGCCGCGGCATGGTCTTGGACCTGCGCCGGGACGAGGATCGCGACGTGGTCCGGGCGCTTGCCGCGGAAGCCGACCTGGTGATCGAGAACTTCCTTCCTCCGCAGATGGTTTCGCTGGGCCTGGACGCCGTGCGCGACACCAGCCCGCAGACCGTGTGGGTCTCGATACGCGGCGCATCGGAGGCGGGCCCGCTGGGGGACCAGCCCGGATACGATGCGATGGCACAGGCGCGGTCCGGAATCATGTCGGTGACGGGCCATGCCCTGACCGGTCCCACGAAGGTGGGGCTGCCGATCGTCGATGTGGTGACGGGCCTGTACGCCGCCATCGGCGCGCTCGGCGCGCTGCTCGGCCACCGCCGGGAGCCCGACGGGAAGGCCGCGCGGGTCGAAGTTCCGCTCTTCGAGTGCGGAGTCTCGTCGTTGATCAACCAGGCGGCCAATCACCTCGTGGGCGGCGTCGTTCCCGGCCTGCTCGGCAACCTGCACCCCAACGTCGCACCCTACGGTCCGATCCCCACTGCCGACGGCGAACTCGTCCTGGGCGCCACCAGCGACCGGCAGTTCCATGCGCTCTGCGCGGCGATCGGGCGACCGGCGCTGGCCGACGACCCCCGTTTCGTCGACAACCCGGCCCGGCTCGCGCATCGCGAGGAACTCGACGGCCTCCTCGCCGCGGTGCTGCTCGGTGCCTCCACGCGTTCGTGGGAGCGCGCGTTTGCCGAAGCGGGGATCGCCTGCGCGCCGGTGAACCGAATCGACGAGGTCTTCCGCGACAAGCACCTAGGCGCCGTGGGCCTGGTCCACGAAGTCGGCCATCCGGCGGGCGACATCCGCCTGGTGGCCTCGCCGCTGCGAATCGACGGCGTTCGCCCGCCGATCCGCCGGGCCCCGCCGCTGCACGGCGAGCACACCGCCGCCATCCTCGACGCGCTCGCCTCCGCCGAGGACTGACGGAAGCAAAACCCCGCAAGCCTCAGACCCCCGACGATGCACGGAGTACAACGTGTTCGACCTGCACGGCAAGACCGCCCTCATCACCGGAGCCGGCCAAGGAGTCGGCGCCGGAGTCGCCCGCGTGCTGGCCGCCCAAGGCGCCGGTGTCGCCGTGAACGACATCGACAAGGACCGGGCGGAGGAAACGGCTCAGGCGATTCGCGAAGCCGGAGGCACCGCCTACGCGCTGCCGTTCGACGTGACGGACCTCGACGCGGTGCTCGACGCCGTGCGCGGATTCGAGCGCAAGGCGGCTCCCGTCGACGTCCTGGTCAACAACGCGGGCAATGCCGGGGCGGGGGCCTTCCGGCCCACTCCGTTCCGCCAGTCCGACCCGGCTGACTGGCGGCGTTTCACCGAGGTCAACCTGTTCGGCGTGATGAACTGCGCGAAGGCGGTGCTGGACGGCATGGCGGCCCGCGGCCACGGGCGCATCGTCACGATCGCCTCCGGTTCCGGCGTGATCGGGCAGGCGATCGGCGTCTCGCTGTACGCGGCGGCCAAGGGCGGCGCCATCGCCTTCATGCGGCACCTGGCCATCGAGAACGCCGCCGACGGGATCACCGCCAACACGATCGCCCTCGGGCTCATCGACCCGGCGGCGAGCGGCCGCGAGGCGAACCACACCCGTGAGATGGCCGCCCGGCTGCCCGTCGGCCGCATCGGAGTGCCGGACGACCCGGCCGCCCTGTGCGCCTACCTGGCCTCGGACGAAGCGTCGTGGATCACGGGCCAGACGCTGCATCTCAACGGAGGTTCATACACCTCGTAAGTGTCGGCGGCACGCCGCCTCGGGAGGCCGCGGGGCGGCGCGCCGAGTTCCGGCTACCCTATCCCTGTACAGGAAATCTTCCGATCGAGCAGGGACACCGGTAACCGCTGCGATGGCCGAGACCGCCAACGAGTACGCCGAACCGAAGTCTTGGCGTGCGCCGAAGTCGTCGCAGCGGCTCGCGCATGTGCTGGCGCAGCCGATCCTGTCGGGTGAGGTGGCGCCGGGCGAGCGCCTGCCCAACGAGCAGGAAATGATGGCGCGGTACGGCGCCGGGCGTCCGACCGTGCGCGAGGCGTTGCGTCTGCTGGAGACCCGCGGGCTGATCGTCCTCAAGACCGGGCCCGGAGGAGGGCCGATCGTGCGCCGTCCGCCGAAGGCGAGTCTCAGCGAGGCGCTGAGTCTGGTGCTGCAGATCGAGGGCGCGTCGTTCCGTGACGTCACGGACGCCCGCACCGCGCTGGAGCCGATGATCGCGCGCCGCGCGGCGGAGCGGGTGAGCGACCGTCAGTTGGACGAACTCGACGCCAGCATCGCCGCGTTGCGTGCCAACCCGGGCGACCACGAGGTCTTCGTCGCGCAGAACCAGCGCTTCCACACGCTGATCGCGGAGGCCGCGCAGAGCGTCGTGCTGGACGTCTTCGTCAACACCCTGCACGCGATCGCGGACGGCGTCCGGGTCGGCGTGCAGTACTCGGCGCGCAAGCAGGCCGCGATCGCCGACGCCCACGAGGCGATCGTCGACGCGCTGCGTGCCCGCGATCCCGACCGGGCCGAAGCGGCCATGCGCGAGCACCTGGCCGAGGCCGAACGCTATTGGCGGCATCGCTACCCGGAGTTGATGAGCCGCCCGGTGCAGTGGACGTACTGATTCTCCAGCGGCCCCTTGTGTTTTTTGTGTAGCACGTATTTTATTTGTGGGTCCTGTCGCCGCGCGGTCCGTTCCGCGCGTGCGTGCCACTGCCGCAAGCAGGCGGATCTGTGCCGCACATCAATCGAACGGAGTTCGTCATGCACGACCGTTTCGCCGTCCACGAGCTGCTGCACCGCTGGTGGTTCGTCTACGACGAGGGAGAGTTCGAGGCCTGGGAGGACATGTTCACCGAGGACGTGTGGTTCACCTCGCGCACCGACACGGGCAACCACCCCCACGAGGCGTTCATCGCCTCCGACAGTCGCGGCAAGGCGGACGTGCTGGCGTGGCAGCGGGAGCACCGGCTCGCCAGCCCTTACCCGCTGCGGCACAACGGCACCAACGTCCACGTCGTCGACGAGTCCGGCGAGGAAGTGCGGCTCGCCTCCTACATCGACGTCACCTCGGTGGTCGACCGGGTGCCCGCGGCCGTGGCCAGCGGCATCGTCCGGGCGGTGGCGCGGCGCGAGGACGGCCGGTACCGGCTTGCCGAGGTCCACGTCGTGCTGGACACGATGCCGGCGGTGCCGTTCGCCGAGGTGAAGCGGTAGGCCGCCGCCGTATCGGCATGGCCGCGCCGGACGGGCGGAGGGGACCGGGACTGCCGGTTTCCTCCGCCCGCTGTCGTCATGCGCCCGCGGCGCGGCGGCGTCCGATCGCCTCCGCGCCGCGTCGGCTAGGGCCTGTTCTGAGTTCGGATCACGATCGGGTCATTCCGGCCTCGGCGGCCGGGGGAATGCGGTAGACCGGACGGCATGACCCGGGGTGATCTGTCGGATGGCGAGTGGGAGTTGGTCGAGCCG